>NZ_JBLUPW010000005.1:0-181017 GCF_048068175.1 Pseudomonas sp. NY15356 | reverse complement strand
TCAATTCGCGATTTTGTACGGAGATCGGTTCATCAGGCCGACCTGGTGAAAATCAGGGCCTGCCTGACGGCAGGCCGTTACCGGCCCGCACACAAAAAATCTGACACTTCCACCACCAGAAACGAATACCCACACGACCTAAATGCCCAAGCCCAACAGGAGATCCCCAACCTATACTTCCAAACCCAATCCCCAAGGAGCTCCACCCATGCCCCTGGAAAAACAAGGCACCTGCCTCTGCGGCCAAACCCACCTGAAAGTCACCGTCGACAATACCCATATCAGCGCCTGCCACTGCAGCATGTGCCGCAAATGGACCGGCGGCCCCCTCTTGGTCGTACACTGCAGCCAACCCCCCCAGATCGAAGGCACGCCCCCCACCGTCTACGACTCCTCCGACTGGGCCCAACGCGGCTTCTGCGGCCAGTGCGGCACGCACCTGTACTACCGCCTGAAGGCCAACGACTTCTACGCCATCCCGGTTGGCCTGCTGGATGGTGATGAAACCTGGGACTTCGATCTACAGATCTTCGTCGAACAGAAACCCGCCTGGTACTGCTTCGCCAACCAGACCAAGGAACTGACCGGCCAGGAAGCCTTCGAGCAGCTCGGCTAGGCGACCCTAGGCGCCTCGCGGCCTTGCCAAAGCGGTTCATTCCTGAGAAAACGGCGGCCACGAAATCCGTTTCAGGAACAACAGGCATGAGCAGCGAACTGCAAATCATCGATCTCGAGGAAGGCCAGGGCAAGGCCGTGGTCAAGGGCGCCTTGATCACCACCCAGTACACCGGCTGGCTGGCCGACGGCAGCGAGTTCGACTCGTCCTGGTCGCGGGGCAAGCCGTTCCAGTGCGTGATCGGCACCGGTCGCGTGATCAAAGGGTGGGACCAGGGCCTGATGGGGATGCGCGTCGGCGGCAAGCGCAAGCTGCTGGTGCCGGCACACCTGGGCTATGGCGAGCGCAGCGTGGGTTCGATCCCGCCCCACTCGGACCTGACATTCGAGATCGAGTTGCTGGAAGTGCTGACGCGGGATGATTGAGTCGTTCATAGGCTCAGCCGCAACGTGCGGCAGTGGCGCGACCATGGAGCGCATAGCTGCCCGACCTGAGCCAGTGGGTCGGGCAGCGCGCAATTGAGAACCTATCGACCGAACATCATCGGCCAGCCCACCACTTTCTTCGCCCGAGGCGTGGCGTAGGTCCGCACCTTGGAAGTGCTCAGGCCCATGCGCACCAGCGACTCGGCGATGGTCACCGCTGCACTGACACCATCGACCACTGGCACGCCGGTGCGCTGACGGATCTGCTCGTCCAGCCCGGCCATGCCGCCACACCCAAGGCAGATCACCTCGGCCTTGTCGTCGCGCACGGCCCGTTCAGCCTGCTCGACGATCGCCTCTACCGCGCGCTGTGGGTCGGCCTCCAGGTCGAGCACGGCCAGGCCGCTGGCGCGCACCGAGGCGCAGCGATCGAACAGGCCCGAGAGCTTGAGGCGGTCCTCGATCAGCGGCACGGTGCGGTCCAGGGTGGTGACCACCGAGTAGGCGTGCCCCAGGTACATGGCGGTGCTGGCGGCGGCATCGGTGATGTCCACCACCGGCACATCCAGCAACTCCTGCAGGCCCTCGCGGCCATGCTCGCCGTAACCTGCCTGGATCACTGCATCGAAGGGTTCTTCGTAGGCCAGCACGCGGTCCATGACGGCGATGGCGGCCAGGTAGCTCTCGAAATTGCCTTCCACCGACTCGGCACCGAACCAGGGGGTCAGGCCGATGATTTCGGTACCCGGCGAGGCCACGTTGCGGGCCTGTTCGGCGATGGCGTCGGTGATGGCGCTGGTGGTGTTCACGTTGGCGATCAAGATGCGCATGAAGGATCTCCCTATCAATGGCTGCTGTGGTCGACGGCGATGGCTTCGCCGCTGACGTCGAGGTATTGGCGGTTGCGCGGCGCGAGCAGCAGGTACAGGGCGGCGGCGGTGCCGGCGCCAATCAGCCAGGAGAACGGCGCGACGCTGTGGAAGTTGGGCACCAAGGCCAGGACGATGGCCAGCAGCGCGGTGGGCAGGAAGGCGGCGACGGCGCGCAGGTTGATGCCTCGGGTGTAGAAATAGGCGCCGGCCGGGTTCTCGCTGTACAGCTGCGGAACGTTGACCTGGCCTTTGCGCAGCAACCAGTAGTCGGCCATGATCACGCCGTACAGTGGTCCGAGCAGGGCACCCAGGCCAGACAGGAAGTACACGATCACCAGCGGGCTGTTGTACAGATTCCACGGCAGGATCAGCACTGCCAGGGTCGCGCTGATCAGCCCCGCGCGGCGGAAGTTCAGGTGACGTGGCGCCAGGTTGCTCAGCACGAAAGCCGGGGCGACGAAGTTGGCCATGATGTTCACCGCCACGGTGACGATCAAGAAAGCCAGGCAACCCAGGACCAGGAACGGCGTGCTGGGGATGTTGGCGACGATCTGGGTGGGGCTGTCGATCACCTGGCCGTTGATCTGGAACTGGGCACCGCACAGCACCGCGGTGATGGTGGCGAACACCAGAATGTTCACCGGCAGGCCCCAGAAGTTGCCCACGCGAATGGTCTTGCGGCAGGGCGAGGAGCGGGCGAAGTCACAGAAGTTCAGCACCAGCGTGCCGTAGATCGCCAGCCACAGGGCGCCGCCAGCGAAGATGTTGCGCCACATCTCGTAGCCGGTCAGCGGCTCGGCCACCGACCAGGCGATGCGCGCATCGGCCTGGAAGTACATCCAGCCCGCAAGGCTTGCCACGGTCAGCAGGATCACCGGGCCGGCGAAGGCTTCGTAACGGCGCACCATCTCCATGCCGTAGGCCAGGATCACCAGCTGCACCAGCCAGATCGCCACGAAGCACACCCAACCCAGGCTCGACAGACCGAGGATGCTGTTCTGGTCATGGATGGCCAACTGCGGCCATATCGCAGTGAGCAATACCCGCAATACCACCGAGGCCAGGTACGTCTGGATGCCGAACCAGGCGATGGCGATGACCGCGCGGATCAGGGCTGGAATCTGTGCGCCGTGGATCCCGAACGCGATGCGGCTGATCACCGGGAAGGGCACGCCGGTCTTCTGCCCCATGTAGCCGGACAGGTTCATGAAGAAATACACCAGTGCTGCGCCGATGGCCAAGGACAGCAGGATCTGCCAGCCACCCAAGCCGAGCGCGAACAGCCCCATGGCGAATGAATAGTTGGCGATGTTGTGCACGTCGTTGGTCCACAGCGCGAAGATGCTGTAGCGCCCCCAGCGCCGGCCTTCGCTGCGGGTCGGGGCCAAGTCGCGGTTATGCAGGCGTGGGCTGAGTTCGAGGTCCGGTAGATCACCGGCGAGTGGTGTCGAAGTGGGGTTGGTGCTGGCAACGGATAGTTCAGGGGCAAGGTTGAGGCTGGTACTCATTCCGGCAGGCTCCTGATGCGTGTGGACTGCGATGATCGGGCATGCGCACGGGCTCGCCATCTCGTCGGTGCAGCGTTGGCATCACTGGGTTCTGGGCGCAACGGCCTGCCGGGGCAGGCGCTGCGGGTTCTTGTGTATTTATGTTTTGTTTAACTTGTATACAAAACACGAGGACACAAAAGCGAGTTCCATGCCAGGCGAAAAGCAACTTTTAGCGTGAGGATTTTTCGAATTTATCTTGTTGAAAGATAAGTGAATGAAATTGAGGAATTATAAGTTGACCAAATGAACAGTTTTTATTTTCGAAGTGCGCTGTTAGTTGATCGATTGGTCAGTTTTTAGCGGTGGAAGTATGTAACGTGCTGAGGCGTTACTGCACAAAAGTGCACACAAAAATGGCACCTAAGGTGACATTTGTGTGTACAAAAATTAACCGTTGCGTATCCGAACTGCTATTCCATGGGTGGCAGCCGGCGTTTGACCGGTGTCTTCTTGATGATCGCCGTGTTGGTTTCGGCCAGCACATTGATGCGATCGAGCAGGGTGTCCAGCTGTTCCATGGAGCGCACGTGCAGACGGGCGATGAAGCAATCCTCGCCAGTGACTTTGTCGCATTCGGTGAATTCGGGGATGGCGATGATCTGCCGCTCGACGTCCTGCAACTGTCCCGGCAATGGTCGGATGCGCACGATGGCCTGTAGCTGGTAACCGAAGCTTCGGGGGTCGATATCTACCGTATAGCCGCGCAGCACGCCGCGTTCTTCCAGGCGGCGCAGGCGTTCGCTGACACTGGGCGCCGACAGGCCGCTGATCTGAGCCAGTGCCTTGAGCGAACGGCGTGAGTCTTCCATCAAGGCATTGATCAACAGCTGGTCTATGGTATCGGTCATGTCGCCCTCGTTAGGTGATTTCCTGTATTCGCCTTGATAGTAAAGGTGAATTCGCGAGAACGGCTTTGTTATCCGCTGGATGGTCGACCGTCGCCTCGCACATACTGTGGCCCTGTTCGACAGGAGGTGTGAGATGGACAATTCGTTGCGTCGCGGCTCGCTGGAGATGACGGCCGCCATGCTGATCTCCGGTACCATCGGTTGGTTCGTACTGGTGTCCGGGCAGCCGGTACTGGAGGTGGTGTTCTGGCGTTGTGTGTTCGGCGCCGGCACCTTGCTGCTGATCTGCGCAGCCATGGGGTTGTTCAAGCCCGGTGCGCTGACCCGCACGACCTTCCTGCTGGCAGTGACCAGCGGGGTGGCCATCGTCGGTAACTGGGTGCTGTTGTTCGCCTCCTACGCCAAGGCCTCGATCGCGATCGGCACGGCGGTGTACAACGTTCAGCCGTTCATGCTGGTGGGGCTGGCGGCGCTGTTCCTGGGCGAGAAGATCACCTTGCCCAAGATGACCTGGTTGAGCCTGGCATTTCTCGGCATGCTGGCCATCGTCAGTGCCCATGGCAGCGGCCAGGGAGGGGCGGGGGATTATCTGCAAGGCATCGGCCTGGCGTTGGGTGCAGCCTTCCTCTACGCCGTGGCGGCGTTGATCATCAAGCGCCTGAGCGGTACCCCGCCGCACCTGATCGCCTTGGTCCAGGTGGTGACCGGTATTGTGCTCCTGGCACCTTGGGTCGGGGTGCGAGGGCTACCGGCAGACACATCGGCACTGGCCAGCCTGGTGACCTTGGGCATCGTCCATACCGGGCTGATGTACGTGTTGCTGTACAGCGCCATCCAGCGCCTGCCGACGGCGCTGACCGGTGCGCTGTCGTTCATCTACCCGATCGCGGCGATCCTGGTCGATTGGGTGGCGTTCGACCATCGCCTGGCACCGCTGCAGTGGCTGGGTGTGGCGGCGATCCTGCTGGCGGCGGCAGGCATGCAGCAGGGGTGGTGGTTCCGTTCGGGCAGGGGAGCGGTGAAGGGGTATTGAGCGAGGTTTGCCTTGCGGCCCTATCGGGGGACAAGCCCGCTCCCACAGGGATGCGCCGCTCTTGCGAACAGCGGTGAACCTGTGGGAGCGGGCTTGTCCCGCGATGGGGTACGTAGCAGCCTCTGACAGTGCTTATAGGCTGGCATTAGGTAGAATGCGTTCTTTTTTGCTTGCGACCCCACCATGACCTCGCCGATCCATATCCTCGAGCAACACCTGCTCGCCGCCCTTGACCCCGCCCCGCAGGAAACCCGCCGCCTGTTCCACGGTCGTGGCCGCTGCTGGCTGGGGCTCGAGCAGATCACGGTCGACTGGCTGCAGGGCGTGCTACTGGTAGCGCTGTTCCGCGAGCCGCCCGAGGGCCAGCTGGCCGAGCTGGAGACCATGCTGCGCAGCCTCGCCGAGCGCCCGCAGTGGACTGGGCAGGCTATCCTCATCCAGCACCGCTACCTGCCGGACAGCCCCGGCCAGTGGCTGCTGGGCGAGCCGTGCCAGCAACGCGAAGTGATCGAAGATGGCCTGACCTATCTGCTGGACCTGGGCGTGCGGCAGAACAACGGCCTGTTCCTCGACATGCGCTACGGTCGCCGCTGGGTACGCGAGCAGGCCGCGGGCAAGCGGGTGCTCAACCTGTTCGCCTATACCTGCGGATTCTCGGTGGCCGCCATTGCCGGCGGGGCGCAGCAAGTGGTCAACCTGGACATGGCCAAGGCGGCATTGTCCCGTGGCCGCGACAACCACCGGCTCAATGGCCACGATGCCTCCCGGATCGCCTACCTGGGGCATGAGCTGTTCAAGTCCTGGGGCAAGGTGCGCAAGTACGGGCCCTATGACTTGATCATCATCGACCCACCGACCTTCCAGAAGGGCAGCTTCGTGCTGACCCAGGACTACGCGAAGATCCTGCGGCGCCTGCCGGAGCTGCTGACGGAAGAGGGGACGGTGTTGGCGTGCATCAATGACCCGGGGATCGGGCCGGACTTTTTGATCGAGGGCATGGGCGAGCATGCACCGGGGCTGGTATTCGTCGAGCGGCTTGAGAACCCACCGGAGTTTCCGGATGTCGACCCGGCAGGGGGCTTGAAGGCATTGGTGTTTCGCCAGCGAGCCTGAGTAAGCTTCAATCGCGGGACAAGCCCGCTCCCACAGAGATCGTATCTGTCGGTGCGGGCTTGTGTCGCGAACCGTTACTGGTTGGTATAGATCTGGTCGAACACGCCACCGTCATTGAAGTGGGTCTTCTGCACGGTACGCCAGTCGCCGAAGGTTTTCTCCACCGACAGGAAATCGACTTTCGGGAAGCGGTCGGTGTACTTGGCCAGAACGGTCGCGTCACGCGGGCGCAGGTAGTTTTGCGCGGCCAGTTCCTGGGCGGCCGGTGACCACAGGTATTTGAGATATTCCTCGGCCACGGCGCGGGATTTCTTGCGCTCGACCACCTTGTCGACCACGGTCACCGGCGGCTCGGCCTCGGCCGACACGCTCGGATAGACCACCTCGAACTGGTCGCGACCGAATTCGCGGGCGATCATTTCCGCCTCGTTCTCGAAGGTCACCAGCACGTCGCCGATCTGGTTGGTCATGAAGGTCGTGGTGGCGGCACGGCCACCGGTGTCCAGCACCGGAGCCTGCTTGAACAGTTTGCCGACGAACTCGCGCGCCTTGGCTTCGTCGCCGCCTTGCTTGAGCACATAGCCCCAGGCCGACAGATAGGTGTAGCGGCCGTTACCCGACGTCTTGGGGTTGGGCACGATCACCTGCACGCCGTCCTTGAGCAGGTCGGGCCAGTCCTTCAGGGCCTTGGGGTTGCCCTTGCGCACGATGAACACGGTGGCGGAGGTGAACGGCGCGCTGTTGTTCGGCAGGCGCGTGACCCAGTTGTCCGGCACCAGCTTGCCGTTGTCGGCCAGGGCGTTGATGTCGGTGGCCATGTTCATGGTGATGACGTCTGCCGGCAGGCCGTCGATCACGGCACGTGCCTGCTTGCTCGAGCCGCCGAAGGACATTTGCACGTTGACCTTCTCATTGTGCTCGGCTTCCCAGTGCTTCTGGAATGCTGGATTGTAGTCCTTGTAGAAGTCGCGCATCACGTCGTAAGACACGTTGAGCAGGGTCGGTGCAGCCTGGGCCAGGTTGCCCAGGGCCATACCGGCGGCGAGCAGCGATGCGGTGAAGAGCTTTTTCACGTTGCTTCCTTGTTCTTGAGAGGTTGTAGGCAGTTTGCCAGCGACTATAGCGGGTGGCTTGGCAGGGGTTAAAGAACAAAAAACACTTTGGTTATGCCGTTGTCTGTCCCGGCCCTTTCGCGGGTAAACCCGCTTCAACAGGTACGGCGAAACCTGTGGGAGCGGGTTTACCCGCGAAGGGCCCGTACAGGCAAGCATCACTGCTTCGGGAACAACGCATTGCCACAGCGCGAGCAGAACGCCGCGCCGTGTTCATGGGTGTTCTTGCGGCACGTCGGGCAATCATGCTGCAGCTGTTCGCCGCGCAGGGCGTTGGCCAGCTCCGCAGTGAAGATGCCCGTGGGTACGGCGATGATCGAATAACCGGTGATCATCACCAGCGACGACAGTACCTGACCCAGCGGCGTCTTCGGCACGATATCGCCGAACCCCACTGTGGTCAGGGTGACGATCGCCCAGTAGATGCCCTTGGGGATGCTGGTGAAGCCATGCTCGGGGCCCTCGACCACGTACATCAAGGTGCCGAACACGGTCACCAGGGTCGATACGCTGACCAGGAACACGATGATCTTCTGCCGGCTGCCCTGCAGTGCCGCGAGCAGGTAATGGGCCTGTTTGAGGTAGGGGCTGAGCTTGAGCACACGGAAGATCCGCAGCATGCGGATGACCCGCACGATCAGCAGGTACTGGGCGTCGCTGTAGTACAGGGCGAGGATGCCCGGGATGACCGCCAGCAGGTCCACCAGCCCATAGAAGCTGAAGGCATAGCGCAGGGGCTTGGGCGAGCAGTAGAGCCGCACCAGGTACTCCACCAGGAAGATCGCGGTGAAGCACCACTCGATCCCGGCCAGCAGGCCGGCGTATTGCTGGTGCACTTCGTCGATGCTGTCGAGCACGACCGTGACCAGGCTGGCGAGGATGACCAGCAGGAGGATCTTGTCGAAACGCCTGCCGGCGACGGTATCGGTCTGGAAGACGACGACGTAGAGCCGCTCGCGCAGGTTCGCAGGGTTATCCATGGGCTCGTTCCATTGTGCGATGGCCTGAGCCTAGGGGCTGCGTTCTAGCTGTGCAAGCGGTCTGCGTTGCGGCGCTGGGCCGATTGCGCCAGGTGGCTGCCCAGGTGCATCAGCCAGCAGGCGACGACGAAGGGTGCGGTCAGGCCAGCGATAGGCATCAGGTTGAATAAAGGCTGCAGCAACAGTGCCATGGCGATGGCCAACAATGTCACCCAGGCACGTTCGCCCTGGCGGCTGAAGGCCAGCGCGGCGAGCGCTGCGTTGAAACCGAACAGCCCCATCCAGGCAGCCTGGGCCTCGCCCGCCAGCAGGGCGACACCGCCGCCGACGGCCGAGCCGATCAACGCCCAGAGTGCGGCATAGGGGTTGGCGATGAACATGCCGATGACGATCAGCAGGCCGGCCAGCGGGTTGTCCAGCAGGAAGATCTGGCCGACACCACGTAGCAAGGCATACAACGGGTTGGCCTCGGTGTAGAGGGCCGGCATGGGCTCTGCCACCAACAGGGTGGCCCAGCCCAGCAGCACGAAAGGTGCGGTGTAGGCGATCAGCAGCTTGCCGCCGCGCTTGCGCCATTGGTGCGTGAGGATGCTGGAAAGGCCGCCGGCGGCGATGATCAGCGGTGGCATGATGGCCGACCAGGGCAGCAGCGCGGCAATCAGCAGGCCGATCAGTACGCCGTTGTAGCAGTACAGGCCGGCCTGGCGATCGGCACGTTCGTAACCGCGGCGCTGGGCGGTCAGCAGCCCGGCCAGGGCGCCGAGCAGGGCGCCGCCGACCAGGTTCGGGGCGGTGACCAGGATGGCCAGCAGGCAGCACAGGCCGCACAAGGGATTGCGCAGCAGCAGTACCTGGCTGAAGCCGTTGAGCAAGGCCGTGGCCCAGTCGGGGCACGGGTTGACGAAATTCTTGGTGTACATGGGGCAGTCGGGAAGGTGGATGGAAGAGCGGAGGGCCTCTTCGGGCCTCGGGTTTTCCGCAGGTTTCATGGATCGGTGTAACGGGAGGGCTCGCCCTCCAATCGCCGGCAAGCCGGCTCCCACAGGGGGGCGCACAGCGCCCCCCGGCATTCTCAGACCAAGGTCTCGATCCGCAGCGTATTAGTCGTCCCTGGCTTGCCGAAAGGCACACCGGCGGTGATCAGCAGCGTGTCGCCGCGGCTGGCCATGCCTTGGGCCTGGGCAATTTCCAGCGCAGTGGAAACGACCTCATCGACTTGGCGCAGGCGATCGTTGACCACCGAGTGCACGCCCCAGGTCACGCTCAGGCGGCGGGCGGTGGAGAGGTTCGGCGTCAGGTTGAGGATCGGTGCGCGTGGCCGTTCGCGGGCAGCGCGCAGGGTCGAGGAGCCCGACTCGCTGTAGTTGACCAGCACGGCCACCGGCAGGATGCCACTGATGCGGCGAATCGCGCAGCTGATGGCGTCCGAGACCGTGGCTTCGGCCTTGGGCCGGCCGACGTCGAGCTGGGCCTGGTAGTCCGGGCCGTTCTCCACCTGGCGGATGATCTTGCTCATCATCTGCACGGCTTCGAGCGGGTAGTCGCCCGAGGCGGTCTCGGCCGACAGCATGACTGCGTCGGTGCCTTCGGCCACGGCGTTGGCCACGTCGGTGACCTCGGCGCGGGTCGGGGCAGGGGAGAAGCGCATCGACTCGAGCATTTGGGTCGCCACCACCACGGGTTTACCCAGCTGGCGGCAGGTGCCGATGATGCGTTTCTGGATCTGCGGCACGCTTTCGGCCGGCACTTCCACACCCAGGTCGCCACGGGCGACCATGATCGCGTCGGACAGCTCGGCGATCGCCTGCAACTGCTCGACCGCCGACGGCTTCTCGATCTTGGCCATCAGGTAGGCGCGCTCGCCGATCAGTTGACGGGCTTCGACGATGTCTTCCGGGCGCTGGACGAACGACAGGGCCACCCAGTCCACGCCCAGGTCCAGGCCGAAGGCCAGGTCGCGGCGGTCTTTCTCGGTCAGCGGGCTGAGGTCGAGTACGGCCTGGGGCACGTTCACGCCCTTGCGGTCGGACAGCTCGCCGCCGGCAACCACCTCGGTGTCGATGGCGTCGCTGTGCTTGGCGGTCACCCGCAGGCGCAGCTTGCCGTCATCGAGCAGCAGGTCCATGCCCGGTTCCAGCGCAGCGATGATCTCGGGGTGGGGCAGGTTGACCCGGCGGCTGTCGCCCGGGGTGGTGTCCAGGTCCAGGCGCAGGGCCTGGCCGCGTTGCAGCTGCACCTTGCCGTCGGCGAAACGGCCGACGCGCAGCTTGGGCCCTTGCAGGTCCATGAGGATGCCCAGCGGATAGTTCAGCTGTTGCTCCACTTCGCGGATCCACTGGTAGCGCAGGGCGTGGTCGGCGTGCTCGCCATGGCTGAAGTTCAGGCGGAAGATGTTCACGCCGGCTTCGACCAGTTGGCGGATATCGTCGACGCCTTTGATCGCAGGGCCCAGGGTTGCGAGGATTTTGACTTTCTTGTCTGGCGTCATGATGGCTGAGTCTCGAGGATCAGGATGGCACGGAAGTCGTTGACGTTGGTGCGGGTCGGCTCGGTGACGATCAGCGCATCCAGTGCGGCGAAGTAGCCATAGCCGTTGTTGTTGTCCAGCTCGTCGGACGCCGACAGGCCCAGGGCCTCGGCGTTGGCATAGCTTTGCGGGGTCATGATGGCGCCGGCGTTCTCCTCGGAGCCGTCGATGCCGTCGGTGTCCCCGGCCAGGGCGTAGACACCCGGCAGGCCCTTGAGGTTTTCGGTCAGGCTGAGCAGGAACTCGGCGTTGCGCCCGCCACGGCCGTTGCCGCGCACGGTGACCGTGGTCTCGCCGCCGGACAGGATGATGCAAGGCGCCTTGAGCGGCTGGCCGTGCAGCACGATCTGCCGTGCGATACCGGCGTGCACCTTGGCCACTTCGCGCGACTCACCTTCCAGGTCACCCAGGATCAGCGGACTGAAGCCCGCTTGGCGAGCCTTGACGGCCGCGGCCTCGAGCGACTGCTGGGGCTTGGCGATCAACTTGAAGTGGCTGCGCGCCAGGGCTGGGTCGTCGGCCTTGACGGTTTCCGAGGCGGGGTTGTTGAGCCAGTCGATGACGGCCTTGGGCGCTTCGATGTCGTAGCGCTTGAGGATGGCCAGGGCATCGGCCGAGGTGCTCGGGTCGGCCACGGTGGGGCCGGAGGCGATGACGGTGGCCAGGTCCCCGGGGACGTCGGAGATGGCATAGGTGTAGACCGTCGCCGGCCAGCAGGCCTTGGCCAGGCGACCGCCCTTGATCGCCGAGAGGTGCTTGCGCACGCAGTTCATCTCGCCGATGGTGGCGCCGGATTTGAGCAGGGCCTTGTTGATCTGTTGCTTGTCGGCCAGGGTTAGGCCTTCGGCAGGCAGGGCCAGCAGGGCCGAGCCGCCACCAGAGAGCAGGAAGATCACCCGGTCGTCTTCATTGAGGTTGCTGACCAGCTCCAGCACGCGCTTGGCCACGGCCAGGCCGGCGGCATCGGGGACCGGGTGGGCGGCTTCGACCACTTCGATCTTCTGGCAGTTGGCGCCATGGCCGTAGCGGGTCACGACCAGGCCGGACACCTCGCCCTGCCAGCTCTTCTCGACCACCTCGGCCATGGCCGCAGCAGCCTTGCCGGCGCCGATGACGATGACGCGGCCGGTGCGGTCGGTGGGGAGGTGGGGTTCCAGGACCTGGCGGGGGTGAGCGGCGGCGATGGCCGTATCGAACAGCTCGCGGAGAATTCTTTGTGGATCGACCGACATGGCAGGCTCCCAAAATCTTATTGTTCTGCAGAATCGAAAACGCCCCTGGAACTGCCTCCGTGCAGGCCGAACCAGGGGCGGGTGTTGCTCGGTGTCACCGTTGAGCCTGTGGTCGCAGGTCCAAAGGTGTGGATTTCATCGCCGGCAAGCCGGCTCCCACAGGTACAGCGGAGTACTTCGGGCTAGTGGGAGCCGGCTTGCCGGCGATTGGGCTGCAAGGCAGCCCCTTGTCACTTGTCGTCGCGGATCGAGAAGTTGGCCATGTGCTCCAGGCCTTTGATCAGCGCCGAGTGGTCCCAGTTGCCGCCGCCCAGGGCAACGCAGGTGCTGAACACTTGCTGGGCGTTGGAGGTGTTGGGCAGGTTGATGCCCAGCTCCTTGGCGCCTTGCAGGGCCAGGTTCAGGTCCTTCTGGTGCAGGTTGATGCGGAAGCCTGGGTCGAAGGTGCCCTTGATCATGCGCTCGGCGTGCACTTCGAGGATCTTCGAGGAGGCGAAGCCGCCCATCAGCGCTTCACGTACCTTGGCTGGGTCCGCGCCGTTCTTGGCAGCGAACAGCAGGGCTTCGCCGACGGCCTGGATGTTCAGGGCGACGATGATCTGGTTGGCGACCTTGGCGGTCTGGCCGTCACCGTTGCCACCGACGCGGGTGATGTTCTTGCCCATGGCTTCGAACAGCGGCAGGGCGCGCTCGAAGGCTTTCGGGCAGCCACCGACCATGATGCTCAGGGTGCCGGCCTTGGCGCCGACTTCGCCGCCGGACACCGGGGCGTCCAGGTAGGCAGCGCCGGTGGCCTTGATCTTCTCGGCGAAGGCCTTGGTCGCGGTAGGGGAGATCGAGCTCATGTCGATCACCACCTTGTTCGGGCCGACGCCTTCGGCCACGCCATTCTCACCGAACAGGACCGCTTCTACCTGCGGGGTGTCCGGGACCATGACGATGATGAATTCGGCTTCCTGGGCCACTTCCTTCGGGTTGGCCAGGGCGACGGCGCCAGCGGCGACCAGGTCGGCCGGGGCGGCGTCGTGGTGAGTGGAGACGAACAGGCTGTGACCTGCCTTTTGCAGGTTCTGGGCCATTGGTTTGCCCATGATGCCGGTGCCGATGAAACCGATTTTAGCCATGACAATGTGCCTCTTTGTATTTGTTCGCGGAGCCTGTAGGAGCGGGCTTGTCCCGCGATGGCGGCGGTGAATCCGCCATCGCAATCGCGGGGCGAGCCCGCTCCTACAGGTCGGTGTTCAATCTTTAGATTGCGTTATGGGTCTTCAGCCAGCCCAGGCCTGCTTCGGTGGTGGTCAGCGGCTTGTATTCCGCGCCCACCCAGCCCTGGTAACCGATGCGGTCCAGGTGCTCGAACAGGAAGCGATAGTTGATCTCGCCGGTGCCTGGTTCGTTGCGGCCGGGGTTGTCGGCCAGCTGGATGTGGTTGATCAGCTTCAGGTTGGCTTCCATGGTACGAGCCAGGTCACCTTCCATGATCTGCATGTGGTAGATGTCGTATTGCAGGAACAGGTTGTCGCTGCCGACTTCGGCCTGGATTTCCAGGGCCTGCTTGGTGGTGTTCAGGTAGAAGCCCGGGATATCGCGGGTGTTGATCATTTCCATGACCAGGCGGATACCGGCGGCCTTGAGCTTGTCGGCGGCGTACTTGAGGTTGTCGACGAAGGTCTTGCGCACGGTGGCGCAGTCCGGGCCTTGCGGGCGGATACCGGCCAGGCAGTTGACTTGGGTGTTGCCCAGGACCTTGGCGTATTCGATGGCCTTGTCGACACCTGCGCGGAATTCCTCGACGCGCTCGGGGTTGCAGGCGATGCCGCGCTCGCCCTTGCCCCAGTCACCGGCCGGCAGGTTGAACAGCACCTGGGTCAGGCCGTGGGCATCGAGCTGTTGCTTGATCTCGGCGGCGCTGAAATCGTACGGGAAGAGGTATTCGACACCGCTGAAACCAGCGTCGGCGGCGGCCTTGAAGCGGGCCAGGAAGTCCTGCTCGGTGAACAGCATGGACAGGTTGGCAGCGAAGCGAGGCATGGTTGTCTCCTTGCAGATGAAGGCCCCCGGCACAGCCGGCGCGGGGGCGTCAGGCGGTCAGTCCAGCATCGAGATCGCGGTAGGCGCGTCGTTGCCGACCAGGGCGAGGTCTTCGAACTCGTTGACCGCGTTGATCTCGGTACCCATGGAAATGTTGGTCACGCGCTCGAGGATCACTTCGACCACCACCGGCACGCGGAACTCTTCGGCCATCTTCTGCGCCTTGAGCAGGGCAGGGGCGATTTCAGCCGGCTCGAACACACGCAGTGCCTTGCAGCCCAGGCCCTCGACCACGGCCACGTGATCGACGCCGTAGTTGTTGGCCTCGGTGGCGTTGATGTTCTCGAACGCCAGTTGTACACAGTAATCCATGTCGAAGCCACGCTGGGCCTGGCGGATCAGGCCGAGGTAGGCGTTGTTCACCAGTACGTGGACGTACGGCAGGTTGAACTGCGCGCCCACGGCCAGCTCTTCGATCATGAATTGGAAGTCGTAGTCACCGGACAGCGCGACGACCTTGCGCTTGGGGTCAGCCTTGACCACACCCAGGGCAGCCGGAATGGTCCAGCCCAGCGGGCCGGCCTGGCCGCAGTTGATCCAGTGGCGTGGCTTGTACACGTGCAGGAACTGGGCGCCGGCGATCTGCGACAGGCCGATGGTGCTGACGTAGCAGGTGTCCTTGCCGAAGACCTGGTTCATTTCTTCATAGACGCGCTGCGGCTTGACCGGCACGTTGTCGAAGTGGGTCTTGCGCTGCAGGCTCGACTTGCGCTGCTGGCAGTCTTCCAGCCACTCGCGGCGGCACTTGAGCTTGCCGGCGGCTTTCCACTCGCGGGCCACTTCCAGGAACGCGTCCAGTGCCGCGCCTGCGTCGGAAACGATACCCAGGTCCGGGGTGAACACACGGCCGATCTGGGTCGGTTCGATGTCCACGTGAACGAACTTGCGGCCTTCGGTGTAGACGTCGACGGAGCCGGTGTGACGGTTGGCCCAACGGTTACCGATACCGAACACCAGGTCGGACTTGAGCAGGGTGGCGTTGCCGTAGCGGTGCGAAGTCTGCAGGCCGACCATGCCGACCATCTGTGGGTGGTCGTCCGGGATGGTGCCCCAGCCCATCAGGGTCGGGATGACCGGTACACCGGTCAGTTCGGCGAATTCGACCAGTTTTTCGCTGGCATCGGCGTTGATCACGCCGCCGCCGGAAACGATCAGCGGGCGCTCGGCTTCGTTGAGCATGGCCAGGGCTTTTTCAGCCTGGACACGGTTGGCGGCTGGCTTGTGCACCGGCAGCGGCTCGTAGGCGTCGATGTCGAATTCGATCTCGGCCATCTGCACGTCGAACGGCAGGTCGATCAGCACAGGGCCTGGGCGGCCGGTGCGCATTTCGTAGAAGGCCTTCTGGAAGGCGTAGGGCACCTGGCCTGGCTCCAGAACGGTGGTCGCCCACTTGGTGACTGGCTTGACGATGTTGGTGATGTCGACGGCCTGGAAGTCTTCCTTGTGCAGGCGGGCACGAGGCGCTTGGCCGGTGATGCAGAGAATTGGGATGGAGTCGGCCGAAGCGCTGTACAGGCCGGTGACCATGTCGGTGCCGGCTGGGCCGGAGGTGCCGATGCACACACCGATGTTGCCCGGGTTGGCGCGGGTGTAACCCTCGGCCATGTGGGAAGCGCCTTCGACGTGGCGAGCGAGGACGTGATCGATGCCACCGACTTTCTTCAGGGCCGAGTACAGCGGGTTGATGGCTGCCCCCGGGATGCCGAACGCGGTATCTACACCTTCACGGCGCATGACCAGAACGGCTGCATCGATTGCTCTCATTTTGCTCATGGTTTGTGCCTCATCGATTTTGTAATTGTATACAACTTGCTTTGCGACAGAGTGTATTCACGCTCGACGCCCTAGGTCAATCCATTTTCATCTGTAGAAGTGGCTTTCGTCGGGAAGCCGGTGAAAACGGCATTTCGTCTGATCGTGCACGATAGTCTAAAAATATTGTATACAAAAAATCTGGCCGTTGTGTTCTATTGTCGTATCGGTTTTCAACTGCCCTCAGGGCTTCTCACAACAAGAAGAGGACCTTTCCATGAACGCATTGACCCTGAAAGTCGCCGTCAGCCTGGTGAACGCCGCGCTGGACGCCGGTCGCAAGATCAACGCCGCCCCCTTGACGGTGGCGGTACTGGACGCCGGTGGGCATCTGCTCGCGCTGCAGCGCGAGGACGGCGCCAGCTTGCTGCGCCCGCAGGTGGCCATGGGCAAGGCCTGGGGGGCTGTCGCCCTGGGCAAGGGCTCGCGCCTGCTGGCGCTGGATTCGCAACAACGGCCGGCTTTCTTCGCGGCGCTCAATGGCCTGGGCGAGCGTCCGGTGGTACCGGCGCCGGGTGGTGTGCTGATTCGCGATCAGGACGGCAAGGTGCTGGGTGCGGTAGGGATCAGCGGCGATACGTCGGATATCGACGAGCAGTGCGCGATCAGTGCGATCGAGGAGGTGGGGCTGACGGCGGATGCCGGAGTGGTGGCGTAAGCGTCTGAAATCCTGGGGCCGCTGCGCGGCCCGTTCGCGGCACAAGGGCTGCGTAGCGGCCCCGCTTTTTATCAGGCCGCCTCGGGCTCGCAGCCTTTGAGCACCAGGCGGATGATGGTTTCGGCCGCCGCTTCGTAGTCGGTGTCGGACAGCTTGGCCTTGCCGGTGATCACCGAGATCTGCCAGTCGAAGTCGGCGTAGGTCTGGGTCGCCGCCCAGATGCTGAACATCAGGTGGTGCGGATCGACCGGGGCGATCTGCTTGCGCTCGATCCAGCGCTGGATACACTCGATGTTGTGCCGCGCCTGCTCGTTGAGCTGCTGCACCTGGTTGGGCGACAGGTGCGGGGCGCCATGCATGATCTCGCTGGCGAACACCTTCGACGCATGGGGCAGGTCACGGGAGATGCGGATCTTCGAGCGGATGTAGCCGCTGAGCACCTCCTTGGGATCGCCGTCGGCGTTGAATGGCGTGGAAGCCTGCATGATCGGCGCGATGATGCTCTCCAGGACCTCGCGATAGAGGTTTTCCTTGGATTTGAAGTAGTAGTACACGTTCGGCTTGGGCAGGCCAGCCTTGGCGGCGATGTCGCTGGTCTTGGTGGCGGCGAAGCCCTTGTCGGCGAATTCTTCGCTGGCCGCGCGCAGGATCAGCTCCTTGTTGCGCTCGCGAATGGTGCTCATGTCGGGAATCTTCCTTTGTCTGGCCACCTCTAAAGAGGGTCCGGCATGGTAGCACCCGCCTTGTCGGGCGCTCAAGGCAGCCGCTTTGGGCTAGACTTCGGCCCATTCAACCCATTGGAAACACGCAAACATGGCAGGAAGCAGTCTACTGGTACTGATCGACGACATTGCTACGGTGCTCGACGATGTCTCGGTGATGACCAAGGTCGCGGCGAAGAAGACCGCAGGCGTGTTGGGCGACGATCTGGCACTCAATGCTCAGCAGGTCACTGGCGTGCGTGCCGACCGGGAACTGCCGGTAGTCTGGGCGGTGGCCAAGGGGTCGTTGGTCAACAAGGCGATCCTGGTGCCGGCGGCCTTGCTGATCAGTGCGTTCATTCCCTGGGCGGTGACCCCGCTGCTGATGCTCGGTGGCGCCTTCCTGTGCTACGAAGGCTTCGAGAAGCTCGCGCACAAGCTCCTGCACAGCAAGGCCGAGGATGCGACGCAGCATGCGGCGCACACCGAAGCCCTGGCCGACCCGAACATCGACCTGGTGGCCTATGAAAAGGACAAGATCAAAGGCGCGGTGCGCACCGACTTCATCCTCTCGGCCGAAATCATCGCCATCACCCTGGGCATCGTTGCCGATTCACCGCTGACGCAGCAGATCGTCGTGCTCTCGGGCATCGCCGTGGTGATGACCATCGGGGTGTATGGGCTGGTGGGTGGCATCGTCAAGCTCGACGACTTGGGGCTGTGGCTGACCACCAAGGCATCCGGGCTGGCCCAGGCGGTGGGCAATGGCATCCTGCGCGCGGCGCCCTACATGATGAAGAGCCTCTCGGTGATCGGCACTGCGGCCATGTTCCTGGTCGGCGGCGGCATCCTGGTGCATGGCATCGAGCCGCTGCACCACGCCATCGAGGCCTTCAGCGAAGGGCGCGGCGGTGCCTTGACCGGAGGCGTGCTCAACGGCCTGGCCGGCGTGGTGGCCGGGGCGGTGGTGCTGGCCGTGGTGAGTGGGGTGGGCAAGGTGTGGAAGGCGCTGCGGCCGGCCAGGTGACCGTGGAGGATGGCCGGGGCAAGCCCCCGGATCGCGGGACAAGCCCGCTCCCACAGTCAGGAAGCGCCCTACGCCTGTAGGAGCGGCCTTGCGCCGCGAAAGGGCTGCGCAGCAGCCCCCGCGCACCGTCAGAAGTGATACTTGAGCAGGAAGCTCATGGTGTTCTGGTCGGTGGTGAACGCATCGCTGTCCTTGATGCCGTACTTGTTCTTCCAGTAATCGTACTCGATACCCACGTACAGCTGCTTCTGGCCGATCTTCAGCGCCTTGCCCAGGTCGTACTTGACCTGTGGATTGAAGTGCAGGTTGGCCTGGTAGGTGCCGCGGCGGTTCTCGTCGTTGTCCACCACCCAATCCATGAATCCGTCGATCAGGATGTCAGACGAACCCACAGGCAGCGTGTAGGACCACACCGGGGTGATCTGCCAGACGTTGTCACCCGGGCGGCTGCCGTCGGTGGTGCGCTGGTAGAAGTTCAACTGGAAGTAGTCGAAGCCCGGGATATCCAGGTCGAAGCCTGGGCCGATCAGGTAGGCCTCGGTGTCGCCTTCGCCGAACTCGTAGGTCATGGCCAGCAGCACGTCCTTGACCGGGCCGAACGAGAGCTTCTGGTCGAAGATCTTGCCGAACGACAACCGCGGACTGATTTCGCCGTAGTAGGTGTTCGGGCCATTGCCGGCGTCTTTCTTGCCCTGGTAGAAGATCTTGTCGAAGAAGATGAAGTTGTCCCCGTACTTCCAGCCATCGGCATGCTCGAAAGTGAAGGTCTGCTGGGTTTCCGGGTTCACCTTGAAGTTCTTGCCCCACAGGTAGGTGAGGCTGTTGTTCTGCCATTGCAGCAGATCGCCGGCGAACGTGGCTCCGGATGCCAGCAGGCCGCCGGCGAGTATCAGGCTATTGATGGTACGCATTGCGAAGGTCGCTCCCTTGAGTCAGATCTGTTGTCAGCGCTCTTTGGCGCTATTCTTGTCTTTCGAGTCAGCTTTTTTCGATTGGCCACAGTTGTTTGGCAAGAGCTGCGCCAACTTTCCGGGTTGGTCACAACCATCCTGCTCGACTTCGTTCTGAACGGATGAAAAGGGTGTTTCAGGCTGGCAACACGTTGGCCAACCGCCCGAATTCATTGACTGAGCGGTCAGGAAACGCGGGCAGGATCCTTCCTGCCCTGATCGAGGGGGCGCGCAGATTACTCACTTGCGCGCTGGGCCTCAAGTGCTCCGTCCTGGCGCACTATGGCATAAAACCTGATCTTTGAGTCAACTTTTAGAAGTGAACTTTCACCAAGGCGCTGGTTACGCTCTGGTTGCTGTCGATGTTGCCTTGGCTGTCGATGCCGTACTTGTCCTTCCAGTAGCTGTATTCGATACCCACATAGAGCTGCTTGGCGCCCCAGTTCAGGGCCTTGCCCAGGTCGTACTTGACCTGTGGGTTGAACTGCAGGTTGGAATGGTAGGTGCCGCGGCGGGTCTGGTCGTTGTCCACCACCCAGTCGATGTAGCCATCGATGAGGATGTCGGATTTGCCCACCGGAATGGTGTAGGACCAGTTCGGGGTGATCTGCCAGACATCATCCCCGGGGCGGCTGCCCTCGGTATTACGCCAGTAGAAGTTCAGGTTGAAATAGTTGAAGCCAGGCACTGCCAGGCTGAAGCCGGGGCCGATCAGGTAGGTCTCGTTGTCGCCTTCGCCGCGCTCGTAGGTCATGGCCAGCAGGACGTCCTTGATCGGGCCGAACTCGAGCTTGCGGTCGAAGATCTTGCCGAACGACAGGCGCGGGCTGAACTCACCGTAGTAGGTGGTCGGGCCTTTGGTGGCATCGGCCTGGCCGTTGTAGAAGGTCTTGTCGATGAACAGGAAGGTGTCGCCGTATTTCCACCGGTTGGCGTGTTCGAACGTCACCGTCTGCTGGATGCCTGGGTTGACCTTGAAGTCCTTGCCGTACAGGTACGTCAGGCTTTCGCCGTGCCACTCCAGCCAGTCGCCTGCGACGGCGGGGAGGGTGGCCAGCAGGCTGCTGCCCAGCAACAGGGACGAGGTGATGCGCTTCATGTTGTGATTCCCGGTTCTTGTTCTTGTTTGTGGTTTTTTCGGCGCGCAGGCGCCCCGTACGGCCCACGAGCGTGGGCCGACGGTGTTGCGGTTACTGCGGGGAAGAGCAGGGCGGCAATGCAGCCGCCCGACCACTCAGTGCTGATGCGCGGCGTTGTGCACGGCGCGCTCGGCACCGCCGAGGATGTTGAACAGCAGGTTCAACACCAGGGCGCTCACCGTGGCCATGGCGATGCCGCTGTGGGTGATGGGTTCCATCCACTGGGGCATCTGGGCGAAGAACTCCGGACGGACCACAGGGATCAGGCCGAAGCCGACGCTGACCGCGACCAGCAGCTGGTTGCGACGGTCGGAGATGTCCGCTTCCTGGAGGATCTTGATGCCCGTGGCAGTGACCATGCCGAACATGGCGATGGACGCGCCGCCCAGTACCGCAGGTGGGATCGAGGCAATCAGGAAGGCCGCCTTCGGCAGCAGGCTGAGGAGGATCAACAGGGCGCCGGCCACGATGGTGACATAGCGGCAGCGCACCCCAGTCATCTGCACCAGGCCGATGTTCTGGGCGAAGGAGGAGTGGGTGAAGGTATTGAAGAAGCCGGCGACGAACGACGCCCCCGCGTCGCACATCAGGCCGCGCCGCAGCATGCCAGGGGTGACTTCACGGTCGGTGACCTTGCCCAGGGCGAGGAACATGCCGGTGGATTCCACGAAGATGATCACCACCACCAGACACATGGACAGGATCGGTGCCAGGCTGAAGGTCGGCATGCCGAAGTGCAGTGGAGTGACCACTTGCACCCACGGTGCCTCGGACAGGCCGGACAGGTCGACCATGCCGATGGAGCCGGCCAGGATGTAGCCCAGGCCCATGCCTACCAGTACCGAGACATTGACCCAGAACCCACGCATGAAACGGTTGATCAGCAGGATCACTGCCAGTACCAGGCCGGCAACCAGCAGGTAGATGGGCGAGCCGAAGGTATCGGCTTCATGGCCACCACCGGCCCAGTTGACCGCGACCGGGAACAACGACAGGCCGATCGAGGTGATCACGGTGCCGGTGACCAGAGGCGGGAAGAACCGCACCACCTTGGACATGAACGGCGCGATCAGCATGCCGAAGAAACCGGCCGCGATGGTCGCGCCGAAAATCCCCTGCAGGCCGACGCCCGGCATGCCGGCCATGGCGACCATGCTGCCGACGGCAGCGAAGCTGGCCCCCATCATCACCGGCATGCGAATGCCGACGGGACCGATACCGAACGATTGGACCATGGTGGCAACGCCTGCGACCAGCAGGTCGGCGTTGATCAGGAAGGCAACTTCTTCACGAGACAGCCCGGCGGCCTGGCCAATGATCAAAGGCACGGCGATCGCGCCTCCGTACATCAGCAATACATGTTGCAGGCCCACCAGGATCAGTTGGAACAGGGGCAGAGGCTGTCGTGGGGGCGCAACGGGGATGTACGCCTTGCGGGACTCGGACATGCAGCACCTCGAGTTTTGTTTTTATTCTCGGATCCAAGCGTCGGGCTCCGGAGGGGCAGGCCCGAAGGCCTGGGGTTTCCCCTGTGGAGCCCTAGCTCGATGCTAGCTACGTACTACTTACAGCTTGACGTGTGTTACAGCGTGCAACTCAGTTGACCGGAGCGCCCTTGGCGATCCAGGCACCGACCATGTTGCGTTCTTCCTGGGTCATCTGGGTGATGTTGCCCAGTGGCATGATCTGGCTGGCGACGGCTTGCGCCTGGATGCGCGCGGCCTGGGCCTGGATCTGTTGCGGGGTGTCGAACATCACGCCGGCAGGGGCGGCGCTGAACAGCGGGCTGGTCGGCTTGGCCGAGTGGCACACGGTGCAGCGTTCCTGGATGACGGTGTGGATCTTCTCGAAACCACCGGGTGCGGCCTGGGCGGTAGCCTGGGCTGGCGCCTCGGCCGGTGCTGCAGGCGCCTCGGCGGCCTTGGTGGCCTCTTCGGCGCGCTGTTCGGCAGCGGTCTTGCCACCGATGGCGGTCGCCGGCAGCGGCTGGTACTCGATCTTCGCCGCGGCTTGCTCAGGTGCGGTAGGCATCGGCTTGGGGCCGGTCACGTAGGCCAGGCAGATCATCGCCAGGGCGCCGACAGGCAGGGTCCAGGCGTACTTGTTGCTGTCATGGCGGGTGTTGAAGTAGTGACGGATCAATACCGCAGCCACTGCGATCCCGGCCAGGATCAGCCAGTTGTACTGGCTGCCGTAGGTGCTCGGGAAGTGGTTGCTGATCATGATGAACAGCACCGGCAGGGTGAAGTAGTTGTTGTGGCGCGAACGCAGCAGGCCCTTGGCCGGCAGGACCGGATCAGGGGTTTCGTTCTTTTCGATGGCCGCCACCAGCTGGCGCTGGGCCGGCATGATGATGCGGAACACGTTACCGACCATGATGGTGCCGATGATCGCGCCGGTATGCAGGTACGCACCACGGCCGCTGAATACCAGGCTGAAGCCGAAGCAGGCAGCGATGATCAGGACGAACAGCACGGCACCGAGCAGGGCCGGGCGCTTGCCCAGGGGCGAATCGCAGAGGAAGTCATAGATGAACCAGCTTGCCACCAGCGAGCCGATACCGATGGCCACGCCCTCGGCACCGCTCAGGGTGCTGCCAGGGGCCAGCAGGTAGAGGGTCGGGTTCCAGTAGAACACCACGCAGAGCAGGGCGATACCGGACATCCAGGTGAAGTAGGCTTCCCATTTGAACCAGTGCAGGTTCTCGGGCATCTTCGGCGGGGCCAGCTTGTACTTCTCGAGGTGGTAGATACCACCACCGTGGATGGCCCAAAGGTCACCCGACAGCCCGTCACGCGGATTGCTCCGGTTCAGGTTGTTTTCCAGCCAGACGAAGTAGAACGAGGCACCAATCCAGGCGATGCCGGTGATCATGTGAACCCAGCGAATGCTCAGGTTCAGCCATTCGTGAAGGTGTGCTTCCACAGTATTTACCTCTTGCCGGTCACGACCCGGGCGAACCCTGGATGACCGACCTTTTCTTATTGGTGGGGATTGAGGACCAGCATCTGTTCCTCGGTGAAGTAATGCTCGTCGCAGTTGTTGCCGGAACCACTGCGATCAACCACCAGGAAGTCATCCCGCTTTTCGATCGTCAGCACCGGGTGGTGCCAGACGCCGCGATGGTAATTAACGCCCTGCCTGCCATTACTGCGGAAGGCTCGGACCAAGCCTGATACAGGTGCATCGCCAACTGGCGCGACCACGATCAGAAAGGGGTTGCCGAGCAGCGGGATGAAAGCCTGGCTGCCCAGCGGATGGCGTTCCAGCATGCGTACGGTCAGTGGCATCTCCAGAGCGTCGGCGCGGAAGATGCTGATGATCGCTTTGTCCTCGGGCTCGGCGGTCTCGACCGTGGCGAGCTTGTGGAAGCGCATGGTCGACCCGTTGTTGATCATGAAGTGGTCGCTGCCATCGGTTTCGATCACGTCACCGAACGGGGCGAAGGCTTCTTTGGTCAGGGGCTCGATCACTAAAGTGCGCATGCGGTTATCTCTTTGTTCTATGTTCTGTTTGGGGGTGGGCCGGCCCCGGGGCGAATGTATCGCGCAGTCGGGGCCGGGCATCGCACCGTCTTTTAAAGCTGCAGCAGGCGGAACAGCGCGATCAGGTTGATCTGCGCCAGGGCTTCCTTGAATTCGGCATCGACATCGTTGTGGATGCGTTTTTCGAAGGAGGCGAGGATCTGGTGCCGGTTGCTGCCCTTGACCGCCATGATGAACGGGAATTGGAACTTGGCCTTGTAGGCGTCGTTGAGTTCGGTGAAGCGCGCGAACTCTTCGGCGGTGCACTGGTGGATACCGGCGCCGGCCTGTTCGTTGGTGCTCGACTCGGTCAGCTCGCCCTGGATGGCGGCCTTGCCTGCCAGGTCCGGGTGAGCGTTGATCAGGGCCAGCTGGTCTTCATAGCTGGCGCTGAGCAGGATGTCGCTCATGCGCTGGTGCAGCGCTTCGATCTCGTCCAGTTCAGCCAGCTGACCCAGGTCATAGGCTTTCTCGGCAACCCACGGCGAGTGCTCGTAGATGTCGGCGAAGGCTTCGACGAAGGCGTCGCGGGCCAGGGTCGATGGCTTGAGGGTCTTGAAAGCGGTCATCAGGCGTTCTCGTTCTTGTACGGGTGGGTGGCGTGCCAGTGGCGGGCGATGTCGACGCGACGGGCGAACCAGACCTGGTCGTGGCTCTTGGCGTATTCGATGAAGCGCTTGAGTGCGGCCAGGCGGGCCGGGCGGCCGACCAGGCGGCAGTGCAGGCCGATCGACAGCATCTTCGGTGCTTCGGCGCCTTCTGCGTAGAGCACGTCGAAGGCGTCCTTGAGGTACTGGAAGAACTGCTCGCCGCAGTTGAAGCCCTGGACCTGGGTGAAGCGCATGTCGTTGGTGTCCAGGGTGTACGGGATCACCAGGTGCGGTTTGCCGGTCGGGTTGTTCGGCTCCCAGTAGGGCAGGTCGTCATCGTAGGTGTCGCTGTCGTAGAGGAAGCCACCTTCCTCCATCACCAGGCGGCGGGTGTTCGGGCCGGTGCGGCCGGTGTACCAGCCCAGCGGGCGTTCGCCGGTGAGTTCGGTGAGGATGCGGATGGCCTCGAGCATGTGCTCGCGTTCCTGGGCCTCGTCCATGTACTGGTAGTCGATCCAGCGGTAGCCGTGGCTGCAGATCTCATGACCGGCTTCGACCATGGCGCGGATCACGTCAGGGTGGCGTTGGGCGGCCATGGCGACGGCGAAGATGGTCAACGGCACGCCGGTGTCCTTGAACAGCTTGAGCAAGCGCCATACGCCGGCACGGCTGCCGTATTCATAGAGCGATTCCATGCTCATGTTGCGCACGCCTTGCAGGGGCTGGGCGGCAACCATCTCGGACAGGAAGGCTTCGGACTCCTTGTCACCGTGCAGGACGTTGCGTTCGCCACCTTCTTCATAGTTGAGCACGAAGGACAGAGCGATGCGTGCATTCCCCGGCCATTGCGGGTGAGGTGGGTTGTTGCCGTAACCGATCAGGTCGCGAGGGTAGTCAGCGCTCACTGCAGTCTTCCTTCTTGTTCGTTGGTGCGTGGGGTGGGCGGCCCGCGTCGGGTTGTCGCACCACCGGATGGGGTGATTGTATACAACTTCTGAAATCTTTTGTAAGCCTGTTTTTCCGCATTTCTTCCCATTTGTCGGTTGAGAATGTATTGCAAGAAACCTGCCTGGTCGGTCAGCTAATGACGACGTCGTCGGCACGGGGCCTGTCTTTCCAGCCGTTGGTGTATTTACAAGCAGGGCAGGGGGGTAGTGCAAGAGGTGTTCAAAAAATTGTGTACAATTTCTCGGGAAAATGTCTTAATGGCTCCATTCCCGCACACCGCAGGCCCCTGGCGCGGTGATTGCCGTGTATTTTTTGCCCACGCATATGACAAGAGGCGACAAGCAAATGGGACGTTTGACTACACACGTACTGGATGCCGCTCACGGCTGCCCGGGCAACTCGATCAAGGTCGAGCTGTACCGTGTCGAAGGCCAACAGCTGGAGCTGGTGAACACCGCCCTGACCAACAGCGACGGCCGCGTCGACGCGCCGTTGCTGCAGGGTGACGATTACCGTACCGGGGTGTACCAGCTGCAATTCAGCGCCGGCGACTACTACCGTGCTCGCGGTGTGAAACTGCCTGAAACCGCATTTCTGGATGTTGTCGTGCTGCGCTTTGGTATCGATCAGAACCAGGAGCACTACCATGTGCCGCTGCTGATCTCGCCGTACAGTTACTCGACCTATCGTGGAAGCTAGTTGGTCGCTAGAAGAATCTTCGTAGGTCCTTAGCCCGCTCTCACACTGGCGGGCTTTTTTTTGTCTTGGATATTCAGTGGGGCGGTGGGCTCTTGGAGCTATCGCGGGACAAGCCCACCAATCAATATGATTTTTCGCCGCCACCGCCGCTTTCGCTCTTGCTTTTCCTACGCTACAGCCCAGGCGCCGTCAATCGCGACGTCAGGAGGCCGAGCGTAGGCATTGCGGAGGTGGGTGCCAGGCATGGATGCCTGGCAAGCGGCGCAGGGCCATGGATGGCCCTTTGCCGCGCCCCGCTGGGAGCAATGCCGAAGCGAGGGAACCCCGGCGCGCAGCGCCGGGGCCGGATGCAGGAGCCAGCGGTTTTTGCCTACTTTTGCCCAAGAGCAAAAGTAGGTCGCCGTAAAGGCGAAAAGCGCCAGTGGCGCCACCGCCGCAAATGAATATTTACACTTTCTATAAGCCCAAGCCCAAGCCCAAGCCCAAGCCCAAGCCCAAGCCCAAGCCCAAGCCCAAGCCCAAGCTCAAGCCCAAGCCTCAAAGAAACACAAACTTGGCAATAAAGATCACGCACAGCACCCACAAGCTAGCGGAAATCTCCTTGAACTTCCCGGTCCCCGCCTTGAGCGCCACATAGCTGATAAAGCCCAGGGCAATCCCATCCGCCACCGAGAACGTCAACGGCATCATGATCACAGTCACGATCGCCGGAATCGCATCGGTCGCCTCGTCCCAGTGAATATGCGCCATGCTCCCCATCATCAGCATCGCTACATAGATCAGCGCCCCCGCCGTGGCATACGCTGGGATCATCCCCGCCAGCGGTGCAAAGAACATGGCCGCGACGAACAGCAGGCCAACCACGACAGCGGTCAGGCCCGTCCGGCCACCGGCGGCAACCCCTGCGGCACTTTCCACGTAGCTCGTCACCGGCGGAACCCCCACCGCAGCACCGAACACACTCGAGGCACTGTCCGCCTTCAATGCGCGCGACAGGTTTTCGATGCGCCCGTCGTCAGCCACCAGGCCAGCCCGCTGGGCCACGCCCATCAAGGTGCCGGCGGTGTCGAACATATGCACGAAGAGGAACGCCAGCACCACGCTGATCATGCTGACGTTGAACACCCCGGCAACGTCCATGGCCATCCAGGTCGGCGCCAGGCTCGGAGGCAGCGAGAACACCCCGCCGTATTGCACCAGCCCCAGGCCCCAACCCGCCAGGGTCACGGCGATGATGCTGATCAGGATGGCGCCGAATACCCGGTGGTAGCTGAGCACGGCGATCATCAGGAAGCACACCGCCGCCAGCAGCGGGCCTGGCTCATGCAGCGAACCGAGCTTGATCAGCGTGGCCGGGCTGTCGACGACGATACCCGCGGTCTTGAGGCCGATCAGGCCGAGGAACAGCCCGACGCCAGCACCCATGGCATGGCGCAGGCTCACGGGAATGCTGTTGAGCAGCCATTCGCGTACCCGCGAAAGCGTCAGCAGCATGAACAGTACGCCGGAGACGAATACCGCGCCCAGCGCCGCCTCCCAGGTGTAGCCCATGGTACCGACCACGGTATAGGTGAAGAACGCATTGAGCCCCATGCCCGGGGCCAGGCCAACCGGCCAGTTGGCGTACAGGCCCATCAGCAGGCAGCCAAGGGCTGCGGCGATGCAGGTGGCGACGAACGCTGCACCGTGGTCGATACCGGCGTCGGCCATGATGTTGGGATTGACGAAGATGATGTAGGCCATGGTGATGAAGGTGGTCACCCCGGCGATCAGCTCGGTCCTGACGGTGCTGCCATGTCGCTTGAGTTTGAAAATCCGTTCCAGCCAGCTCGTTTCGAGCGGTGGAGCGAGATCCAGCGTAGGGGCTTCGGATTTGCGGCTTTCCACAGCGAGTACTCCTCAAGTCTTTCTTGTTGTTTCGGAGCCTGGTCCTGCGCCATGCACTTGGGCGGCTCCGCGAGGGGATTTGGCAGACGTCCGACCGTTTGTTGACTTTCGGGTCAAGAAGTTGCTCGCAGGATTATGCGTTTGTGTACAAATAATGCAAATAATGTTTTATCTTTTGTGGGCGAAATACGACGCATAGTGGCTATATGGCGAAGGCCACCTGCAGAAACCGGTATGCCTGTGTACAATAGGCCGATACCTTGATCCCTTTTTTCTTTCCAGGACTTGCCAGCCACCCTCTGACGGGTATTACAGTCAAGGTCCCGACTGGCGGATCCTCGTGCTCGAGAGCCCATGAACGAACAGCTGCAACCTCTGAAGAAACCTGCGCGCAATGGCAAGGCCGGCCGCAGCGGTACCCAGGACGATATCGTCTATGCGCATATTTTCGAGGCGATCCTCGAGCAGCGACTGGCTCCGGGCACCAAGTTGAGCGAGGAAGCGCTGGGCGAAATCTTCGGCGTCAGCCGCACCATTATCCGCCGCGCCCTGTCGCGCCTGGCCCATGAAAGCGTCGTGCTGCTGCGGCCCAACCGTGGTGCGGTCGTGGCCAGCCCCACGGTGGAGGAGGCACGCCAGGTGTTCTTTTCCCGTCGCATGGTCGAGCGCGCCATCACCGAGCTTGCGGTGCAGCATGCCACCATCGAGCAACTGAACGAGCTGCGCCAGATGGTCCGAGAGGAGCGCGACAGCTTCTCCCGCGGTGATCGAGGCGCCGGGATCCGGCTTTCGGGCGAGTTCCACCTCAAGCTGGCGGAAGCCGCGGGCAATGCACCCTTGATCAGCTTCCAGCGCAGCCTGGTGTCCCAGACCTCACTGATCATCGCCCAGTACGAGAGCGGCAACCGCTCGCACTGCTCCTATGACGAGCACATGCAACTGATCGATGCCATCGAGGCCCGCGACGGCGAACTGGCGGTGAGCCTGATGATGCACCACATGGACCACATCGACACCAAGCTCAACCTGGATGAGGAAGGCGCCTCGGACGACCTGCACGCGGTATTCTCGCATTTGCTGAAAAAGCCCAAGGCCTCGGTCAAGGGTTGATCGTTTGCCGGTTTTTTCGTCGATCGGCCACTCAGGTGTCTAGACACTCCAGCTACTGGCTGGCTTGGGCGCGTGGGGCCTGGCCACTACCCTGTGGAGTATTTTCGAGCGTCGCCCCGCCTGATCTGGAAGAGCGCCGTATACTTGCTATAGGTTGAGCGGTGCCAAAGATCTACCGCAATTTCATGGTCACCCTAAGGGACGATTCGTGGCTCTAACACAGGAGCCACCACATGAAATCATTGGACGACCTGCTTGATGTGTTGCCGATTGCTCACGGGCAAGCACACCACGACGAAGCATCCGCTTATGCCCGATCCTGCGTGAATGCAGGGCTTGTGAATGCCCAGGCGCCCATCCTCTGGCTCAACCAACTGCACAAAGCGTTGCGCGCCCAATCGGCCAGCGATAAGGATTGGGCGAATGCCCTTCCTGATGATTTCACCAACTACGCCACGCTGATCGCGAATGACCCGGCGACATGGCGCAAGGTCGTTGATTATGCGATGAAGCAGCAGGCGCGTGATCATGTCGATCTGCTCGCGTTGGGTAGCCTGCCTGCCACTTATCCATGGCAGCTATGTAAAAACCATCGTTTTCGTTATCTGCGTGATCTGCTCGAACGCTTTGGCGAAACACCACCCTCGAAAAGCGCAATGGCCGCTTGGAATGCGGCCTTGACCCAACGACACGACTCCTGGCGGCAGTTGCAGGACGGATTGAGGGAAACTCCGGAAAACTGGACACACCGCATCGAGACGTTTTCCTGTCACATTCAACAAGCCATGAAAAGCGAGGCGAGCCTGCTGGCCGAAGAACGCCGCCTGCCTGCTCAGGTTCATGCTTGGTTGTTTCTGCAGAGTCAAGAGGAGACGGTGCAGTGGTTGTCGGTATGCGCTGATGGGCAGGTGTTGCCTGGCATCTGGATCATGGCTCGGGCCACTGACCGGCAGGCGGGCTTGCATGACGCGCCGATCGTGCTCTGGGTACATGGCGAAAGCGGTGGGATGATTTATCTCGAGAGTCTTGAGGTGCTGCGTGAACGGCTCGGCGCCACATTGGCTATAGGTGGCTTCGCTGTTTCCACGCTCATTTCGCATGCAAGCGCCCAACTGACGTTCATACCCAATAGTGAAGGTTTGCCTGGTTTGGTACGCGACCTGTTCACATTTTGGATGGCGAGGCTGGATTTGAACTCCGACGAGCTGGTCCGAGGGGAGCTTCTTTCGAAGAAACAAAGCGCCCAGTATCGGTTGGACCTGGCCCGGGCGGCCTTGGCAATTCCTGTGGACAGCTGCCGCCAGGCGGCCATGACTGCAGCGGAGCGCCAATGGCAAGGGCAAGCCATAATGGAGATACTGCCCAAATGGATGTTGGTGCGTAGTGATGCCGAGCGCAGGGCCTATGCCGAACACTTGGTGGACTATCACCTTCAGGCGGATAGCCTGGAGCGATGGTTGAAAGCTCAACTTCCGACATTTCCCGTGTTTGCTGCAGCTCTTTTGATCGCGAGGTTGAAGACCGACAAGGGCATCACCTTGACTGCGGACACCGTGTTGCTGGAGAGGCCTGTCAGCGTCACCTATCAGTGGTTTGGCCAGGGCAGCGTCCTGGAACCTGCACCAGGATACGGGGCCGTAGGACACCGGCCAGGGGAGGCCATGAAGTGGGTGCCGAGCGAGAAGTGGGAGTCGGTCACCCTCGAAAAGCTGGCATGCGAAGGGTTCGACTCCAGCGAGCCCTCGGAGGTAGAGCGTCTGGCCATGGCCAACCTGCAAGTCGATGGGATTACGTCTAGCTACCTGTCGGATGTACTGGTTGAGCTCGATCCACTCCAGCGATACGAAACGAAGGTCCGAGCAATATTCGACCTGGCCAATGAGCAGCATGCCGAGCTGCTGGTCGAGCCCTATAGCCAAGAGTTGAAATTGCTGGGTCAGGCATGGCGATGGCGTGGCAATCTGTCCGAAAAAGGGGCGGAGATGCTTAATGCCGCAGCCCAGTCGTCTAGCGCAAAGGCCTTGAGCGAGGCCGGGCTCCGGGTGCATTGGCTGGTCATTACCAGTACGGAGGAACTCGGACGCAACATCGAGGGAGCAGGTGCGCTGGTCGATACGGCGGGAGGGCGTACCATCTTGTACCTGCCTGGCGCCCCTCACGCTCATCGACTGATCGAGCGCGAGCAACTGGACGATGCACTTGAGCATCTACGTTGGTTGATCGAAGTAGAGCCTGCGGTGGCGGAGTACGTGGCGCATCGCTCCAGCGACGAACCGGAAAAACTGCTGAGCTATTTTCGTCAGGCGGCCCTTCGTCGTTATAGAGGCTACCTGAGTGCACCTTTATCATTGACTAAAACGCTGATCCACCTGCAAGTGGCCGAGCGCAGCAATCATCTGATCAATCAAGCGAGGCGCCAGGGGCGCAGCCAGTATGGCATCCGGCAAAAAAGCGACATCCAAGCGCATCACCGCCACTTGGGCTACCTGCGTGCGGCGTTGGCCATCGTACCCGGTGTGAACCTGCCCATCGTACTGCAGGATGTCTACTACGGCGCCTTGGCCATCGGTGACGGCTGGCGTGCGAGAAAGGTCGATACTATCGGCATGGGCATTCTCAGCGTGCTCGGTGGGCTGCTCGATATCATGCTGACCGTCATTCCGGCCGGTTCAAGCGTGGCGAGCCTGCGTAGGGCGTTGCGTGTACAGGCCAGGCGACGCATTGCCATGGATCCTTTCAAAGGGTACGAGGCAAAAATCAAGTTCGATCGCGTGGTGCCATTGAGGGGGCGTGACAGCGGGACCTGGCTCCTCGATGGCAAGAAGTACATCTGGCAGGATGGTCATGCCTATGCAGTGTATCGTCGCAAGGGAGAGCACACGCTGCGCCTGGAAACCACGGCCACGCGCCATTACGATATGCCAGTGAGGGTCGATGGCGAGCGCTGGGTTGTGCATGCGGATGTCGGTCTGCGCGGCGGTGGCGGCCAAATCACCGATGCCGAGCAGGTCTTCGCCAGTTGGGGGCCAGTGAGCCGGCACCCACGTTTCGCCGGCACGACCCGGCCCACGGCTATCAGGCGAGGCCGACGTATCCTGCGGGACTATGAGTTTCCGACCGATGCCCGCGCGGTCGAGTTCGCCTATGCCTACCTGCAAGACACAACAGCACCCGCTTGGTCCCGTGCTTACTTGCGTGGCCAGGGTACGTCAGGAACACAGGCTCCCATCCCCCAACGTTGGCAGGCCGTACGCTGGCAAATCGGGGATGGTGATACCGTGGCGGTTCACGCCTACGGCGGGGAAGTCTCTGTGACATTCGGCGCCGAGACGGTCCCGCGTTCTGGCGTGCGGATCTCAGGCGAGTATTACCCACTCTTGCCAGGCTTTGTCGAAGGGCATGTTCGATACGTGGTTCCCGCGGGACGAATGCCGACGCGGTTGAGTGAGCTGGATGAGCTGATCGAGCAGGGCATGGGGCCTGTTCGCGTCACGCTTGGCAACACTGCAATAGAGCCGGCGCAGGTGATGGGCGGTTATGGCGAGACGTTTTTCCGTCGGCTGCAAAGTCAGTTCCCCGGCATGGCTGATGAAAGCCTCTGGTCATTGGGCGAAGCGATCTACCGTAATGCAGATACTGCTCCAGGCCTGACACAGGTGCGGCTGCATGCGCTTGAGCAATGGCTCGACACAGCGACCTCCGACCCGCTGCTTCATCTGGTCGTACAGGAGGTCGCCGCGCTGAACCCGGTGGTGGCAATCCAGGATGCTCGTGCGTCCTTCGTGCAGTTGCGCTGGACACTGAACAGCACCGAACAAGTCGCCGTACGCGCTGCAGTTGAAGGCAACGTCAGTCATTCGTTGGCCGAAATACTCACCAATGTCATTAGCGATCGCGGTTACCGGGTGCTGTTCCGTCACGGCATTCACCGTCGCTGTGTGGTGCTATTTGTCAAGCCCGGGCGACGTGAAATCTATGTGCTGGTCCAGCATGAAGTGATGGGTGCGGTTTCGCTTCAGACCATGGACAACCTGGTGCTGTTGGGAGATGGATGGCTCGACGTGCTGCTCTCGCGGCTTGTTGATCCCGCCTTGGCAACAGCCCTGCGCTCGGCGCGCCGGCAAGGTTTGCTGCGGCCATTGCTCGGTGGCCTGCATATCGAGGGGGCGCAACGCGCCGAGTTGGTCTGGCAATCTGTCAGGATATCCCCGGGCGCTGCCCTTCAACCATTGCAGGTAAGTACTTGGCGGGAAGCAGTTCGTCCTTTGCAAGGTTCGGACCGAGAGCTGCTTCGCAGTTCCGGTTTATATGGGATGGGAAGCGATGGGCTGGTTCACGGTGTGGGTATCCAGGGCGGTTGGTTGCCGGTGTATCCCACGCAGACCTCTAGCCGGATACTGCTCTCGCGCTCGCAGGCGTTGCCGTCACCATTGACCTTCGATGATCTGGAACGCTGTGTTCGTGAACGCTTCGGTGAGCAGCCCTGGTTATTGGTCCGAGGTCCGGAAGGTTGGTCTGTACGGCGTACCTTGTTTTCCATGCAACTGGACAGCTTGATAATCAGGGCGCGACCCGGCTTTACCCGGCAAAGCGCGCAAAATGCAGCTAGAGCGATACTGGACAGAGCCCAGGGTAGCGAGTATGCAAGGTTGCTGCATCTGGAGCATGTGCTGAATCTGTGGTTGCGCGATAGTCGAAGCCTGGGCGAATTGGCCGACCCTTTCCTGTTGCTTGCCCGGCAACAACCGATTGGCCTGGATAGCGCCAGCTCTTGGCGCCTGGCATTGCCGGTCGAAGCGATAGGTAGCAGTCCGACGGTCTATTACCTGCGAGCGATGGATGACTACACCGCCAACCTATTGGCCGCCGTGCGCGGTACGCGCCTGCGTTCTCATGCCGTCAATGCGATCGACGACTTGCTGGGACGTTATGGGTTGGTGCAACAGTACCGGGTAGGAGGAATCATTCAATACCATCAGCCATCGACGGGAAGGGTCTACCTGATCGCATCGCAGGTCAGCGACCAGGCCTGGATCGATATGGCTTTCGAGCAGGGGCGGGCCGTGTTGTCCAGCAGCTGGATCGAGTCTTGGCTTGCCAATTTGCCCGCAAGCCCGGCACAGTCCCTGCGCCAGGCATTGGCAGGCGGTCAGTTGGTAAGGCTTACCGCGACCCTGCGTCTGGAGGCTGGCCCCCATGTCGGTCAGGTCGCAGTGCAGCGGCTAGTCGATTTCTGAGCCTCAGCGCTGGTGTACCAAACGCCCCGCCGCATAGGTTTCACGCACGGTGCGGTCGTCGCCCAGGGTGGTGAGCACGAACAAGGTCTCCTCGATGCTGTTGGACTGCTGGATGCGGTAGTCCAGCAGCGGGGTGGCCTTGTAGTCCAGCACCACGAAGTCGGCGTCGTTGCCTGGGCGCAGGCTGCCGATACGGTCGTCCAGGCGCAGGGCACGGGCGCCGCCCAGGGTGGCCAGGTACAGGGACTTGTATGGGTGCAGGCGCGCGCCTTGCAGCTGCATGACTTTGTAGGCTTCGTTCAGGGTATTGAGCAGTGAGAAGCTGGTGCCGGCACCGACGTCGGTTCCCAGACCGACATTGACCTTGAACCGCTCCGCCTGGGGCAGGTTGAACAGGCCGCTGCCCAGGAACAGGTTGGAGGTCGGGCAGAAGGCGACCGCCGAACCGGTGTCGGCCAGGCGCTGGCACTCTTCATCGCACAGGTGCACGCCATGGGCGAACACCGAGCGCTCGCCCAGCAGCTCGTAGTGATCGTACACGTCCAGGTAGCCGCTGCGCTCCGGGAACAGTGCCTTGACCCACTCGATTTCCTTGAGGTTCTCCGACAGGTGGGTGTGCATGTACAGCCCGGGGTATTCCTTGAGCAACTGGCCGGCGAGGCTCAGCTGTTCCGGTGTGCTGGTCGGGGCGAAACGTGGCGTCACGGCATAGTGCAAGCGGCCCTTGCCGTGCCAGCGTTCGATCAAGGCCTTGCTTTCGGTATAGCTGGACTCGGCCGTGTCGGTCAGGTAGTCGGGGGCATTGCGGTCCATCATCACCTTGCCGGCGATCAGGCGCAGGTCCAGGCGCTGGGCCTCCTCGAACAAGGCATCGACCGACTCGGGGTGGACGCTGCCGAACACCAGCGCCGTGGTGGTGCCGTTGCGCAGCAGTTCTTTCAGGAAGATGCCTGCCACCTTGTCGGCGTGGGCCTTGTCGGCGAATTGCTTTTCGCAAGGGAAGGTATAGGTGTTCAACCAGTCCAGCAGCTGTTCGCCATAGGAACCGATCATGCCGGTCTGCGGGAAGTGGATGTGGGTGTCGATGAAGCCTGGGGTGATCAGGGCATCCTGGTGGTGCACCACCTCCACGCCGGCACCCAGGGTAGGCAGCAACTCGCTGGCATGGCCCAGTGCGCTGATGCGCCCATCTTCGACCACCAGCAGGCCGTCTTCGTAATATTCGTGGGAAGCGTCGAGGCCCACCTCGGCCGGGTCGGCGATGCTGTGCAGGATGGCGGCTCGGTAGGCTTTGCGGGTTGCGCTCATAACGGTCTCGTCAATTGGCTTGGCTGCGCCGGGAGGGCGGCAGCAATTGGGCGATCGGGCCTGAATTGGCGGCAGCGTCGTGCTGGCCGAAGCAGGCGTTGTAGGTGGCGATGATTTCCCCGGCGATGGACACTGCGATCTCGATCGGCAGCTTGCCCTTGACCTCGGCCAGGCCCATCGGGCAGCGCATCCGCGCCACCACGGCGTCGTCGTAGCCGCGCTCGCGCAGGCGGTGTTCGAACTTGACTCGCTTGGTCTTCGAGCCGATCAGGCCGAACCAGGTGAAATCATTGCGTTTGAGGATGGCTGCGGTCAGCTCCAGGTCCAGCTGGTGGTTATGGGTCATGACGATGCAGTAGCTGCCCGCCGGCAGCTCGGCCACCTCGTCGACCGGCTCCTCGCTGACGACCTTGGTCACGCCGTCGGGAATGGCCTCGGGGAACTCCTGTTCGCGCGAGTCGATCCAGCGTACCCGGCAGGGCAGCGCGGCGAGCAAGGGTACCAGAGCACGGCCGACATGGCCCGCGCCGAACACGGCGATCTGTGCCTGCACGGCGGCCATCGGTTCGAACAGCAGCACGGTGACGCCGCCGCAGCACTGGCCCAGGCTCGCGCCCAGGCTGAAGCGCTCCAGGTGCGGGGTGGTGCGTTGCTCCTGGAGCATCTGCCGGGCGATGTGCAGGGCCTTGTACTCCAGGTGGCCACCGCCGATGGTGTCGAACAGACCGGTGGCGCTGACGACCATCTTGGAGCCAGCGTTGCGTGGCGTGGAGCCACGCTCCTCGATGATGGTCACCAGGACACAGGCTTCGCCGCGGGCCTGGTGATCGGCGAGGGCGTTGATCCATTGGTGCATGATGCAACCTCTCAAAAAGACGACACGTTTCTCTGTAGGAGCCTTGTGCCGCGAAAGGGGCGCGTAGCGGCCCCAGGATCTGGGCAACAACGAAGATGGGGGCTGCTGCGCAGCCCTTTCGCGGCACAAGGCCGCTCCTACAGGATCAATGTGTCAAAGGTTCCAGTTCCTGCTCGACAACCTGCTGCTTGGCCACCGCCTTGCGCATCTGCTCGCAGCCCCACAGCACTCGCTCAGGCGTCGCCGGTGCGTCGACCTGCGGTTGCACGCGGTAGTCGGCGATGCTTGCCACGGCGTCCTTGATCGCGCACCAGGCGGCGATGCCGAGCATGAACGGCGGCTCACCCACGGCCTTGGAGTGGAATACGGTGTCTTCCGGGTTCTTGCGGTTCTCCACCAGCTTGACTCGCAGGTCCAGCGGCATGTCGGCCACGGCCGGGATCTTGTAGCTGGCCGGGCCATTGGTCATCAGCTTGCCCTTGGCGTTCCACACCAGTTCCTCGGTGGTCAGCCAGCCCATGCCCTGGATGAAGCCGCCCTCGACCTGGCCGATGTCGATGGCTGGGTTCAGCGAGGCGCCTACATCGTGCAGGATGTCGGCGCGCAGCATCTTGTATTCGCCGGTCAGGGTGTCGACGATCACCTCGACGCAGGCTGCGCCGAAGGCGAAGTAGTAGAATGGCCGGCCCCGCGCCTGGTCGCGGTCGTAGTAGATCTTCGGCGTGCGGTAGAAGCCAGTGCTCGACAACGACACCTGGGCGAAATAGGCCTGTTGCACCAGTTGCTCGAAGCTGACGATCTGGTCGCGCACGCGCACATGGCCGTTGCGGAACTCCACGTCTTCCTCGGTGACCTTGTAGTGACGGGCAGCGAACTCGGTCAGGCGCTTCTTGAGGATCTCGGCGGCGTTCTGGGCCGCCTTGCCGTTCAGGTCGGCGCCGCTGGAGGCCGCGGTAGGCGAGGTGTTGGGGACCTTGTCGGTGTTGGTAGCGGTGATCTGGATGCGCTCGAAATCGACCTGGAACACCTGCGCCACCACCTGGGCAACCTTGGTGTTCAGGCCCTGGCCCATCTCGGTGCCGCCGTGGTTCAGGTGGATGCTGCCATCGGTGTAGATGTGGATCAGCGCACCGGCCTGGTTGAGGAAGGTGGCGGTGAACGAGATGCCGAACTTCACCGGTGTCAGCGCCAGGCCTTTCTTGAGCACGGGGCTGTGCTCGTTGAAGCGGCGGATCGACTCGCGGCGTTCGGCGTAGTCGGCGCTGGCCTCGAGCTCGGCGGTCATTTCCTCGAGCATGTTGTGCTCGACGGTCTGGTAGTAGTGGGTGACGTTGCGCTCGGTCTTGCCGTAGTAGTTGGCCTTGCGCACCGCCAGCGGGTCGAGCGCCAGGTGACGGGCGATGTGGTCCATCACCTGCTCGATGGCGACCATCCCCTGGGGGCCGCCGAAACCACGGTAGGCGGTATTGGAGGCGGTGTTGGTCTTGCAGCGGTGGCCATGCACCGTGGCATCGCCCAGGTAGTAGGCGTTGTCGGAGTGGAACATGGCGCGGTCGACGATCGAGCCGGAGAGATCCGGCGAGTAGCCGCAGTTGCCGGCCAGGTCCAGGTTGATGCCATGCAGGCGGCCGGTGTCGTCGAAGCCGACGTCGTACTCGACGTAGAACGGGTGGCGCTTGCCGGTCATCATCATGTCTTCGACACGCGGCAGGCGCATCTTGGTCGGCTGGCCGGTCAGGCGCGCGATCACCGCGCACAGGCAGGCCGGGCTGGCCGCCTGGGTCTCCTTGCCGCCGAAGCCGCCGCCCATGCGGCGCATGTCCACGACGATCTTGTTCATCGGCACGTCCAGCACCTCGGCCACCAGTTTCTGTACTTCGGTGGGGTTCTGGGTCGAGCAGAAGACGATCATGCCGCCATCTTCGGTAGGCATCACCGAAGAGATCTGGGTTTCCAGGTAGAAGTGCTCCTGGCCGCCGATGTGCAAGGTGCCTTGCAGGCGGTGCGGGGCGCTGGCCAGGGCCGCGTTGGAATCGCCACGCTGGTGGGTGTGGCTGTCGAGCACGAAGTGCTTCTTGCGCAGGGCTTCGACCACATCCAGTACCGGCTCCAGGTCCTCGTACTCGATAGTCGCTGCCATCGCCGCGCGGCGAGCGGTGTCCAGGTCGCGCGCGGCCACGGCGACCACCGGCTGGCCGAAGTATTCGACCTTGTCGATGGCCAGCAGCGGGTCACCGGCGACCACCGGGCCGATGTCCTTGAGCCCGGGGATGTCTTCGTGGGTGATGGCGATGCGTACACCCTCGAAGGCATAGCACGGGCTGGTGTCGATGCGCAGGATGCGCGCATGGGCGCGGTCGGCGGTGCGCGCATAGACGTGCAGCTGGTTGGGGAATTCCAGGCGGTCGTCGATGTACACCGCTTCGCCGGACACATGCTTGTCCGCACTGTCGTGCTTGATGCTGCGACCGACTCCGGTGGTCAGGTCCTGGCTGAACAGTTCGGCCATCTCGGCCTGGCTCTTGGCTGCGTGATGGTTAGACATATGCGGTCACCCGAGTCTCGATGTGCGGCGATTGCAGTTCGATGAAGTATTTGCGCAGCAGGTTCTGCGCCGTCAGCAGGCGGTACTCGCGGCTGGCGCGGAAGTCGGTGAGCGGGGTGAAGTCCTCGCCCAGGGCCTGGCAGGCCCGTTCGATACTGGCCTGGTTCCATGGTTTGCCGACCAGGGCGGCCTCGCAGGCACGGGCACGCTTGGGGATGGCCGCCATGCCGCCGAAGGCGATACGTGCGTCGCTGACCACGCCATCCTCGATGCGCAAATTGAATGCGGCGCATACCGCCGAGATATCGTCGTCCAGGCGCTTGGACACCTTGTAGGCGCGGAACGCCCAGGCATCGCTGGCACGCGGCACGATGATCTTCTCGATGAACTCGCTGTCCTGGCGGGCGGTGATGCGGTAATCGATGAAGTAGTCCTCCAGCGCCAGGGTGCGTTGGTGTTCGCCCTGGCGCAGCACCACCTGGGCATCGAGGGCGATCAGCAGGGGTGGCGAGTCGCCGATCGGCGAGGCGTTGCCGATGTTGCCGCCCAGGGTGCCCTGGTTGCGGATCTGCAACGAGGCGAAGCGGTGCAGCAGCGCGCCGAAATCCGGATATTCCTCGTTGAGTGCGGTGTAGCAGTCGGTCAGCGGCGTGGCGGCGCCGATCTCCAGGTGGGTCGCGGTCTTCTCGATGCGCTTGAGCTCGGCCACGTGGCCGACATAGATCATCACCGGCAGGGCCTTGTGGAACTGGGTGACCTCCAGGGCCAGGTCGGTGCCGCCGGCCAGCAGGCGCGCCTCGGGGTGCGAGCTGTACAGGTCGGCAAGGTCGGCCACGGTCAGCGGGACCAGGCAGCGTTTGTCGCCACTGTTGAGCTCGCCGGTCTCGGTCGGGATGATCGCCTTCAGTCGCGCGATGGTCTGGGCCTGCTGTTCGTCGAACTGGTCGCGGCAGGGGCGGGCGCAGCTCTGCTCGGCGGCGGCGAGGATCGGGCGGTAGCCGGTGCAGCGGCACAGGTTTCCGGCCAGGGCTTCCTGGGCTTGGTGCAGGTCGTGGCCATCGCTGTTCTTCTGCAGGGCGAACAGGGACATGACGAAACCAGGGGTGCAGAAGCCGCACTGCGAACCATGGCAATCGGCCATGGCCTGTTGCACGCTGTGCAGCTCGCCTTGATGCTTGAGGCCTTCGACGCTGATCAATTGCTTGCCGTGCAAGGCCGAAACGAAGGTCAGGCACGAGTTGAGGCTGCGGTAGCGCAGGGTGTCGCGGCCCTGGTCGTCCTGGGCCAGCTCGCCCACCACCACGGTGCAGGCACCACAGTCGCCACTGGCGCAGCCTTCCTTGGTGCCGGGTTTGCCCAGGTGCTCACGCAGGTATTGCAGCACCGTCATGTTCGGGTCCAGGGCGTGCTCACTACGCAGCTCCTGGTTGACGAGAAACTGGATCACGGGGAAGGCCTCGCAATGGTTTTATTGTTGTTCGGGCGGACTCTAAGCAACGGCTGACCTTTTGGTCAATAATTTTCTGACTCAAAGGTCAAGAATTTGCCTGCGGCCCTGCCCGACGGCAGTGATCGTCCTGTTCCAAGCATAGTGCCTGCCAGCGTCCAGGCGGGCCCCGCAGGTCGAATAAAGCGCGTCGATCCGCTGCGCGGCGGGCAGGCAATTACGCTACAATCGCCACCTTGTGCCCCGTTCAAAGATTCTGAAGGAAAACCATGACGTTCAAGGCGCCGGACAGCCTCTCCGAGCAGATTGCCCATTACCTGGCCGAGCGGATCATTCGCGGCGAACTCAAGCCGGGCGAACGCATCCAGGAGCAGAAGGTCACCCAGGCGCTCAATGTCAGCCGTGGTTCGGTGCGCGAGGCGCTGTTGATCCTCGAACGCCGGCACTTGATCGCCATCCTGCCGCGCCGTGGCGCCCACGTCACCGAGCTGGACGAACGTGGCGTGCGCAGCCTGTGCGCCCTGATGGGCGAGTTCTACATCCTGTTGGGCAATGCGGTGGCCAGGCACTGGCGCAGTGAAGCTGATCTCGAGCCGTTCCTGGAGATCCAGCAGCGCTTGCAGCAGGCTCATGCCCGGCAGGACATCGAGGCCTTCGTCGCCGACAGCTTCGCCGTGATGCGCGCAGCCTATCCGTTCGCCGACAACCCCTACCTGCAGGAAACCGTCGAGAACCTGCAGCCGGCCATGAGCCGCGCCTACTACCTGGCCCTGGACCAGCGCCAGGCCAACATGGTCGACTACCTGGAGCTGTTCGCCCGGCTGCTCGAAGCCGTGGTCGCCCGTGACCAGGTGCGCATCCGCGAAGTGCTGGTCGCCTATAGCCAGCGCAGTTGCGAGCTGGTGCTGGCGGCACTGGCACGGATCTGATCGATGCGCCTGAAGTGCATTCGCCTGGCCGGGTTCAAGTCGTTCGTCGACCCGACCACGGTCAACTTCCCCAGCAACATGGCTGCCGTGGTGGGGCCCAACGGCTGCGGCAAATCCAACATCATCGACGCGGTGCGCTGGGTGATGGGCGAGAGTTCGGCCAAGAACCTGCGTGGCGAGTCGATGACCGACGTCATCTTCAACGGCTCATCCGGTCGCAAGCCCGTCAGCCAGGCCAGCATCGAGCTGGTATTCGACAACAGCGAAACCACGCTGATTGGCGAATATGCCGCCTACGCCGAAATTTCCATCCGCCGCAAGGTCACCCGCGACGGGCAGAACACCTACTACCTCAACGGCACCAAGTGCCGGCGTCGTGACATTACCGACATCTTCCTCGGTACAGGCCTGGGGCCGCGCAGCTATTCGATCATCGAACAGGGCATGATTTCCAAGCTGATCGAAGCCAAGCCTGAGGAGCTGCGCAATTTCATCGAGGAAGCCGCGGGTATCTCCAAGTACAAGGAGCGCCGCCGCGAGACCGAGAACCGTATCCGCCGCACCCAGGAAAACCTCGCCCGCTTGACCGACCTGCGCGAAGAGCTGGAGCGCCAGCTCGAGCGCCTGCACCGCCAGGCCCAGGCCGCCGAGAAGTACCGCGAATACAAAGCCCAGGAGCGCCAGCTCAAGGCGCGCCTGTCGGCGCTGCGTTGGCGAGACCTGGACGAGCGTGTGCGCCAGCGCGAGGCCGTCATCGGCGACCAGGAGGTGGCCTTCGAGGCCCTGGTGGCCGAGCAGCGCAATGCCGATGCAAGCATCGAGCGCCTGCGTGATGGCCATCATGAGCTGTCCGAGCGTTTCAATCAGGTTCAGGGCCGGTTCTATTCGGTCGCAGGCGACATCGCCCGGGTCGAGCAGAGCATCCAGCATGGCCAGCAACGCCTGCGCCAATTGCAGGATGACCTCAAGGAGGCCGAGCGTACCCGCCTGGAGACCGAGTCTCACCTGGGGCACGACCGCACTCTGCTGGCGACCTTGGGTGAAGAGCTGGCGATGCTCGAACCCGAGCAGGAGCTGACCCTGGCCGCGGCCGAGGAAGCCACCGCCCACCTCGAGGAGGCCGAGGCGGGCATGCAGGGCTGGCAGGAGCAGTGGGACACTTTCAACAGCCGGTCGGCTGAGCCGCGACGCCAGGCCGAAGTGCAGCAGTCGCGCCTTCAGCAGCTCGAAGCCAGCCTCGAACGCCTGTCAGAGCGTCAGCGCAAGCTGGGTGAAGAACGCGATCAGCTGGGCGCCGACCCTGAAGGGGAGGTGCTGCTCGAGCTGACAGAACAGCTTGCCGGTAGCGAGTTGTTGCTTGAAGAACTCCAGCTGGGCGAGCAACAGGTGGTCGAGCAGCTGGAAGATGTACGCGAGCAATTGCAGTCGGCCACCGAGACCCACCAGCAATCCCAGGGCGAGTTGCAGCGCCTGGGCGGACGCCTGGCTTCCCTGGAAGCCTTGCAGCAAGCCGCCCTGGAGCCCGGCGCCGATGCCGCCGACTGGCTGCGCGGCCAGGGCCTGGCGCAACGGCCGCGCCTGGCCGAAGGGTTGCGGGTCGAGCCGGGGTGGGAGCTGGCCGTGGAAACCGTGCTCGGCGCCGACCTGCAGGCGGTGCTGGTCGATGATTTCGGCAACCTGGACTTCGCTGCCCTCGAGCAGGGCGAACTGCGCCTGACCCTGGAGCAGCCCCAAGGTACCCGGCTACCGGGCAGCCTCTTGGATAAAGTCGAAGGCCACACCGACCTTGCGCCCTGGCTCGGCCAGGTGCGCCCGGTGGAGAGCCTCGAGCAGGCCCTGGCGCTGCGCGAAGGCCTGGGCCAGGGCGATAGCCTGGTCAGCCGCGACGGCTACTGGGTCGGGCGGCATTTTCTGCGGGTCAATCGGGGGGGCGAGTCCCAGGGGGGCGTGCTCGCCCGTGGCCAGGAGATCGAGCGCCTGGGGCTTGAGCAGCGCGAATTGGAAGAGCGCCTGGAGCACCTCGACCGCGAGGTCCAGACCCGTCGTGAACAACAGCGCGAGCTGGAAGCGCAGCGTGAGCAACTGCACCGGCGCACCCAGGAGGCAAGCCGCCAGCAGGGCGAGCTCAAGGCGCGCCTGTCGGCTGGCCGCGCCCGTGCCGAGCAGGTGGCGTTGCGCCAGCAGCGCCTGGGCGAAGAGCTGGCCGAGCTGCAGGCGCAACGCGCCCTCGAGCATGAACAACTGGGCGAGGCGCGTCTGGTGCTGCAAGAGGCCCTGGAGCAGATGGCCCAGGACACCGAACAGCGTGAACAGCTGATGGCCCGTCGCGACACCCTGCGCGAAGGCCTGGACCGCATTCGCCAGGAGGCTCGCCAGCACAAGGACCACGCCCACCAGCTGGCCGTACGCCTGGGCTCGCTGCGTGCCCAGCACGACTCCACCCGCCAGGCCCTGGAGCGCCTGGAACTGCAGGCGGCGCGCCTGAGCGAGCGCCAGGAACAGCTGAACCTGAACTTGGAAGAAGGCGAGGCCCCGCTGGAGGAGTTGCGCCTGAAGCTCGAAGAGCTGCTCGAGCGGCGCATGGGCGTCGATGAAGAGATGCGCCAGGCCCGCCTGCACATGGACGAGGCCGACCGCGAACTGCGCGATGCCGAGCGTCGTCGTACCCAGGCCGAGCAGCAGGCCCAGTTGCTGCGTGGCCAGCTGGAGCAGTCGCGCCTGGAGTCCCAGGGCCTGGACGTGCGCCGCAAGACGCTGCAAGAGCAATTGCTGGCCGATGGCTATGATTTGCAGGGCGTGCTCGCCACCCTCGAGCCCGAAGCCGGCGAGCAGGGCACCGAGCAGGAGCTGGAGCAACTGGACGGGCGGATCCAGCGCCTGGGGGCGATCAACCTGGCGGCGATCGAGGAGTACCAGCAGCAGTCCGAACGCAAGCGCTACCTGGACGCCCAGGACGCTGACCTGGTGGAAGCCCTGGAGACCCTTGAAAACGTCATTCGCAAGATCGACAAGGAGACCCGCAACCGCTTCAAGGATACCTTTGATCAGATAAATGCCGGTTTACAGGCACTTTTTCCAAAAGTTTTCGGTGGCGGCAGTGCCTACTTGGAACTGACGGGCGAAGATCTACTCGATACAGGGGTGACGATCATGGCGCGCCCGCCGGGCAAGAAAAACAGCACCATCCATCTGCTGTCCGGCGGCGAGAAGGCGTTGACCGCCCTGGCATTGGTGTTCGCCATCTTCAAGCTGAACCCGGCACCGTTCTGCATGCTCGACGAGGTCGATGCCCCGCTGGACGATGCCAACGTCGGGCGTTACGCCAGGTTGGTCAAGGAAATGAGCGAAAGCGTGCAGTTCATCTACATCACCCATAACAAGATCGCCATGGAAATGGCCGAACAATTGATGGGGGTGACGATGCACGAGCCGGGCTGTTCACGTCTTGTTGCAGTTGATGTGGAGGAAGCGCTGGCCATGGTCGACGCCTGATGAGAGAACAGAGGGCACAAACCAGAGGGAAATGCCCCCGACATGTGCGACAGACGGTGTAAAGTTGTCTTTGGTCGTGCTAGCTTAATGTCACTTGTTTTTTGCGTGGGTAAAACGCCTGTCAGAACATAGAGTTGGCGCCACGTGTTAAAGGGCTTTGAAGCCTTTGTTTTCAAGCATATTTTTTAGAGGCACGGGATTACATGGAAATCGGTCTGCGCGAGTGGCTGATCGTCATCGGCGTCATTGTCATCGCCGGTATTCTTTTCGACGGCTGGCGCCGCATGCGCGGCGGCAAGGGCAAGTTGAAATTCCGTCTGGATCGCAGTTATTCCAACCTGCCGGACGAAGAGGGCAGCGCCGAGGTGCTCGGCCCTGCTCGCGTACTGGAAACCCAGAAGGAGCCTGAGCTGGACGAGAGCGACCTGCCGTCGGTCAGCGCGCCGGCGCGCGAGCGCGAGCCCAAGCCGGCCAAGGCCGCCAAGCGTGGCAAGCGTGCTGGCGAGCCGCAGCAGGGCGACCTGAACCTGGCTGCCGAGCCGCGCGAGCCCGACCTGTTCGCCGATGCCGACGAGGACTACCCGGCCGATAAACGCCACAATGGCACGGCGAGCAGCAATACCGTCAAGGAGCTGCCGCCGGCGGAGGAAGTGCTGGTGATCAGCGTGATCTCCCGTGACGAGGGTGGCTTCAAGGGGCCGGCCCTGTTGCAGAACATTCTCGAAAGCGGCCTGCGTTTCGGCGAGATGGACATCTTCCACCGCCACGAAAGCATGGCCGGCCACGGCGAGGTGCTGTTCTCCATGGCCAATGCGGTCAAGCCGGGCGTGTTCGACCTGGACGACATCGACCACTTCAGCACCCGCGCGGTGAGCTTCTTCCTGGGTCTGCCTGGGCCGCGTCATCCGAAGCAGGCCTTCGACGTGATGGTGGCTGCGGCGCGCAAGCTGGCCCACGAACTCAACGGCGAGCTCAAGGACGACCAGCGCAGCGTACTGACTGCCCAGACCATCGAGCACTACCGCCAGCGCATCGTCGAGTTCGAGCGCCGCGCGCTGACCCAGAAGCGCTGATGTACCCCAGCGGGCGGATCCGGCCTCCGGATCCGCCTGCGAGATTTCATCGAAAGAGTAGCCCGCAGAGGCTGATGCTGTTCACTTAAGCTATTTGTGACATTGGTTGGGGCTGCTATGCAGCCCATCGCGGGGCAAGCCCGCTCCTACAGCGATCACACCCGCGCCGTAGGAGCGGGCTCGCCCCGCGATGGGGCGCGTAGCGGCCCCAATTGCTTAGGTACACAGCATCAGCCCCAGGCTGCTCTTTTGCTTTGCAAGAGAAAACGGACGATGAACGACGAAAACCGTATCCATGAATTGCGTGCCGAGCTCGACCAGCACAACTACCGCTACTACGTGCTCGACGAGCCGAGCGTGCCCGACGCCGAATACGACCGCCTGTTCAACGAGCTCAAGGCCCTGGAGGCCGAGCACCCCCACCTGGTGACACCCGACTCGCCGACCCAGCGGGTGGGTGGCGCGGCGCTGGCGGCGTTCAGCCAGGTTCGCCACGAAATCCCCATGCTCAGCCTGGGCAACGCCTTCGAGGAGGACGACCTGCGCGATTTCGATCGCCGGGTAGTGGAGGGCCTGGACCTGCCGTCAGGCGACCTGTTCGCCGACGAGGCAGCAGTCGACTACAGCTGCGAGCCCAAGCTCGATGGCCTGGCGGTCAGCCTGTTGTACCGCGATGGCCTGCTGGTGCAGGGCGCCACCCGTGGCGATGGCACCACGGGCGAGGACATCAGTGCCAACGTGCGCACCGTGCGCAACATCCCGCTCAAACTGCAAGGCAGCGGCTGGCCGGCAGTGCTGGAGGTTCGTGGCGAGGTCTACATGAGCAAGGCCGGCTTCGAACGCCTCAACGCCGCCCAGGCCGAGAGCGGTGGCAAGACCTTCGCCAACCCACGCAACGCGGCCGCCGGCAGCCTGCGCCAGCTGGACCCGAAGATCACCGCCAGCCGCCCGCTGGAGTTCTGCTGCTACGGGGTGGGCCAGGTGTCCGAGACCATCGCCGACAGCCATATCGGGATCCTCGAGAAGCTCAAGGGCTGGGGCATGCCCATCAGCCGTGAGCTCAGGCATGCCGCCGGGGTCGAACAGTGCCTGGCCTACTATCGCGACATCGGCGCCCGGCGCAACGACCTGCCCTATGAAATTGACGGCGTGGTATTCAAGGTCAACAGCCTGGCCGCCCAGCGCGAACTGGGTTTCCGTGCCCGTGAGCCACGTTGGGCCATCGCCCACAAGTTCCCGGCCATGGAAGAGCTCACCGAAGTGCTCGATGTCGAATTCCAGGTCGGCCGCACGGGCGCAGTGACGCCGGTGGCGCGGTTGAAGCCGGTCAAGGTGGCGGGTGTCACCGTTTCCAACGCCACCTTGCACAACATGGACGAAATCGCCCGCCTGGGCCTGATGATCGGTGACACCGTGATCATCCGGCGGGCCGGCGACGTCATCCCGCAGGTGATGCAGGTGGTGGCCGAGCGCCGCCCCGAGAATGCCCGGCCGGTGCAGGTGCCCAGCCAGTGCCCGGTCTGTGGTTCGCAGGTCGAGCGCACCCAGCTGGTCAAGCGCAGCAAAGGCAAGGAAACCACCAGTGAAGGCGCGGTATACCGTTGCGTCGGCCGCCTGGCCTGTGCGGCCCAGCTCAAGCAGGCGATCATCCACTACGTCTCGCGCCGTGCCATGGACATCGATGGCCTGGGCGAGAAGAGTGTCGAGCAGTTGGTCGATGAAGGCCTGATCCGCTCGCCGGCCGACCTGTACCGCCTGACCTTCGAGCAAGTGGTCGAGCTCGAAGGTTTCGCCGAGGTCTCCAGCAACAAGTTGCTGGACGCCATCGAGGCCAGCAAGCGGCCCAGCCTGGCGCGCTTCATCTTCGCCCTGGGGATCCCGGATGTCGGCGAGGAAACCGCCAAGGTCCTGGCCCGTTCCCTGGGCAGCCTGGCGCGGGTGCAGCAGGCCTTGCCGCAAGTGTTGACCTACCTGCCGGACATCGGCCTGGAAGTCGCCTACGAGATCCACAACTTCTTCGAGGACGACCACAACCGCGACGTCATCCAGCAGTTGCTCGACAGCGGCCTGCAGTTGCAGGACGAAGGCGAGCTGGCCGCCGAGTTCGCCGCCAGTACCACCCTGGACGGCATGATCGCCAAGCTCGACATCCCCTCGGTCGGCCCGACCGGTGCGCAGAAGCTGGTGGCCAAGCTAGGCACCCTGGACAAGATCATCGCAGCCGACGGCATCGACCTGCGCCAGGCCTTGAACGCCAAACAGGCCGAGGCCGTGCGCGAGTTCTTCAAGGCGCCGGCCAACCAGCAACTGGCCCGTGACATCGAGGCGCAACTGCTGGAATTCGGCATGCACTGGGCTAGCGAGAAGAAGGTTGCAGAAGGCCTGCCCCTGGCCGGGCAGACCTGGGTCCTGACCGGCACCCTGGAGCGCATGAGCCGCGACGTCGCCAAGGACAAGCTGGAAAGCCTCGGCGCCAAGGTGGCCGGCTCGGTGTCCGGCAAGACCCATTGCGTGGTCGCCGGTCCCGGCGCCGGCTCCAAGCTGGCCAAGGCCAACGAGCTGGGCCTCAAGGTGCTCGATGAAGATGCTTTCGTCAGCTTCCTCGAGGCCCAGGGCATCGCCGTCTGACCGACGAATGGCACAAGTCATTGAGAAATGATGGTTTTTTCTCGATGCAGAGGTTGTAACTTCGCCCCAGACCGGTACAATGGCGCGGCTCGTCACTTGGCGAGCCGCGTAGTGGTGGCCCCATCGGTCCCCCCGCAACGATTACCCGTTAACCTGGTCAGGCCCGGAAGGGAGCAGCCATAGCGGGAACATCGTGTGCCGGGGTGTGGCTGGTGGGGCCGCCTCCATTTCCTAAGTCCTTAATTCTAAAGGGCTTTTCTCGCTCAAAATCTCGAAGTGGACCAGTGCCGTAGTACACCTAAGTGGTGTATCGTGCTGTAAATCTTACGAGCTGACATTTCTCTTGTCATTAAAATCCCGCACGGTTCCTCAGCACGGTCTTGTTCAAGAGATCTGACCTTAAAGCTACACGATCAACAGATGCGTGGGTTAGCTCAATGCTAAGGAAAACAAGACGTTAGGAGTCTCTCTCTTGCACTTCGGCAGCTCAATCTGGCGATCATATGAGCTCTGTGCCATATTGCCATCACCTCATCGGGTCGGCTTGCCGTGTCAAGAGGTTTGAGTTAACCTGCGTGTTAAGGAGTCGGCATGAAGCTGTATGAGCTAACAAGGAAGTACATCTTGGAGAAGGCGGGTATCAATACCGCCAAAATGACCTCGATCAGTGGAACTCTCAAATGGGCGCCAGTGATGATTCTCCCTGCCTCAGGTGTGGCGGATAAAGCTTCCTTCATCAAATCTGTCATCGCTGAGGTTGACGACCGCTCCAAGCGTAGTCATTTCGTGGCAATGATCGATGCGATTTACAGCGGCATGACGCTCGACGATTTCTCTGAGTATTTTGCTAATAGCGCTGTCAAATACAAGGTGGCAGGCAAATTCGAATACGCAAACAAAGTCGAGAATCTGAGGGAGCTCAAGCATGGAAACAAGGATCGAATATACCTGTATCCATATACAGGAAAAGGTGGGCGCTACCTATTTTTCCTTGAGGCTGCCCATAAGAACCAAGAGCAGACCGAGAAAGCGCTGAAGGATCGTCTTGGCGAGGTGATTAAAAGGATCATCGACGAGAAATTATAGTTATTATTTAGGGTTCCGTTATGACTAACATTGATATCGCCCAACAGATTGCCGAAGATGCTGAGGTGTTCTGCTACGCACGCCGAGGAGCCCCTATTCTTGAAATCAGGCGGATCATGTCGTTGAAGGGGCTTAAAAATATCGACCTCGCTGAAAGGCTTGGTGTCTCAGAGGCTAACATTTCACGTTGGCTTCGTGGCGACCAGAATCTGAAACTTGATACTATCTATTCTCTCGCCGATGCTGTTCAGGAAAGACTTGATCTTTGTTTTGGCGAGTCTCATCTGAGGCAGTTTTTGACTGATATGAAATACTCAGAATCTGAAGCGCAAGAATTTGTAGTTGGCGTTAATTCGCTTGAGGATTATAAATCTTATGCTCGTTTTGAGTTTTTTTCCTGCAATGATGAAGAGTACGGAGAGGTAGAGGCCAATGAAGGCTGCTTCGCTTTCGGTTGATAAGGTTGAGTTTATCCACATTAAGGTGGAGACCAATAGTGACTTTGATGGTGAGTTTTCATCAGAGTTCAAGCAGCTCGAATTTCCGTTTAAAGGTGTAACTTTTCGCCGTCGTATGAGTTTGCAGTACGATAAGAGAAATCCAGAGGATCCGAAAAGTTTTGTCTTTGGACTGAATCTGATGATTGCAGAGGATTCTGAAGATCCAGAGAATGTTTCTCTCCCGTATAATGTTGATGTTAAGGCTATCGTATATATGAAATACGAGTCGGATCAACTGGAAGGGATGGAGCGATTCCGTGCGGTTAGGGCTACTGGATATACGATTTTGTACGGTGCTATTCGAGAGATGGTTTCAAATCTCACGGCTAGAGCCCCGCACGGTATGTGGTCTCTACCCTCAGCCAATTTTAATACAGCCGCGCATGAAGAGGCCCAGCGGGACGAGGAAAGACGTCAGGAACTCATTGCCAAGAAATTAAATCCTGTTGTGAAGAAAACAGCTAAGCGGGTTAAGAAGGAAGATAAAGCTTGATAAAAAAATAACGAGCTGGCTTTAATGGGATTTTGCTGTTTTGGTTTTTTTGGGTTTTTTTTGTAAGGCCTCGCGAATTGTTTTTGCGGGGCTTTTTTATGTTTTGTATCTATTTTTATGCTTCTAAGTTATTCTATTTTTTAGCTGATTAAATCTCGGGCTACCTTTCCTGTTCTTGAGTTTTGGCTTGCTGGTGTTATTTTATTGATTGCTTGTGGTTTTCAAGTGCGATAATTTCCATTTAGGATGGTCGCGAGCTAATTGGTAGAATTAATTTCGGTCATTTGTGCGGAAGCCAATAATATTGCTGGCGCTTCTTGGCAGTCCGGTCTCCCTCCTTTATTGGGTGACAGTTTTCTCAAAAATAATCTCTGACGCTTTCGTAGCTGCGAGAGCCAAGAGCGAACATACCGATTAATGATATGGTGGTGGGCTGACTGCTCTGTAGATGAAGTCGGTCGTCTTGCGCAGGGAAAGATCAGAAAATTCCTACTCGCGTTGGGCGTAGAATGTCCGAACTGAGAGAGAAGATCGATGAAGCGAACATTGCTAGGAATGGTTGCCGCTGGGGAGGCATTGTTGCTCGATGCTATTGAGGCGACCCGTGCCTACCATCAAGCAGAAGCTGAAGGGAGGCCGGTCAAGGAGGTAGAACGCCTGCGAATGCTTGCTGATTCGCTGTATCACACTGTGACCCATTGGCAGGTCCAAGCTACCAACAGCCGGACATTGCACTAGGAGTCCGGGTAGGCGGGCTGAAAAATTACATCTTCGCCACACGCTGCACTGTGCTCAGGGCGCAGCCTACAGTGGTAGCTGCCTTGCGAAGACTCATGCCAGAGGACAGGGCGTGCTTGATGCGAGCATGAAGATCCTCATCAGCTTGCCTGCCTTTATATGCACCCATTTCCTTGGCTTTAGCGATGCCTTGGCTCTGACGGCGACGACGATCTTCGTAATCTTTACGAGCTACTACAGCCAGCATATCCAGCAACATGCCATTGACCGCTGCAATCATCCCTTTAGTGAAGTCATCCATGCCGGCAGCAGGCTTCAGAGCTGCATGACTGGTGGCCAGATCGAGCGATACCACAACCACTCTCTTAGCTGCGATGGAGGCTTTCAAGCTTGTCCAGTCATCTGGCGAGAGGCGAGACAGCCTGTCCACTTGCTCAATGAGTATGCAATCCCCTTCGTGGCTGTCCTCTAACAGCTTAAATAGCTCAGGACGATCAAGCTTGGTGCCCGACTCATTCTCAACATAGAAAGCTGCGATCTTCTGTCCATGCTCACTGGCGAAGTCAATCAGCGACTGCTTAGCACGGGTTGCATCCTGCTTGTCGGTGGATGCACGGAGATAGGCCCGAATGAACATGGTAACAATCCTGTATCGTTTTGGATGTACCGATTATGAGTGTACCGATTTGATTGGTCAATACACCTTATATCGGTACATTCGGATATCTGAATCACCGTACCGGCTGATCTATACCCAAATCGGTCGAGGCTCCTCAGTCTCACTCTCTCAGCTTACCCGGTGGCGCGATCATGCAGCTCAAGGCTATGTATCATCCGGGTGTTGATTGGCGATTTGACATATGTGGTATCAGCCCTTCCGAGGATGGCGATTAGAAGTCGGCATACCAGTGCCTGCATTTGCAGGGTGACATTCGTAGGATCTCCATCAGGCTTGTTGCCACCGTAAATTGAGAATCCTAAAGGTTCATCGAAGAATAGGGCTTCGTGCATGGCATCGTTACGGACGGTTGATAGAGACGAAGCTCCTGCTTGACTCATTGCCCATTCGGGTATGGGGATGGCGAATTTTTCACACATCCATTGGATCCGCCGCGCATGAGGCACGTGTAGCTTGGTTTCCTCCTTGACGTCGAGAAGCTTGAAACAGCCATCTAATGCCATGTAGAGGTACTGAAACCGTTCAAAAGGAAGGTTCTGAGGATATTGTGCCAAGAACAAAGCATGAATGACTGCGGCGATTCGCTTAGGGGTACGAGGCGCATCGCGTTCCCGCTCTAAGAAATTGAGTGCCAAATGCACAGCATCGATCAGGTTGCAGCGGTAAAGAGCGAAGTCAACGAGCTTGTGTGGCTTAACGGGAGTCGCATCAAGAAAGCCTGCCTCTGTAGCCGTCAGGCGCATGCCAGTGAATAAGGATAGGCACCAGACTACAAAGTCGAGGTCGTATTGGTTCTCGCTTTTGCTGAGGGTTAAGACATGAGTCTTGGGCAGCCCGAAGACGCGACTGCTATAGGGCATTGGTCGGAGAGTACTGCTTACGAAGTCCAATCGCTTTTGTGGTCCCGGGTAGAGCCAGCCGTTGATGACGTTTGCATCTTCAACGATAGAGGAAACGGTTTCCTCATGGTTGGGAAGCGTTCGGATGGAGAACTGTTCACTCTCGATATCGCAACAGATCGGGTAAAAGCCGAATTCTGTGGCGATTCCGCTGGTTGATGCGTGGACCAGTTTTTCAGTCATGGGTCGGATCGCTCATGGGGCTGAGCCCAGTGTAGCGTCAATCCAAGTGACTACAGGCCTTCAAGCAGCTCAGACAGGGACAGGCCAAGGCCGTCAGCAAGCACTTTGGCAGCTTCAAGACTAGGGTTGGCAGTACCGGTTTCGATGCGAGACATGTAGGTGCGGACAAAGCCGCATTTGTCTGCAAATGCTTCTTGGCTGAAGCCTTGGCTGCTGCGTAGGTTTCGGATTCGTTGGCCAAAGGCCTTTCGTAGGTGTTGGTTTGTCTGCATCCCAGCATGATGGTTGGATGCACCCTGATCGTGAACACACTGATCGATGACACTCCAAATGGTGACACACTAACTGATACAATCACCTCAGTCCCCTTACGCCGGGGAAGCGAACGCCTAGCCCTGAGAGACCAACGAAATGAACGAAAAACTGTTCGTGCTGACCAGCCGCAAGAAAAAGACAAATCACATCCTGCACCTGATCCTGACCGTTCTGACAGGAGGGCTTTGGTTGATCGTGTGGGGCATCACAATGCGAAGCAACGAGGGTCAGAACAAGAAGATCGATAGGGAGATCGACCAGATCATGCACTACAAGTCTCAGGGCTTGAGCGATGCTGCCACGCACCAGCAGATCAAGACAGACAAGCTGAATGCTGATGTGCTTCAAGGAAGGGTGATTTTCGTTGTGTTGGTGGTAGTGTTCCTGTACTTCTACCTACGGTAGATGCTGCGCACCTTCAGCGGAGCGTCAAAGCAAATTCCTTGATCAGCTCCGCTGGGCGTTTGCACCGAAAGCGGCAAGCTTTCAGTGATTGCACTGTGTATGACCGTAGGTCAGGATCGTGGACACCTAACGGTGTAGAGGGGGTGAAACAACCAAAACCCCCAACCTACTAATCCGTACTATCCACAGCTGACGCTGTCCCTGTGCACAACATCCGATCCGCAGGACTGAGTTTTGCACAATCAGAGCGTAGCTCTAGTGGCTGCTCGCAGTCTTGTTGTCCAACCATGTTATTGGTTGGTTGGACTAGTACGCTTGGTTGTTAGGGTCAGCTAAAAATGATATCTGTTTTCATTTGGGATAACTTTGTGGTTTGTTGTCCCGGTGTACGACCCATTGCTTGCGCAATAGGGGAAGGGGGGAGTACCTGAGTCAAAATCTACCCAGTGCAGAACTTTCTGCCCGAGAGTAGCCCTTGGGTAATGCGAGAAGATTCCTATCTATAATAAGAGTTCTTGAGATCCCTTGATTTTCTTGGCTTGCAAGGCATTTCTTGCGTAACTTTTCTAAAAAATCTACGCATGTGCTACGCAGCAACATTGAAAAAAGCACCACTCTGCATTGCAGATTCCGGTCTTGAAGGCAGCCCGTCTGTAGGGCGATACCAATCTTGAACGTACCGATCGCGAGCCTTGTCCGATCCTCTGAAAATCAATCGAGGGTTGATGGCAAGCTTGATCTCACCAGTGCGGATATTACCGCTTCGCGAGGTGGTGACGCGCAACAGGTTCGCCCCCGTCAGCACGTTCAATTTCTTCATCAGGTTTGATTCTTTAGTACCCAGTGCAAGCGCCAAATCGGCTTGCGTGGTGTAAATGACATTACGGTAAAGTACAAGTTGATGCAGTGCTTCCAGCAACCGCTGTTGAGGCAGCGTGACCCGGCAATCAACTCCAGTGCGAGACCACTCGCCCCTGCAGTGATCCACTGTATCTCTCAAACTGTGCAGAGTGTGGTCTGGCAGCTTGCGTCGATCAACGAATTTCAAATGGTGGTGAAAATCATCCATGCTTCGACAGTCGCGGAGGCTTGGTTGATGGTCGACAGAGCTGGAAAGTACTGATGGTTTATCATCGTAACCATGAATCTCCCCTGTGAGCTTGTCTATTACGAGACCGTCAACAGTGATCAGGTTTGTCGAGATGGTGGTGCTGGGGGAGTTTGAGGCGAGCGGGTACATCATGGGATTGGTCTCCTTTTCAAGTTAATCGCATAGGCATTCCTCTCAGGTTGTGCCGGTTGGGGTATTGGTAAATCGCAGGCGTTAAAAAGCCCCCTTGCAAGGCACCAATTCGGTGGTCGCGGTGGAGGCTTCTAAATTTTTTGTCTACCTACTGGGTAGGGGAGAATCATACTCTTTAGCAGGCTCATCTGTCAACTAATAATACTTGACAGGACGGATTTCCCGAAAAACCAATTTCAGGGAGAGAAACGCCTTTTGCTTAGTTCAGACCTCCCTTTTGCCCCGTAAACATTGGGTTTGGCGTGAAAGGCGGCTGGATATCATCCCGCTCAAGGGAAGGTTTACCGAGGTTATTGGTGGGTTATTCGAGGTTATTTGATGTGCTTCATGGCCTCGATCATCGCCTTGATTGGCGTCCTGCTGCCGTAGATGCCAAAGGTCACGGAGCTATCTTCATGACCCACCATCCGCTTGATCAGTGAGTCTTGCACGCCAGCATCACGCAGGTCATCGATGAAGGTGTGGCGGAAGCTGTGGAAGGTTTTGCGCGGGTCGGTGATGCCGAGTTTCGTCTTGTAGCGTCCAAACCATTTAGATGCCGCGTGACCTCGTTTACCGCGTACTGCTTCAAGCTCGGGGAACAGGCGATCAGCTCCATCTGTCCTCACCGATTCAGCGTACTGCAACAATCCCAGCTCAATCAGTGAAGGGTGCAGGGGAAGTACTCGGCGGCTGCTGGCATTCTTAAGGTTCTGGCCTTCACGGCTGTCGTCGATGCGGATGCACTGGACGCCCTGTTGCTCAATGAAGTCATCGACACGCAGTTGGCACAGTTCTTCCAGTCGTGCCCCAGTGGTTCGCCCAAGGAGTGGCAGCCAGTAACGCCACGGGTGTTTTCGGGCTTCTCTTCGCAGTGCATCGTGGTTCAGCAGGACAACTAAGTCATGTCGCTCAAAGGACAACCGAGCTTCCTTCGCTGATCCTGTCATGACCTTCATACCCGCAAGCGGGTTTTCTGCCACGTACCCGTTCGCCTTGCACCAGTTGAGGAAGGCAGTGAGCTTGCGTAGCCGATTGTTCACTGTGACAGCAGTAATGGTCTTGTAGGTGGTACCTGACTCAATCACCTGCTTCAGCGTCTTGCCCTTGAACTCAGGTCGTAAGCCGAAGTATTGCGGGCATAGGCTGAGCCGTTCCTTTAGCAGGCGTGCTTGTTGTACATCGAAGGCTTTGGCGGGCATATCGCCTAGCAGCTCGAAAAGATCAGCTAAAGCTCGCTCGACTTCCTCGGTGCTGCCCTGTCGCCATGTGCCGCCGCGTTTGCCTTCTTCTATATAGAGTTTGGACAGGGTGGCGAGGGTAGGGCCGTCGCTTTGTGGCTTCGCTGTGGCCGCTGTAGCTCTTCGTGGTGCAGCCATCGTGATTGGCTTAGGGGTAGAGTCTCGCCACTGCGTACACAGTGCACGCAGCGTCTCAGAGGTTGTCAGAGGATGTTCAGTTAGGTGGCAAAGCACTTGATGAGCTAAGGAGCTGGCAAGGTACAAGGCTGCCTGCCGCTCTCGCACTCGTAGGGATATGCGAAGGGTATGACGGCTGGGAAATAGGTGCTTTGGTAGTCGAAGGTTGAGGTAATAGATGGACTGGCGGCGGACAATGTATGCCATGAGTGAACACCAGAGTGGACCAGTAAAGTGGACCAATTGAGTGGAACAAATCTGGCCACACCCCAAGCTTTGAGCGCCTGTGCATAGTATCCGCATGGATAGAGTTTTTACGACCGCATCAACCTGAAACCCTTGTGCCATAAGGCTTGCAACGATTACCCTGCATGCCTGAATGCTACCCGGTCAGGCCCGGAAGGGAGCAGCCATAGCGGGAACATCGTGTGCCGGGGTGTGGCTGGTGGGGCCGCCTCCATTTTTGGCCGCTGCCAAGCCGTTTCATCCTTCCGACCTTGCTCTGTACCCAGCCGTCAACGCCTGGTAATACCGCGCACCTTTCTCCCGCCCCTTCGCGAGCCTTATCATGCAAGGCATTCCGCCAGTCCGTTTTGGCCGCGAGGTAACGACCATGGACCACATAGACGACCAGACCCGCCACAAGATCCGTGAGTGGCAGGTGCGCCGCCTGGAGATCAAGGACCTGATGGCTGCCCACCCCGAGCGGGTGCTGGAGCTGACCAAGGTGCTTGACCAGATGGAAGAAGAGCACGAGCGCATACTGGGCGAGGCCGAGGTGGTGAGCAGCGACAAGCCTGTTGTGACGAGCCCCGGTGGGTTCGAGCTGCAGCTGCGGGTTTCGGCCGGCAACGCCCGGCACCTGCGCAAGCTGCTGGAAATGGCGCTGTACGAGCTCGACGACGTGATCGAGGCCGACGGCGAGGCGGGCGCTGGCCAGGTGCGGGAATACCCGGGCGGGATGAGCGGCAGCCTTGGGGCCTATGAGTACGCATTGCAGGTGGCGGCTGGTGCCGAGCCGTGCGCTGTTGAATGATTTTGGCGTGAGCGCGTATGCAACCTGAACACTACGATTTCACCCGTCCGGTGTTCCTGCCGGTGACCGCAGAGGCCTGCCAAGGCCTGCTCGATGCACCTGGGCTGCCTGCGTTTGAGGCTCTGGACGATCCGCAGTTGGCTGCGGTGCTGGTCATCCAGCATCTTGCCGATGTCAAAGGGCAGGTGCTCGACCCGGCAGCTGCCGAAAAAGTGCTGGCCAAGCTGCTGGCCTGGGCGGTCGATGGGCGTCATTCGCCGGGCGTCGGGCTGCTGTCGGAAGCGCGTCGGTTGTTCGATGCGCGCAAGCTGTACTTCGGCCTCGAAGTCATGAAGGGGTCGAAGCTGCATCTGTTACCGGCGGACGAAGTCGATGCGCGCGATTATCTGTTGCCCGATGGCAAGTGGGATTTCGAATTCAAGGTCCGTCGGCACCTGAACAACAACCCGTTCCGCCAGCAGGCCATCATCGGCATGAACAAGGAGCGATGGCTCACCGATGCGCAGGACAAGCTGGTCCGGGTGGTGCGGGCCAACCCGGAGGAGGACCTGCATGTGCAAGGGTATGCAGGCATCGGCAAGAGCTATCTGCTCGGCGCCTTGATCGACTGCCTGCCAGCAGGCCGGGTACTGCCGTTGGCGCGTACCACCGGGAAGCTCCAAACCCTGCGCCGCCGCCTTGGTGTGCAGGCCGACAGCAAGCGCGGCAAGACCTTCGGCGAGTTCGCCCAGGAGCTGCTGCAAGGTGCACGACGGCCTGCGGCCAAGCCGGCCCGGTTGCCGCGCAAACGCGCCCTGGCCGAGGAGCTGGGGATTCTCGGTGTTCGCCAATACGGGCCGGAGAAGGCGCTGGAGATCTGCCTGGAGGTGCTGAAGGCCTACTGCGAATCGTGGGACTACAGCATCACTGCCCGGCACCTGCCGTTCTTCGAGCAGCCCTTGTCGAATGTCGACAGCCGCGTCCTGCTCGAATATGCAAGCCGCCTGTGGACGTACTTGCAGGCCAACCCTGCGTGGGACAGCCACAGCGGTTTTGCGCCACTGTTGCTGGTCAAGCGCGCGAGCCTGGCCGGCTGCAGCGTGCCAGCGCACTACAGCCATGTGATCATCGACGAGAGCCAGGACGTGCCGGCGTCGCTGCTGCAGATCATCGAGCGTGGTCGCCAGGTGCTGATTACCCTGGGCGACGAATACCAGCGTGCCTGGGGCCCAGGTCTGCGCAGGCAGCGCGAGGTACGCCAGCGCGAGATTGCCTTCTCCGTGCGCAGTGGGCCCCAGGTCGAGCGTTTGATCAACCCGCTGATCAGCGTGCATTCGCAGAAGTCCAAGCTCGCCTTCGAGGGCGCCGGCAGCGCCGAGGTCGGGATCGAGTTCTATCCGCAAGGGTTCGTGCCGCCGGTCGGGTGCGTGGTGTTGACGGCCTCGCACTGGGACACCATGAAATGGGCCATGGAGCTGGCGGGCAAGCGTTGCGCGCTTGGCTTTGCCGAACAGTCGGGCATGCCGGCCTTCATGGAGACCGCAGTCAAGCTCTTTCGCGGCGAGCATGATGGCGATACCTCGCACCCGTATTTTGCCCATAGCGCCGACTGGCGCCAGGTACAAGATGCTCACCGTTACGACGCGTCGTTCCTCTGGGTGCAGGCCCGGCTGCAGGAAAGCTTCAGGATGGCCGACCTGAATGCGCTCAAGGCGCAGGTGACCGGCCAGACGGGCAGCGTCATGCTGATGCTGGCCGAGGATGCCGGGGGGCTGGAGTTCGATCACGTGCTGCTGACGCCAGAGCTGATGAGCACCGAGCCGTTCAAGGATGCCTATGCATTCGACGCTCGGGTCTGCGCGGTGTATATCGCCTTGTCGCGCGCCCGTCGGCAGCTGTACCTGCCCTACGATGTGCAGGAGTGGGTGGCCTATCACAAGGGCCAGCCGTTCCGGGAGTCTCACGGTTATTGAAGGGGGACTGTACCGGCCCAATCGCGGGGCAAGCCCGCTCCCACATGACCCTGCACGTCGTAGCCTATGGTCGATAACCCAACCTTGTCGGGCTGCGAACACCGACCCTGTGGGAGCGGGCTTGTCCCGCGATTGGGCCGGCGGGCTAACACTTGCGCACCTACTTCCCTGTCCGCGTGTTGAACATGCTGTGTATGGTCTCGGGTATTGCGTAGGAGTTGCCTTGCAGTAGGACCGGAGATTTCCGGCATCTACGTAGGAAATTAATCCTTATTATCCAAGCTCATCACAAGAACAAGCGGAGACGCAAACATGCAGATGAGCACAATGAAACAAGAAGAGCTGACCCCGCTTCAGGGGGTTGCCATCGGGCTTGTCGTGTTGGGGATCATCATTTTTCTGAGCGCTATTGCGCTTGCGTAGCGAGGCTCATCGATCGATGGCCTGGCGGGACGCGGCTGGTTGTATCGCAGGTGCGCCGTAGCGCTGGACGATCCGGTCGATCTGCCCTGACCGCTTCATGCGTGCCAGCGCCTCGAGGATGGGCCGGGTAGGAATAGCCGGGTCGTCGCGGACCATGCAGTGCAGGTCCTGTTCCTCCAGCACGGCCAGGGCCGGCAGTTGCCCGGCGGGCGGCTGCTGGCGGTTGAACCAGTGCAGGGAGAGCGCATTGCTCACGGCATGGCGATAGCGCCCGGCCTGCAGTTTCTGCAAGACCAGCAGCTGGTTGCGGCTGTCTTCGCGGTGCAACTTGCCTTGGGCGAACAGGCCCTCCAGGGCAGGGTAGCTGTACCCCAGCACGGTGCCCACCGGTTGTTGCACCAGCTGGTCTGCCTGGGTGGGGCGGTGCGTGCCAGGGCTGCCGACCAGCAGGTCGCTCTGGCGAAGCAGGGGTACGCTCCACACGAAGTTGGCGAAGCGTTCGCTGAACCATTGGGGCGTGACGTAGCAGCGTACATCGATATCGCCGTTGTCCATGGCCTGCTTGAGCCGCAGACGGGCCATCAGGTGATAGCGTGGGCGCACGCCTGCTTCGCGGGCCAGGGCCTGCATCAGGTCGAACAGGATGCCTTCGACCGGCTGACCCTGCTCCAGGCGGATCAGCGGCATGCTCCAGCTTTCGGCCACGGAAAAACGCAGCACCGGCTGCTGCGCCAGGCTGTGGCTGGCCCAGAATATGAGGATGAGCAGGACTCGCCGCACGTCAATCCTCCCTGATCGCTGCCAGAGCGTGCCTGTTCATAGCGTAGACGAGTTCGGCAGGGTGCAATTTTGCCCCCGCTCCGCTAGCATTAGCGATCTTCCGCTCGTTCAGGTTGCGATGGTTTTTGATGAGTTATCAGGTTCTTGCACGTAAATGGCGCCCGCGCTCGTTCCGCGAAATGGTCGGCCAGACCCATGTGCTCAAGGCTTTGATCAACGCCCTGGACAACCAGCGCCTGCACCATGCCTATCTGTTCACCGGTACCCGCGGCGTGGGCAAGACCACCATCGCGCGTATCATCGCCAAGTGCCTGAACTGCGAGACCGGCATCACTTCCACGCCGTGCGGCACCTGCTCGGTGTGCCGAGAGATCGACGAAGGCCGCTTCGTCGACCTGATCGAGATCGACGCCGCGAGCCGCACCAAGGTCGAAGACACCCGCGAGCTGCTCGACAACGTGCAGTACGCCCCTAGCCGTGGGCGCTTCAAGGTCTACCTGATCGACGAAGTGCACATGCTCTCGACCCACTCGTTCAACGCCTTGCTCAAGACGCTGGAAGAGCCGCCACCCTACGTCAAGTTCATCCTGGCCACCACCGACCCACAGAAGCTGCCGGCCACCATCCTCTCGCGCTGCCTGCAGTTCTCCCTGAAGAACATGAGCCCGGAGCGGGTGGTCGAGCACCTGAGCCATGTGCTCGGCGCCGAGAACGTGCCCTTCGAGGAAGATGCCCTGTGGCTGCTCGGCCGCGCGGCTGATGGCTCGATGCGCGATGCCATGAGCCTGACCGACCAGGCTATTGCCTTCGGCGAAGGCAAGGTCTTGGCCGCGGACGTACGGGCGATGCTCGGTACCCTCGACCATGGGCAGGTCTATGGCGTGCTCCAGGCCTTGCTCGAAGGCGATGCCCGGGCACTGCTCGAAGCGGTGCGCAACCTGGCCGAGCAGGGCCCGGACTGGAACGGCGTGCTGGCCGAGATGCTCAACGTGCTGCACCGCGTTGCCATCGCCCAGGCGTTGCCCGAGGCTGTCGACAACGGCCAGGGCGATCGCGACCGGGTGCTGGCCTTGGCTTCGGCACTGCCGGCCGAAGATGTGCAGTTCTATTACCAGATGGGCCTGATCGGTCGTCGCGACCTGCCACTGGCGCCGGACCCACGCGGTGGCTTCGAGATGGTCCTGCTGCGAATGCTTGCCTTCCGCCCGGCGGATGCCGACGATGCACCGAAGCCGGTACTAAAGCCGGTAGGGATCAGCCAGGCCACAGCTGATCCGGCAACACCGGTGGCAGCCGCGGAGCCTGCCGTCGAACCGGTTGTCGCCGTCGAGCCGGAGCCCACCGCTGCACCTGCGGACGTACCGGCCGTGGCCGACCCCGTCGTCGAGCCTGTCGAGGCGTTGCAACAGGCGGCTGAACCCGCTCCGCCCGCGCATCCTGAGCGCGACCCCGAGCCTGAGGTACAGGCCGAGGTCCACGCGCCAGAGCCGCAGGTGGAGGAGGTCATCGACCTGCCATGGGAGGCGCCTGTTGCCCCGCAAGCACCTGTCGCTGCGACGCCTGCCCCTGAGCCGGTACCTGCACCAGAGCCGAGCGTGGAGCAATCGAACGACGACGAGCCGCCGTTCGACCCGTCTGCGTACGGCCCTGTCGGTATGGACCGGGACGATGAGCCTCCGCTGGACGAGGACTACTACACACCGGACAGCGACCCGGCAGCCTTCAGCTACCTGGACGAGCTGGCCGAGCATGTACATGAGGCCGAGCCGGCCAAGGCGCCGGAGCCACTGCCAGCGGCCAAGCCCGCCACGGGCCTGGCCTTGCAATGGCTGGAATTATTCCCGCAGTTGCCTGTGTCGGGCATGACAGGCAACATCGCCGCGAACTGCACGCTGATCGCCGCTGAGGGCGATGATTGGCTGCTGCACCTGGATCCGGCCCAGGGCGCGCTGTTCAATTCGACCCAGCAGCGGCGTCTGAACGAAGCGCTCAACCAGCACCTGGGGCGTACCCTGCGTTTGAAGATCGAGCTGATCCGGCCGGAGCAGGAGACGCCAGCCCAGGCTGCCGCGCGCAAGCGTGCCGAGCGTCAGCGTGACGCAGAAGTGTCGATCGAGCAGGACCCGCTCATCCAGCAGATGATCCGGCAGTTCGGTGCGACGGTGCGGCAGGATACTATTGAGCCTGTACAGGCCCTGGCCAGCCAGGACGAATAACGGATAACCATGCGCCCGGCGCTGCGTCGGCCGCATCACATGAACCAATCGAGGTGTACCCCATGATGAAAGGTGGCATGGCCGGCCTGATGAAGCAGGCCCAGCAAATGCAGGAAAAGATGCAGAAAATGCAGGAAGAGCTGGCCAACGCCGAAGTCACCGGCCAGTCTGGTGGCGGCCTGGTGAGCGTGGTGATGACCGGTCGTCACGACGTCAAGCGCGTCAGCATCGACCAGAGCCTGATGTCGACCGAAGAGGACGACAAGGAAGTACTGGAAGACCTGATCGCGGCGGCGCTGAACGACGCCGTACGCAAGGTCGAGCAGAACAGCCAGGAGAAGATGGGCAGCATGACCGCTGGCATGCAACTGCCGCCTGGCTTCAAGATGCCGTTCTGATGCGTTGCCGGTGTTGACCGGCTGCCTATCGAAGCCGCTACCGATTATCGGGGCGGCTTTTTTTATAGCAGGGGATAGGATTACAGATTACGTGGGCGCTGGATCTTCGCACCACTACGCCACGCGAATCATACCCGCGTCCATTTGACGTGAATGACCCTGATGGGTATAAACCGCCTCCTATTGATCTGTCAGGCCTTTCCCATGAGCTTCAGCCCCCTGATCCGCCAACTGATCGACGCCCTGCGCACCTTGCCCGGCGTCGGCCAGAAAACCGCCCAGCGCATGGCCCTGCAGCTGCTCGAGCGCGACCGCAGCGGCGGTCTGCGCCTGGCACAGGCCCTTAGCCAGGCCATGGAAGGCGTCGGCCACTGCCGCCAATGCCGCACCCTGACCGAGCAGGAGTTGTGCCCCCAGTGCGCCGATACTCGTCGCGACGACACCCAGCTGTGCGTGGTCGAAGGCCCGATGGACGTATATGCGGTGGAGCAGACCGGGTACCGCGGTCGCTATTTCGTGCTCAAGGGGCACCTGTCACCCCTGGATGGCCTGGGCCCAGAGGCCATCGGCATTCCGCAGCTGATGGCACGGATCGAAGCGCAGGGTACTTTCAGTGAGGTGATCCTGGCCACCAACCCCACCGTTGAAGGGGAGGCGACCGCCCACTACATCGCCCAGCTGCTGGCCGAGAAAGGCCTGACCGCCTCGCGGATCGCCCACGGCGTGCCGCTGGGAGGGGAGCTGGAGATGGTGGATGGCGGAACCTTGGCCCATGCATTCGCAGGGCGTAAACCCATTTCCCTGTAGGCCGAGGGCCTTGTAGGCGCGGGCGTGCCCCCGCGATTGGGGCCGCAAAGCGGCCCCGATGCACCTCAATATTCGCTGAGCGAAAACTCGGTCAGGCAGAAGGTCGGCACCCCGGCCGCCTGCAGGCGACGCGAACCTTCCAGTTCCGGCAGGTCGATGATCGCCGCTGCCTCGAACACTTCGGCGCCGGTACGCCGCACCAGGTTGGCAGCCGCCAGCAGGGTACCGCCGGTGGCGATCAGGTCATCGAAGATCAACACCGAATCGCCCTCGCACAGGCTGTCGGCATGCACTTCCAGGAAGGCTTCGCCGTATTCGGTCTGGTAGGCCTCCGACAGCACGTCGGCCGGTAGCTTGCCTTGTTTGCGGAACAGGATCAGCGGCTTGTTCAACTGGTGGGCAATGATAGAGCCGATCAGGAAGCCCCGGGCATCCATGGCACCGATGTGGCTGAACTCGGCCTCGACGTAGCGCTCGATGAACTGGTCGGCGACGTAGCGCAGCCCACGGGGCGACTGGAACAGCGGGGTGATGTCGCGGAAGATCACGCCCGGCTTGGGAAAGTCCGGGACCGGGCGGATCAGGGCTTTGAGGTCGAAGGTATCGCAGTGCATGTGGCTTTCCTGGAAAACGGATGCGCCAGTATACCTTGCCGGGGAGGCTTGTTCAGGCTTCCATCGCACCACCCGCCAGCGCGCACAGCTGGATCGGGTCGAGGATGTGCACTTCCTTGCCTTCGGCTTTGATCAAGCCATTGTGCTGGAAGCGGGTAAAGACCCGTGACACGGTTTCCACCGCCAGGCCCAGGTAGTTGCCGATCTCGTTGCGCGACATGCTCAGGCGGAACTGGTTGGCCGAGTAGCCGCGGGCGCGGAAGCGTGCGGAGAGGTTGACCAGGAAAGTGGCGATGCGCTCATCGGCAGTCTTCTTCGACAGCAGCAGCATCATCTGCTGGTCATCGCGGATCTCGCGGCTCATCACACGCATCAACTGGCGACGCAGTTGCGGCAGTTGTACCGACAACTCGTCCAGGCGCTCGAACGGAATCTCGCAGACCGAGGTGGTCTCTTGTGCCTGGGCCGATACCGGGTATGCCTCGGTGTCCATGCCGGACAGGCCGACCAGTTCGCTGGGCAGGTGGAAGCCGGTGATCTGCTCTTCGCCGCTGTCGCTCAGGCTGAAGGTTTTCAGGGCGCCGGAGCGCACCGCATAGACCGAGCCGAAATTGTCACCCTGGCGGAACAGGAATTCCCCTTTCTTCAGCGGGCGGCCGCGCTTGACGATCTCATCCAGTGCGTCCATGTCCTCCAGATTGAGGGACAGGGGCAGGCACAGGGGCGCCAGGCTGCAATCCTTGCAGTGGGCCTGGTTGTGAGGGCGCAGTTTGACTGGCTCGGACATTTCAATCGATCCTTGTGGGAAAGCACACATAAGCTGTAAGGGTAACTCACAGCGTGGGGTGTAGGCCAGCATGCGCTATTTTTGGTGCGCGCTGGCCAGGCCGTGGCGTAGGGCTACCCAGGCCTGTCAATTGCCCATAGTGTCCTTGGCAAGGAGGTCTGTCCATGCGGTCGATCGACTCGTATCAGATCACCCGTGAAAAACGTTGGCGGTTGTGCATGGCCAGGTAGGCATCGAACACCATGCATACCGAACGTACCAGCAGGCGCCCGGCAGGGAGTACGCGGATGCCTCGGGTGTCCAGGCTGATCAGGCCGTCTCGCTGCATGGCTTGAAGCTCTGGCCACTGCTCGTTGAAGTAGCCGCGGAAATCGATGGTGAAGGCCTGTTCGATGGTCTCGAAATCCAACTCGAAGTGGCAGATCAACTGCTGGATCACGGCGCGCCGCACGCGGTCGTCCGGGGTGCACAGCAGGCCGCGCTGGGTCGCCAGCTGGGCGGTGGAGAGGGTTTCCTGGTACCTGGCCAGGTCATTGCTGTTCTGGCAGTAGAGGTCGCCGATCTGACTGATGGCCGATACGCCCAGGCCGATCAGGTCGCAATGGCCGTGGGTGGTGTAGCCCTGGAAGTTGCGTTGCAAGGTGCCTTCCTCCTGGGCGATGGCCAGTTCGTCATCGGGCAGGGCGAAGTGGTCCATGCCGATGTAGCGGTAGCCGGCGGCGGTCAGCTGCTCGATGGTGCGTTGCAGCATCTCCAGCTTGGCACCAGGCGCCGGCAGCTCATTGCTGTCGATGCGCCGCTGGGGCATGAAGCGCTCGGGCAGGTGGGCGTAGTTGAACACCGAGAGGCGGTCCGGTTGCAGACGGATCACTTCCTCGACGGTACGGGCGAAGCCGTCCGGCGTCTGCCGGGGCAGGCCGTAGATCAGGTCGAGGTTGACCGAACGGAACTGCAGGGTGCGTGCAGCCTCCACCAGCGTGCGGGTCTGCTCCAGGCTTTGCAGGCGGTTGATCGCCCGCTGGACGGCCGGGTCCAGGTCCTGCACGCCCAGGCTGACGCGGTTGAAGCCCAGTTCGCGCAGCAGGCCCATGGTCGACCAGTCGGCCTCGCGTGGGTCGATCTCGATGCCGTAGTCGCCGGAGTCGTCGTCCAGCAGGTGGAAATGCTGGCGCAGGGTCGCCATCAGGTGGCGCAGCTCCACATGGCTGAGGAAGGTGGGGGTGCCGCCGCCGAAATGCAGTTGCTCGACGCGTTGGTTGGGTGCCAGGTGGCAGGCGACAAGCTGGATTTCCTGCTCCAGCCGTTGCAGGTAGGGCTGGGCGCGGGCGCGGTCCTTGGTGATGACCTTGTTACAGGCGCAGTAGTAGCAGATGTTGGCGCAGAACGGCACGTGCACGTACAGCGACAATGGGCGAACTGCACGGCGGCTCTCGCGCAGGGCGTGGAGCAGGTCGAACGAGCCCACTTCGCCATGCAGTTGCACGGCGGTCGGGTATGAGGTGTAGCGTGGCCCGGCCAGATCGTAGCGGCGGATCAGGTCGGAGTCCCAGCGTAGGTCGTCGAGCATGGTGGTCCCCGGATAGAGCAGCAGAGTCCGGAGTCTAGGGGGCCGGTGAAAACGCCGTCTTGATTTGCATCAACGGGCTTCGGATGATGCATCCGGGCCGCTGCGCGGCCCGATCGCCGGCAAGCCGGCTCCCACTGGTACGGCGACCCTGATCAATGCCCCATCAACCAATGCTGATGCGGCCCTGGCAGCGTCCACAGGCCGAACAGGATCACCAGCAACCCGCCCGCCATGCGCACGCCACGCTTGCGCAGCACGGCGCCGACACGCTCGGCGGCAAGGCCTGTGGCCACCAGCACAGGCCAGGTCCCCAGCCCGAACGCCAGCATCAGCAAGGCACTGTGGGCCGCATTGCCCTGGCTGGCCGCCCACAGCAGCGTGCTGTAGACCAGGCCGCACGGCAGCCAGCCCCACAGGGCGCCAAGCAACAGGGCACGGGGCAGGCTCGATACCGGCAGCAAGCGCGTCGCAAGCGGTTGCACATGCCGCCACAGGCCGCGGCCAAGCGCCTCGATACGAGTCAGGCCGCTCCACCAGCCGGCCAGGTACAGCCCCATGGCGATGAGCAACAGCGCGGCTACCACACGCAGCCCTTGGGCCAATGGGCTGCTGGCCAGTGCCACGCCGGCAAGGCCCAGGACCAGGCCGGCAGTGGCGTAGCTGAGGATGCGCCCCAGGTTGTAGGCCAGCAGCAGGCGCAGGCGTCGGCCATGTTGCTCGGGCGGGATGGCGAGGGTCAGGGCGCCCATCAGGCCGCCGCACATGCCCAGGCAGTGGCCGCCGCCAAGCAGGCCCAGGACCAGCGCCGAGCCGAGGAGCGGGAGCAGGTCAGGCACGTGGTTTGGAATCCTTGTCTTCTTCGGCGGGGGCCTGGTCAGGTTTCACGGCAGCCTGGTGGCGCGGGTCCTGGTCATCGAACAGGATGCTGTGGGCCGGGCTGTCAAGGTCGTCGTACTGGCCACTGTCCACTGCCCAGAAGAAGATGTACACGGCCACGCCTACGATCAGCAGGGCCGCTGGGATCATGACGTAGAGGGCGGGCATAGCGGTTTCCTTCCGGGTGTCGAGGGCTCGTGTGCGGGCAGGCCCGTTGCGCTGGGCAGGCGGGTCAGACGCAGGGCGTTGAGGACCACGATCAGCGAGCTGACCGACATGCCGATGGCCGCCCAGACCGGCGTGATCCAGCCCAGGGCGGCGAACGGCAACATGAGGCCATTATACAAGGTTGCCCAGAGCAGGTTCTCGAGGATATTGCGGCGGGTACGACGGGCCAGGTCGAAGGCCTGTACCAGTGCCTCGAGGCGGTTGGACAACAGCACCGCGTCGGCGCAGGTCTTGGCCAGGTCCGTGGCCGAGCCCATGGCGATGCTGATGTCGGCGGCGGCCAGCACTGGCACGTCGTTGACACCATCACCCAGCATCAGCACCTTGCGGCCTTCGGCCTGCAAGGCCTTGAGGCGGTCCAGCTTGTCGTCCGGGCGTAGGCCGCCGATAGCCTGCTCGATGCCCAGTTGCGTCGCCACCTCGGTGACCATCGGCGAACTGTCGCCGGACAGCAGCAGTGTCTTCCACCCTCGGGCTTTGCAGGCAGCCAGCAGGGCAGGGGCGTCCTCGCGCAGGCGGTCATCGAGGCCGAACCAGGCCAGGGGGCCCTGGCTATCGCCCAGCAACAGCCATTGGCCACGCGGTTGCGGCACGCTCGGCACGGGCGCGCCGCTTAAGGCGCAGACGAACGTGGCCTGGCCGATGCGCAGGCGCTCGCCTTCGAACTGCCCCTCAAGGCCCAGCCCAGGCACCGTCTGGACATCTTCGGCGGCTGTGGCGGCACGACCGAAGGCGCGTGCGATTGGGTGTTCCGAGCGGTTTTCGAGCGCGGCGGCCAGGGCCAAGCAACGGTCGGCGGGCAAGGCGCCCAGCGGGTGGATGCTGCGCAGGGCCAGGCGGCCTTCGGTCAATGTGCCGGTCTTGTCGAAGATCACCGTGTCGATCTGGTTCAGGCCCTCGAGCACATGACCGCGTGTTACCAGCAGGCCTAGCCGGTGCAGGGTGCCGGTGGCTGCGGTGAGGGCGGTGGGCGTGGCCAGGGACAGCGCACACGGGCAGGTTGCCACCAGCATGGCCAGGACGATCCAGAACGCACGTGGCGCGTCGATCTGCCACCACAGCAGGCCAATGGCGACACTGGCCACCAGCGTGAACAACAGGAACCACTGGGAGGCCCGGTCGGCGATCTCGGCCAGCCGGGGTTTTTCCGACTGGGCCCGTTCGAGCAGGCGGACGATGGCCGAGAGGCGTGAGTCCTGGCCCAGTGCCTCGACTGCCACGGTCAGGGTGCTTTCGACGTTCAGCGTGCCGCCGGTGACCCGGTCGCCAGCCTGGCGCGCCAAGGGCAGGTATTCGCCGGTCAGCAGCGACTCGTCGATGCTGGAGCGGCCATCGACGATGCGGCCATCGGCCGGGATCACCGCGCCGGGCAGCACCTGCACCCGATCACCTTGGCGCAGTTCCGCCAGCAGAATGCGCTCGCTGTGGCCGGCGGCATCCAGGCGCAGGCACGAAGCCGGCAGCAGGTTGACCAACTGGGCGGTGGCGGCGGCGGTGCGCTCCCGGGCACGGCGTTCCAGGTAGCGGCCGGTGAGCAGGAACAGGGCGAACATGCCGACCGTGTCGAAGTACAGCTCGCCGCTGCCGGTCATGGCTGTCCAGATCCCGGCGCCGTAGGCCAGGCCGATGGCCAGCGACACCGAGACGTCCATGGTCAGGTGGCGGGTGCGCAGGTCGCGGGCGGCGCCCTTGAAGAACGGTGCGCAGCTATAGAAGACGATGGGTGTGGTCAGGAACAGCGCGACCCAGCGCAGGATGGTATGAAGCTCGGGGCTCAGGTCGATGTTGAACTCGGGCCAGGTGGCCATGGTCGCCATCATCGCCTGGAACCACAGCAGGCCCGCCACGCCGAGGCGACGCAGGGCGCTGCGGTTCTCCCGGGCCAGTTGCTCGGCGGCCTGGTCGGGCTGGTAGGGGTGGGCGGCGTAGCCGATCTGGCGCAGCTCGGCCAGCAGGTGCGAGAGGGGTACCCGGCGGTCGTCCCAGGCCACCAGCAGGCGATGATTGGACAGGTTCAGGCGCGCCTCGGCCACGCCCGGCAGGTTGCGCAGGTGTTTCTCGATCAGCCAGCCACAGGCGGCGCAGCTGATGCCTTCGATCATCAGCGTGGTTTCGCGAAGCTCGCCCTGCTGGCGGACGAAGCCCTGCTGCACATCGGCGCGGTCGTAGAGTGCCAGCTCGTCCTGCAACTGGCGCGGCAAGGCTTCTGGGTTGGCGCTAGTGTCGCTGCGGTGCTGGTAGTAGCTTTCCAGGCCACCGGCCACGATCGACTCGGCCACGGCCTGGCAGCCTGGGCAGCAGAACGACCGCGGTTCACCGAGGACCACGGCGGTGAAGCGGCTGCCGGCGGGGACGGGCAGGGCGCAGTGGTAGCAGGGGGTAGGGGAGGTCATTGTGATGATGTCTTATGCCATTGGATTGCTGGGGCGGCTATGCCGCCCGTCGCGGGGCAAGCCCGCTCCTACAGGAGCACCAAGCCTTGTAGGAGCGGCCTTGTGCCGCGAAAGGGGCGCAACGCGCCCAGGTCATTCTTGGTGCTCGGCACCTTGCAGGGCTTCATCGCCCAGTTCCAGGTTCACCCCATGGGCGACCTTCTCCTCCTCGAACAGCCGCCACACGCGGCCGTCCTGGCTGCCCAGCAGTTCCACGAAGCGTCGGCCTTCTACCTTGTCTTCCAGCTGGCCGACATAACGGCCAGGTTCGGTACGGGTCAGTTGTACCTTGCGGTCGCGTTCCGGCTGGGTCGGCGAGATCAGGTTCAGTTCCAGCGTCTGTGGGTCGCTGTCGCCGCTCAGGCGTACCTGGACTTCGCCGGTCAGCTCGTCCAAGTGTACGCTCGCCTTGAGGTTGAGGGTCTGGGCCAGCAACTCGCGGTCCAGGGAGCGGTTGATGCCCTTGCCAGCCTCGTAGTAGTTGTCGTTCACCAGGTTGTCGGGGTTGCGTACGGCAATGCTGACCATGGCCAGGCTCAGGCACACCGAAGTGGTCAGGATGCCGATGATGATCCAGGGCCAGAGGTGCTTGTACCAGGGGCTGGCGGCGGTTGCGGCAGGCATGTCGTTCTCTCTCAGCGGATTTGCGGGCCGATGAAGCGGCTCTTGGCTTCAACCTGGGTGGCGCTGTCGTCGGCGTCCCTGAGGATGAAGGTGATTTCGTTGGTGGTCGAAGGCAATTGCTCGGGCGCGACCGACAATTGCACCGGCAGGCTGACGATATCGCCGGCGGCGACACGCACCTCGCGGTGGCCTTCGAGCTGCAGGCCGGGCAGGCCGGCGGCGTCGAGCACGTACACGTGGTCGCGCTGGTCCTTGTTCATGACCTTGAGGCTGTACACGTTTTCGATCCGCCCCTGGGCGTTCTCGCGATACAGCACGCGGTCCTTGCTGACATCGAAGCCCACCAGCGAGCGGGTGGCGAATGCGGTGACCAGCAGGCCGATCATCACCAGCAGCACCAGGGCATAGCCGATCAGACGCGGACGCAGCATGTGGGTCTTCTGCCCCGACAGGTTGTGTTCGGTGGTATAGCTGATCAGGCCCTTGGGGTAGTTCATCTTCTCCATGATGTTGTCGCAGGCGTCGATGCACGCCGCGCAGCCGATGCATTCGATCTGCAGGCCGTCGCGGATGTCGATGCCGGTCGGGCAGACCTGTACGCACATGGTGCAGTCGATGCAGTCGCCCAGGCCCTTGGCCTTGTAGTCCATGTCCTTCTTGCGTGGCCCGCGGGTTTCGCCGCGGCGCGGGTCGTAGGAAACGATCAGGGTGTCCTTGTCGAACATCACGCTCTGGAAGCGCGCGTAGGGGCACATATGCACGCACACCTGTTCACGCAACCAGCCAGCATTGCCATAGGTGGCGAGGGTGAAGAAACCGACCCAGAAATAGGCCCAGCCATCGGCCTGGCCGGTGAAGAATTCGCCGACCAGTTCGCGGATCGGCGAGAAATAGCCCACGAAGGTCATGCCGGTGACGAAGCCGATCAGCAGCCACAGGCTGTGCTTGGCGGTCTTGCGCAACAGCTTGTTGCCGCTCATCGGCGCCTTGTCCAGCTTCATGCGTTGGTTGCGGTCGCCCTCGGTGACTTTCTCGCACCACATGAAGATCCAGGTCCAGACGCTTTGCGGGCAGGTATAGCCGCACCACACGCGTCCGGCGAACACGGTGATGAAGAACAGGCCGAAGGCGGCGACGATCAGCAGGCCCGAGAGCAGGATGAAGTCCTGGGGCCAGATGGTAGCGCCGAAGATGTAGAACTTGCGCTCGGGCAGGTTCCACCACACGGCCTGGTGGTCGCCCCAGTTCAGCCACACGGTGCCGAAGTAGAGCAGGAACAGGATGGCTCCGCCGACCATCCGCAGCCTGCGGAACACGCCGGTGAAGGCACGGGTGTAGATCTTTTCCCGGGAGGCATAGAGGTCGAGGGATTCCTGGCCTTTCTTGGCGGGCGGGGTGACATCATGTACCGGAATTTGCTTGCTCATCATCGTGTCCCACGGCAGTGGAGAAATGCCGCGGCCAGTACCTGCCGGCCGCAGTCCTACGCATTCTGCTAGCGCTCTGCGGCCCATGATACGCCTGTGCTGGCAGGCAGGGAGCGCGCCGCGACCTTTAGTCGCATTGGGTTTATGGATTGGATCGTGTAGTGGCAGCTGTCAATTGATCCAGGTCATCAAGGGTTGAATTGTCTGGCTTCATCGCCGGCAAGCCGGCTCCCACAGGTATGGCGGTGTCTCTGAAAACAGCGTGGGACAGGTGGGGGCTTGCCGGCGATAGCGCCGGAACCCCTGCTCAAGAAAAAGGCCCCGGCAGGGTCACTGGCGGGGCCTGGGTCACACACTCACTCGGCCTTGGCCGTTTCCTGTTCTTGATGCGAGAGGCTGTAGACATAGGCCGCCAGCAGGTGGACCTTGTCGTTGCCCTGCATCTGCGCCTGGGCCGGCATCTGGCCCTGGCGACCGTAGCGGATGGTCTGTTGCAGCTGGGCGAAGCTCGAGCCGTAGATGAACGCCTGTGGGTGGGTCAGGTTCGGCGCGCCCATGGCCGGGGTGCCTTTGCCTTCAGGCCCGTGGCAGGCCACGCAGTTGGCGGCGAAGAGCTTCTGGCCATTGGCCGGGTCGGCCTTGGCGCCTTCCGGCAGGCTGCGCCCGTCCAGGTTGGTCAGCACGAAGGCGGCCACGTCGGCCACGCCCTGCTCGCCGAGCACTTCGGCCCAGGCCGGCATCACGCCATGGCGACCATTCATGATAGTGGCCTTGATGGTCTCCGGCTCGCCGCCCCAACGCCAATCGTTGTCGGTCAGGTTGGGGAAGCCATAGGCGCCCTTGGCGTCAGAGCCGTGGCACACCGAGCAGTTGGAGGCGAACAGGCGGCCGCCCATCTTCAGTGCTTGCGGGTCCTTGGCCACTTCCTCGATGGGCATGGCGGCGAACTTGGCGAAGATCGGTCCGAAGCGGGCGTCGGCCTTGGCCATTTCCTTTTCCCACTCGTGCACGCCGGTCCAGCCCGGCTGGCCGTTGCTGAACTCGGTCTTCTTCTCGTTATCCAGGTACTGGTAGCCGGGCAGGATGCCTTTCCAGTTACCCAGGCCCGGGTACAGCACCAGGTAGCCCAGGGCGAACACAATGGTGCCGACGAACAGCCAGAACCACCACTTGGGCAGCGGGTTGTCGTATTCCTCGATACCGTCGAAGGCATGGCCGACGGTCTCGTCGGTCGCTTCCTCGCGCTGGCCCTTGCGGGTGGAAAGCAACAGCCAGGTCAGAGAGAAGATGGTGCCCAGGGTCAGGACGGTGACGTACAGACTCCAGAAGGTTGTCATTGTTCGTTGCTCCTAGAAGCTTTCGCTTGCGCTTGCTCGACGTGCTGGCTGGCCTCGGGGTCATCGGCGAACGGCAACCGGGTCGCCTCGTCGAACTCCTTCTTGCGCCGTGGGTTGAACACCCACAGCGCCAGGCCAACGAAGGCCACCATCACCACGACGGTGCCCAGGCCGCGAATCATCCCGATATCCATCAGTGTCACCGCTTGCTCTTGATGATGGTGCCAAGGCCTTGCAGGTACGCCACGATGGCGTCCATCTCGGTCTTGCCCTTGACCGCGTCGCGGGCGCCGGCGATGTCCTCGTCGGTGTAGGGCACGCCCAGGGTGCGCAGGACTTCCATCTTCTTCGGCGTATCCTTGCCGTCGAGCTTGTTCTCTACCAGCCACGGGTAGGACGGCATCTTCGACTCGGGCACCACGTTGCGCGGGTTGTACAGGTGTGCGCGGTGCCAGTCGTCGGAGTAGCGGCCACCGACGCGAGCCAGGTCAGGCCCGGTACGCTTGGAGCCCCACAGGAACGGGTGGTCCCAGACGCTCTCGCCAGCGACCGAGTAATGGCCGTAACGCTCGGTCTCGGCGCGGAACGGGCGGATCATCTGCGAGTGGCAGCCCACGCAGCCTTCGCGGATGTAGATGTCGCGGCCTTCGAGCTCCAGCGCGGTTCGGGGCTTCATGCCCTCGACCGGCTTGTTGGTCACGTCCTGGAAGAACAGCGGGACGATCTGGGTCAGGCCGCCGATGCTGACGGCGATGACCATGAAGAAGGCCAGCAGGCCGATATTCTTCTCGACTGCTTCGTGTTTCATCAGTGAGCTCCCACGACGACGATCTTGGCGGCTTCCTCAGCTTCGGCCGGCTTCGAGGCGCGGACGGTGCGGTAGACGTTGTAGGCCATCAGCAGCATGCCGGAGGCGAAGAACGCACCGCCCAGGGCGCGGACGATGTAACCCGGGTGGCTGGCCTGGAGGGCTTCGACGAAGGAATAGGTGAGGGTGCCGTCGTCGTTGATGGCGCGCCACATCAGGCCCTGGGTGATGCCGTTGACCCACATCGAGGCGATGTACAGCACGGTGCCGATGGTCGCCAGCCAGAAGTGCGCGTTGATCAGGCCGACGCTGTGCATCTGCTGGCGGCCGTAGAGCTTGGGAATCATGTGGTAGACCGAGCCGATGGAAATCATCGCCACCCAGCCGAGGGCGCCGGCGTGGACGTGGCCGATGGTCCAGTCGGTGTAGTGCGACAGCGAGTTGACCGTCTTGATGGCCATCATCGGGCCTTCGAAGGTGGACATGCCGTAGAAGGCCAGCGACACCACCAGGAAACGCAGGATCGGGTCGGTGCGCAGTTTGTGCCAGGCGCCGGAGAGGGTCATCATGCCGTTGATCATGCCGCCCCAGCTCGGGGCCAGCAGGATGATCGACATCACCATGCCCAGCGACTGTGCCCAGTCAGGCAGCGCGGTGTAGTGCAGGTGGTGCGGGCCTGCCCAGATGTACAGGGTGATCAGCGCCCAGAAGTGCACGATCGACAGGCGATAGGAGTAGATCGGGCGTTCGGCCTGCTTGGGCACGAAGTAGTACATCATCCCCAGGAAGCCGGTGGTCAGGAAGAAGCCCACGGCGTTGTGCCCGTACCACCACTGGATCATTGCGTCGGTGGCGCCGGAGTAGGCCGAGTACGACTTGAACAGGCTGACCGGCAGGGACATGTGGTTGACGATGTGCAGCATCGCCGTGACCACGATGAAGCCACCGTAGAACCAGTTGCCGACGTAGATGTGCTTGGTCTTGCGCTTGACGATGGTGCCGAAGAACACCAGGCCGTAGGTGACCCAGACGATGGCCAGGAGAATCGCCAGCGGCCACTCGAGCTCGGCGTATTCCTTGGTGGTGGTGTAGCCCATCGGCAGGGTGATCAGGGCGCCGACGATCACTGCCTGCCAACCCCAGAAGGTGAAGGCGGCCATGCTGTCGGAGATCAGCCGGGTCTGGCAGGTGCGCTGCACGACGTAGTAGGAAGTGGCGAACAGCGCGCAACCTCCGAAGGCGAAGATCACCAGGTTGGTGTGCAGCGGGCGAAGGCGGCCGAAGCTCGTCCATGGCAGGTCCAGGTTCAGCTGGGGCCATACCAGTTGCGAGGCGATGAAGACGCCGAGCCCCATGCCAAGGATCCCCCAGACCACCGTCATGATGGCGAACTGGCGGACGACCTTATAGTTATAAGCAGTCGGACTGATTACAGTGCTCATTCTAAGGTTCCACGGTTTAGGGTGTTCTTGTTGGTCGAAAATCGGCGCCAGTATCGATAACCACCAGGGTTATGGCAACGCAAGGATACTCGCGCCGACCCGTGTCCAGGCCCTTTCCACCACCGTCCCGCGGTTTAGGGGCTGGATGATTGTACACAAATAAATGTTTGTAATGTGTACCGTTTTTCGCCTTTTTCTGATCGATCGGTCAAGCTTTTTTCTACGCGGTCCTTGAATGCGGGACGGGCTTCCAGGGCCGCGGGTGATCGAGGTCGAAGACGTTGCACGGCGTCAGGCCCCACGCCGTGCCAGAGCGTCTCGCGATAAGCGAGGCTGCTGTGGCAACAAGCTTAGTTCCGTTCAGAGGGGGTGCAAGGAGGGATGAGGCGGGGAGGGCAGTGCTGAGGCCCTTGACGGATGCGGTTCGTCCTGGCACTTCGGCGGGATTTTCGCGGGTAAACGCGCTCCACAGGGACAGCGGTGATCCTTGTGGGGGCGAGTCTACCCGCGAAGGGTGTTACTTGGCGGACACGGTTTCGGACCCGACATCCTGCGACAGGCTATACACATAGGCGGCGAGCAAGTGGACCTTGTCGTTGCCCTGGATCTCGCGCTGGGCCGGCATCTGGCCCTGGCGACCGTAGCGGATGGTCTGCTGCAGCTGGGCGAAGCTCGAACCGTAGATGAACGCCTGCGGGTGGGTCAGGTTCGGTGCGCCCATGGCCGGGGTGCCTTTGCCCTCAGGCCCGTGGCAGGCCACGCAGTTGGCGGCGAAGATCTCCTGGCCCTTGGCCGGGTCGGCCTTGGCGCCTTCCGGCAGGCTGCGCCCGTCCAGGTTGGTCAGCACGAAGGCGGCCACGTCGGCTACGCCCTGCTCGCCGATCACCTCGGCCCAGCCCGGCATCACGCCGTGACGCCCGTCCATGATCGAGGCCTTGATGGTCTCCGGCTCGCCACCCCAACGCCAGTCCTTGTCGGTCAGGTTGGGGAAGCCATAGGCGCCCTTGGCGTCGGAGCCATGGCACACCGAGCAGTTCGAGGCGAACAGGCGGCCGCCCATCTTCAGGGCTTGCGGGTCCTTGGCCACTTCTTCCACGGGCATGGCGGCATACTTGGCGAAGATTGGCCCGAACTTGGCGTCGGCCTTGTCCATCTCCTTCTGCCATTCGTTGACCTGGGTCCAGCCATTCTCATAGCCCGGCAGAACGCCTTTCCAGTTGCCAAGGCCCGGGTAGAGGATCAAGTAGCCGACCGCGAACACCAGGGTGCCGACGAACAGCCAGAACCACCACTTGGGCAGTGGGTTGTCGTATTCCTCGATGCCATCGAAGCTGTGGCCCATGGTCTGGTCGGTGGTGTTCCTGCTCTGGCCCTTGCGGGTGCCGAGCAGCAGCCAGGTCAGGCCGATGAGGCTGCCGAGGGTCAGTACGCTGATGTACGTACTCCAGAAGGTGGTCATTACCGGTTACTCCTTGTGGCAGGTTCCTGCCCGGCCGGGGGCAGGCGGTCATCGACGAAGGGCAGCAGGCGCGCTTCGGCGAAGTCGCGGTCGCGGCGACGGTTGAATACCCACAGGCTCAGGCCGATGAAGGCGATCATCACCATCAGGGTGCCCAGGCCGCGGATCATGCCGATATCCAATGACAGTTCCATCGCTTACCTCTTGTTCTTGATCGAGGTGCCCAGCACCTGCAGGTAGGCCACCAGGGCGTCCATCTCGGTCTTGCCCTTGACCGCGTCGCGGGCGCCGGCGATGTCCTCGTCGGTGTAGGGCACGCCCAGGGTGCGCAGGGTGCGCATCTTGGTGTCGGTATGGCTGTTGTCGACCTTCTGCGCCACCAGCCACGGGTAGGACGGCATCTTCGACTCGGGCACGACGTTGCGCGGGTTGTACAGGTGCGCACGGTGCCAGTCGTCGGAGTAGCGGCCACCGACGCGGGCCAGGTCTGGCCCGGTGCGCTTGGAGCCCCACAGGAACGGGTGGTCCCAGACGCTTTCGCCAGCGACCGAGTAATGGCCGTAGCGCTCGGTCTCGGCGCGGAACGGGCGGATCATCTGCGAGTGGCAGCCTACGCAACCTTCGCGGATGTAGATGTCGCGGCCTTCGAGCTGCAGGGCGGTATAGGGCTTCATGCCTTCGACCGGCTTGTTGGTCACGTCCTGGAAGAACAGCGGGACGATCTGGGTCAGGCCGCCGATGCTGACGGCAAATACCATCAGCAATGCCAGCAGGCCTACGTTTTTCTCGATGACTTCGTGTTTCATCAGGCTTCTCTCCTCAGGCCAGCTGGGCGTTCGCAGGGGCGGCGGCGGTGGCTGGTGCGCGCACGGTGCGCCAGGTGTTCCAGGCCATCAGCAGCATGCCGGTGAGGAAAATCGCGCCGCCGACGAAGCGGACGATGAAGCCTGGGTGGCTGGCCACCAGGGTCTCCACGAAGGAATAGGTGAGCGTGCCGTCGGGGTTGACCGCGCGCCACATCAGGCCCTGGGCGATGCCGTTGACCCACATCGAGGCGATGTACAGCACGGTGCCGATGGTGGCCAGCCAGAAGTGCGCGTTGATCAGGCCGATGCTGTACATGCGCTCCTTGCCGAACACTTTCGGGATGGTGTGGTACAGCGCGCCGATGGAGATCATCGCCACCCAGCCGAGGGCGCCGGCATGGACGTGGCCGATGGTCCAGTCGGTGTAGTGGGAGAGGGCGTTGACGGTCTTGATGGCCATCATCGGGCCTTCGAAGGTGGACATGCCGTAGAAGGCCAGCGACACCACCAGGAAACGCAGGATCGGGTCGCTGCGCAGTTTGTGCCAGGCCCCGGAGAGGGTCATCATGCCGTTGATCATGCCGCCCCAGCTCGGGGCCAGCAGGATCAGCGACATGATCATGCCCAGCGATTGCGCCCAGTCAGGCAGCGCGGTGTAGTGCAAATGGTGCGGGCCGGCCCAGATGTACAGGGTGATCAGCGCCCAGAAGTGCACGATCGACAGGCGATAGGAATACACCGGGCGCTCGGCCTGCTTGGGCACGTAGTAATACATCATGCCCAGGAAGCCTGCGGTCAGGAAGAAGCCCACGGCGTTGTGGCCGTACCACCATTGCACCATCGCGTCGGTGGCGCCGGCGTACAGCGAGTAGGACTTGGTCAGGCTGACCGGCATCTCCAGGTTGTTGACGATGTGCAACATCGCCACGGTGAGGATGAAGCCACCGTAGAACCAGTTGCCGACGTAGATGTGCTTGGTGTTGCGCTTGATCAGCGTGCCGAAGAACACCACGGCGTAGGCGACCCAGACGATGGTGATCAGAATGTCGATCGGCCATTCCAGTTCGGCGTACTCCTTGGAGCTGGTGTAGCCCAGTGGCAGGGTAATGGCTGCCAGCAGGATCACCAGTTGCCAGCCCCAGAACGTGAACGCCGCCAGGCGCGGCGCGAACAGGGTGGTCTGACAGGTGCGTTGCACCGAATAATAGGAGGTGGCGAACAAGGCGCAGCCGCCGAAGGCGAAGATCACCGCATTGGTGTGCAGTGGTCGCAGGCGGCCGAAGCTGGTCCACGGGAGGTCGAGGTTCAGGGCGGGCCAGACGAGCTGTGCGGCGATGAATACGCCGAGCCCCATCCCGACGATTCCCCACACCACCGTCATGATGGCGAATTGGCGGACCACCTTGTAGTTATAGGCGGTACTGCTGGTTGTGTTCATGTATGGGTTCCCATCCACGGTTATAGGCAGGCTAGATAGCGAGGCGAAGCATGAGTAATGGGCACATTGCCGGTATTGACGGGGATCAATGGGCGCAGGTGGGAAATGTCTCAGGCTTGCGCTGCGATCCACCTAGGGTGGGGGACAGGGAGGGTTACAAAGGCTGCCTGATCCTGGCCCACGGCGCAGGCGCGCCGATGGACAGCGGTTTCATGGAGGGCATGGCGCAAAGCCTCGCGGAGCAAGGGGTAGGGGTTGTGCGCTTCGAATTTCCCTACATGGCGCAGCGCCGCGTGGGGGGTGGCAAGCGACCGCCCAATCCGCAGCCGGTGTTGCTCGATTGCTGGCGTCAGGTGTATGCCCAGGTGCGGCCATTGGTCACGGGGCCGCTGGCGATCGGCGGCAAGTCCATGGGTGGGCGGATGGCGAGCCTTCTGGCCGATGAGCTGGGCGCCGACGCGCTGGTGTGCCTGGGGTATCCGTTCTATGCGGTGGGCAAGCCTGACAAGCCTCGGGTCGAGCATCTGGCGGGGCTGCGTACGCGTACCTTGATCGTCCAGGGGGAGCGTGATGCCCTGGGTAACCGGGGGGCGGTGGAGGGTTATGTGCTTTCGCCTTCGATCCAGATCTGCTGGCTGACGGCAGGGGATCATGACCTCAAGCCGTTGAAGGCGTCGGGGTTCACCCACGAGCAGCATCTGCAGGCGGCGGCGCAGCGGGTGGCGGCGTTTCTGCAGATGTAGGTGCGTTGCGGCCTATCGCCGGCAAGCCGGCTCCCACCTGTCCTGCGCTGTTTCAAGGACACCGCCATGCCTGTGGGAGTCGGCTTGCCGGCGATGAAAAAGGCCACCGCAAGGGTGGCCTTCTTGGAAGGTGCGTTCAGTGTTGCCGGGCAACGCTTACTTGCGGTCCTTCAGATCAACGATGTCACGCTGCTCGTGGCCGGTGTACAGCTGGCGCGGACGGCCGATCTTGTACGGGCTGGAGAGCATTTCCTTCCAGTGCGAGATCCAGCCCACGGTACGTGCCAGGGCGAAGATCACGGTGAACATGCTGGTCGGAATGCCGATCGCCTTGAGAATGATGCCCGAGTAGAAGTCGACGTTCGGGTACAGCGAGCGCTCGATGAAGTATGGATCGGTCAGGGCGATCTCTTCCAGGCGCATGGCCAGTTCCAGCTGCGGGTCGTTCTTGATGCCCAGTTCGCTCAGGACTTCGTCGCAGGTCTGCTTCATCACGGTGGCGCGCGGGTCGCGGTTCTTGTACACGCGGTGACCGAAGCCCATGAGCTTGAACGGATCGTTCTTGTCCTTGGCCTTGGCGATGTACTTGTCGATGTTCGAAACATCGCCAATTTCATCGAGCATGGTCAGCACGGCTTCGTTGGCGCCGCCATGGGCAGGGCCCCACAGCGCGGCGATGCCGGCAGCGATACAGGCGAACGGGTTGGCACCCGAGGAGCCCGCCAAACGCACGGTAGAGGTGGAGGCGTTCTGCTCGTGGTCGGCATGGAGGATGAAGATCCGGTCCATCGCCTTGGCCAGCACCGGGCTGATCGGTTTGATCTCGCACGGGGTGTTGAACATCATGTGCAGGAAGTTCTCCGCGTACGACAGGTCGTTACGCGGGTACATCATCGGCTGGCCCATGGAGTACTTGTAGACCATCGCGGCCAGGGTCGGCATCTTGGCGACCAGGCGCACCGCGGAGATTTCGCGGTGCTGCGGGTTGTTGATATCCAGGGAGTCGTGATAGAACGCCGAAAGGGCGCCGACCACGCCGCACATCACCGCCATCGGGTGGGCGTCGCGGCGGAAGCCGTTGAAGAAGGATTTCAGCTGCTCGTGAACCATGGTGTGGTTCTTCACGGTGCTGACGAACTGGGCCTTCTGCTCGGCATTGGGCAATTCGCCGTTGAGCAGCAGGTAGCAGGTTTCCAGGTAGTCCGATTTTTCGGCGAGCTGTTCGATCGGGTAGCCGCGGTGCAGCAGGACACCCTTGTCGCCGTCAATATAGGTAATCTTCGATTCGCACGAGGCGGTCGCCATGAAGCCGGGGTCGAAGGTGAAGTGACCAGTAGCCCCCAACCCGCGGACGTCGATAACATCGGGACCAACGGTGCCGGTTAAAATGGGCAGCTCGACGGGGGCTGCGCCCTCGATGACCAACTGCGCTTTTTTGTCAGCCATGTGGCCTCCTATTAATGCTTGAAATCATCAGACAGACCCCCCACGCAGGGCCCGCACCACTATAGAGGGATAAATTCGAATGTCAATTTGCCTAAAGACTGGTTGAAACGCCCTCTGAGCCCTGGTTTTTCGCGAAATTGTCGCCCATTTACGCCTTTTATCCATTAAAGGCAATGCGCTATTTGGGCGAGCCCCTCACGTTGTCATAAGCAGCCTAACTGTCTATACTCCGCAACCGACCGCCAGGGGCTTGCAAGCCCGTTCCGCTGGGGGTCGTCGCTCCCTGGGTGGTGGGTACCTGACCAGTACACTTACCAACAACTTTGCCCTGTTAGCTAGGGGCTCTTCAGTGTGAAAAAAGCCGTGAAAAGCCAACGACCTGTAAACCTAGACCTAAGGACCATCAAACTCCCGATCACCGCATACACGTCCATTCTTCACCGTATCTCCGGCGTCATCCTGTTCCTCGGCCTTGCCATCATGCTGTATGCACTGGGCAAGTCGCTGGGTTCCGAGGAGGGCTTTGCCGAGGTGAAGGCGTGTCTGACCAGCCCGCTGGCCAAACTGGTGACCTGGGGCCTGCTGTCCGGCCTGCTGTATCACCTGGTGGCCGGCATTCGTCACCTGATCATGGACATGGGCGTCGGCGAGACGCTGGAAGGCGGCAAGCTGGGCTCGAAAATCGTGATCGTCATCTCCGTGGTGCTGATCGTTCTGGCGGGAGTTTGGGTATGGTAACTAATGTCACGAACCTGTCGCGTTCGGGCCTCTATGACTGGATGGCGCAGCGCGTATCTGCGGTCGTTCTCGCGGCTTACTTCATCTTCCTGATCGGCTACGTCGCCGTTCACCCGGGTCTCGACTATGCCCAGTGGCACGGTCTGTTCTCCAACAACGCGATGCGAATCTTCAGTCTGCTGGCACTCGTTGCCCTGGGCGCCCACGCCTGGGTCGGCATGTGGACCATTGCCACCGACTACCTGACGCCGATGTCGTTCGGCAAGTCGGCGACTGCGATTCGTTTCCTGTTCCAGGCTGTATGCGGCGTTGCGATGTTCGCCTACTTCGTCTGGGGTGTGCAGATTCTCTGGGGTATCTGATCCATGGCTAAAATTCCAACGATTTCCTTCGACGCCATCATCATCGGTGGCGGCGGTGCCGGCATGCGCGCTGCGCTGCAGCTGGCCCAGGGCGGTCACAAGACTGCTGTGGTCACCAAGGTGTTCCCGACCCGTTCGCACACCGTTTCCGCCCAGGGCGGCATCACCTGCGCCATCGCTTCGGCCGACCCGAACGACGACTGGCGCTGGCACATGTACGATACCGTCAAGGGCTCCGACTACATCGGTGACCAGGACGCGATCGAATACATGTGTCAGGAAGGCCCGGCCGCGGTCTTCGAGCTGGACCACATGGGCCTGCCGTTCTCCCGTACCGAAACCGGCCGTATCTACCAGCGTCCGTTCGGTGGCCAGTCCAAGGACTTCGGCAAGGGTGGCCAGGCCGCCCGTACCTGCGCAGCCTCCGACCGTACCGGTCACGCGCTGCTGCACACCCTCTATCAGGGCAACCTGAAGGCGGGCACCACCTTCCTCAACGAGTACTACGCCGTTGACCTGGTGAAGAACCAGGACGGCGCCTTCGTCGGTGTGATCGCGATCTGCATCGAAACCGGCGAAACCATGTACATCAAGTCCAAGGCCACCGTTCTGGCTACCGGCGGTGCGGGCCGTATCTACGCCTCCACCACCAACGCCCTGATCAACACCGGCGACGGTGTCGGCATGGCCCTGCGCGCCGGCGTGCCGGTGCAGGACATCGAGATGTGGCAGTTCCACCCGACCGGCATCGCCGGCGCCGGTGTACTGGTCACCGAAGGTTGCCGCGGTGAGGGTGGCTACCTGATCAACGCCCACGGCGAGCGCTTCATGGAGCGTTACGCGCCGAACGCGAAGGACCTGGCTGGCCGCGACGTGGTCGCCCGTTCCATGGTCAAGGAAATCATCGCCGGCAACGGCGTGGGCCCGAACAAGGACCACGTACTGCTGAAGCTGGACCACCTGGGTGAGGAAGTGCTGCACAGCCGCCTGCCAGGTATCTGCGAGCTGTCCAAGACCTTCGCCCACGTCGACCCTGTGGTCGCGCCGGTTCCGGTCATTCCGACCTGCCACTACATGATGGGTGGTGTTGCCACCAACATTCATGGCCAGGCCATCACCATGGACGCCCAAGGCAACGACCAGATCATTCCTGGCCTGTTCGCCGTAGGTGAAGTGGCGTGCGTATCGGTCCACGGTGCCAACCGCCTGGGCGGCAACTCGCTGCTCGACCTGGTCGTGTTCGGCCGTGCTGCCGGCCTGCACCTGGAGAAGGCGCTGACCGAAGGCGTCGAGTACCGCGATGCCAGCGACACCGACGTCGATGTTGCCCTGAACCGCCTGAGCAAGCTCAACGAGCGCACCACCGGCGAAGACGTCGCCAGCCTCAAGCGCGAGCTGCAGAGCTGCATGCAGAACTACTTCGGTGTATTCCGTACCGGCGAATACATGCAGAAGGGTATCGAGCAGCTGGCTGGCCTGCGCGACCGTATCGCCAACGTCAAGATCAACGACAAGTCCCAGGCCTTCAACACCGCGCGTATCGAAGCGCTGGAGCTGCAGAACCTGCTGGAAGTCGCTGAAGCGACCGCCATCGCGGCCGAAGCCCGCAAAGAGTCCCGCGGCGCTCACGCCCGTGAAGACTACGAAGACCGTGACGACGAGAACTGGCTGTGCCACACCCTGTACTACCCGGGTGAGAAGCGCGTCGCCAAGCGTGGCGTCAACTTTGCGCCGAAGACAGTTCCTGCCTTCGAACCAAAAGTCCGGACTTACTAAGGGTGGCCGCTATGTTGCAAGTCGAAGTTTATCGTTACAACCCGGACACCGATTCGGCGCCGAAGATGCAGACCTTCCAGGTCGACACCGGTGGCAAGGATCTGATGGTTCTGGACGTGCTGGCATTGATCAAGGAGCAGGACGAGGGCTTCTCCTACCGTCGCTCCTGCCGTGAAGGCGTTTGCGGCTCCGATGGCATGAACATCAACGGCAAGAACGGCCTGGCCTGCATCACCCCGCTGTCGTCGGTGGTCAAGGGCAACAAGCTGGTCCTGCGCCCTCTGCCGGGCCTGCCGGTCATTCGTGACCTGGTCGTCGACATGAGCATCTTCTACAAGCAGTACGAGAAGGTGAAGCCGTACCTGCAGAACGACACCCCGGCCCCGGCCATCGAGCGTCTGCAGTCGCCGGAAGACCGCGACAAGCTGGACGGCCTGTACGAGTGCATCCTGTGCGCCTGCTGCTCGACCTCCTGCCCGTCGTTCTGGTGGAACCCGGACAAGTTCCTGGGCCCCGCCGCTCTGCTGCAGGCCTATCGCTTCCTGGCCGACAGCCGTGACACCAAGACCCAGGAGCGCCTGGCGTCCCTGGATGACCCGTTCAGCGTATTCCGCTGCCGCGGGATCATGAACTGCGTAAACGTTTGCCCGAAAGGTCTGAACCCGACCAAGGCAATCGGTCACGTACGTAACATGCTGCTGCAAAGCGGCACCTGATCCAAAAATGTTGCACCAGCAGTAAGCCGAGGTGCGGGCGTTGAGCCCGCACTGAGGTAAAACCCGAGCACGGGCCCACAAAGCCTGCGCTCATTACCTATGAAGATATGAGACCAGCAGGGGCTTCCGGGCTGGTACCCGGAAAATCTGCAGGATCCAGGTGGCGTGGTTCAGTCGCTGTGTTCGGACTTTTCCAGGTTTGCTGTGGCTCTTGCCGATCAGTCCCCTAACCGAGGGTGACCAAGCATGCAAGAAAGCGTGATGCAGCGCATGTGGGAAAGCGCCCACCTTTCAGGTGGTAACGCTGCATATGTGGAAGAGCTTTATGAGCTCTACCTGCACGACCCTAACGCTGTGCCAGAAGAGTGGCGCACCTACTTCCAGAAGTTGCCCGCCGACGGCAGCACCGCTACCGATGTATCGCACTCTACAATCCGCGACCATTTCGTACTGCTGGCAAAGAACCAGCGCCGCGCCCAACCGGTTTCCGCCGGGAGCGTGAGCAGTGAACACGAGAAGAAGCAGGTTGAAGTTCTGCGACTGATCCAGGCCTATCGTATGCGCGGCCATCAGGCTGCCAAGCTCGACCCGTTGGGGTTGTGGCAGCGCCCTGCGCCCGTAGACCTGTCGATCAATCACTACGGCTTGACCAATGCCGACCTTGATACGACCTTCCGTACCGGTGACCTGTTCATCGGCAAAGAGGAAGCGAGCCTACGCGAAATCTTCGATGCGCTGCAGAAGACATATTGTCGCACCATCGGCGCCGAGTTCACCCACATCGTCGATTCCGAACAGCGCAGCTGGTTCCAGCAGCGCCTGGAAAGCGTCCGTGGCCGTCCTGAATTCTCCGCCGACGTGCAGACCCACCTGCTCGAGCGCGTCACCGCAGGCGAAGGCCTGGAGAAATACCTGGGCACCAAGTACCCGGGCACCAAGCGTTTCGGCCTCGAGGGCGGCGAAAGCCTGATCCCGATGCTGGACGAAATGATCCAGCGCTCCGGCTCCTACGGCACCAAGGAGGTCGTGATCGGCATGGCCCACCGCGGCCGCCTCAACGTGCTGGTCAACACCTTCGGCAAGAACCCGCGCGAGCTGTTCGACGAGTTCGAAGGCAAGAAGATGAACGAGCTGGGCTCCGGTGACGTGAAGTATCACCAGGGCTTCTCCTCCAACGTGATGACCCCCGGTGGCGAAGTCCACCTGGCCATGGCGTTCAACCCATCCCACCTGGAAATCGTCTCGCCGGTGGTGGAAGGTTCGGTTCGCGCCCGCCAAGACCGTCGCAACGACACCGTCGGTGACAAGGTCCTGCCGATCTCGATCCACGGCGACGCCGCGTTCGCTGGCCAGGGCGTGGTCATGGAAACCTTCCAGATGTCGCAGACCCGCGGTTTCAAGACCGGCGGCACCGTGCACATCGTGATCAACAACCAGGTTGGTTTCACCATCTCCAACCCGCTGGACTCGCGCTCCACCGAGTACGCCACCGACGTCGCCAAGATGATCCAGGCGCCGATCCTGCACGTGAACGGCGATGATCCGGAAGCGGTCCTGTTCGTGACCCAGCTGGCCATCGACTACCGCATGCAGTTCAAGCGTGACGTGGTCATCGACCTGGTCTGCTACCGTCGTCGCGGCCACAACGAGGCCGACGAGCCGAACGGCACCCAGCCGCTGATGTACCAGCAGATCAGCAAGCAGCGCACTACCCGCGAGCTGTACGCCGAGGCCCTGATCCAGGCCGGGCGTATCGACGCCGAGCGTGCCCAGGCCAAGATCGACGAGTACCGCAACGCGCTGGACAACGGCCTGCACGTGGTCAAGAGCCTGGTCAAGGAGCCGAACCGCGAGCTGTTCGTCGACTGGCGTCCCTACCTGGGCCATGCCTGGACCGCGCGTCACGACACCCGCTTCGACCTCAAGACCCTGCAGGACCTCTCGGCCAAGCTGCTTGAGCTGCCGGAAGGCTTCGTGGTCCAGCGCCAGGTGGCGAAGATCTACGAAGACCGCCAGAAGATGCAGGCCGGCGGCCTGCCGATCAACTGGGGTTATGCAGAGACCATGGCCTACGCCACGCTGCAGTTCGAAGGCCACCCGATCCGCATGACCGGCCAGGACATCGGCCGTGGCACCTTCTCGCACCGCCACGCGGTGCTGCACAACCAGAAGGACGCCAGCACCTACGTACCGCTGCAGAACCTGTTCCCGGGCCAGCCGAAGTTCGAGCTGTACGACTCCTTCCTGTCGGAAGAAGCGGTACTGGCCTTCGAATACGGTTACTCGACCACCACGCCGAACGCGCTGGTGATCTGGGAAGCCCAGTTCGGTGACTTCGCCAACGGTGCCCAGGTGGTGATCGACCAGTTCATCACCAGCGGCGAGCACAAGTGGGGCCGTCTGTGCGGCCTGACCATGCTGCTGCCGCACGGTTACGAAGGGCAGGGGCCGGAGCACTCCTCCGCGCGTCTGGAGCGTTACCTGCAGCTGTGCGCCGAGCACAACATCCAGGTGTGCGTACCGACCACCCCGGCACAGATCTATCACCTGCTGCGCCGCCAGGTCATCCGCCCGCTGCGCAAGCCGCTGATCGTCCTGACGCCGAAGTCGCTGCTGCGCCACAAGCTGGCCGTCTCGACCTTGGAAGACCTGGCCGAAGGCTCGTTCCAGACCGTGATCCCGGAAATCGACGCCCTCGATCCGGCCAAGGTCGAACGCCTCGTGCTGTGCAGCGGCAAGGTCTACTACGACCTGCTGGAAAAGCGCCGTGCCGAAGGCCGCGAGGACATCGCCATCGTGCGTATCGAGCAGCTGTATCCGTTCCCTGAGGACGACCTGGTGGAAATCCTGGCGCCGTACACCAACCTCAAGCATGCGGTGTGGTGCCAGGAAGAACCGATGAACCAGGGCGCCTGGTACAGCAGCCAGCATCACATGCGCCGCATCCTGACCCGCCACAACAAGGCGCTGGTCCTGGAGTACGCCGGCCGCGACGCTTCCGCCGCGCCAGCCTGTGGTTACGCCTCGATGCACGCCGAGCAGCAGGAAAAACTGCTGCAGGATGCCTTCACTGTCTAACGCCTTCGCGCACCTGAAACCGAATTTAAGGAAACACTGACAATGGCTATTGAGATCAAAGCCCCAACCTTCCCGGAATCGGTCGCCGACGGCACCGTTGCCACCTGGCACAAGAAGCCGGGCGAAGCCGTCAAGCGTGACGAACTGATCGTCGACATCGAGACCGACAAGGTCGTCCTGGAAGTGCTGGCCACCGCCGATGGCGTGCTGGGCGACATCGTCAAGGGCGAAGGCGACACCGTCCTGTCCGACGAAGTCCTGGGCTCGATCGTTGAAGGTGGCGCTGCTGCCGCTCCGGCTGCCGCGCCTGCCGCTGCTGCTCCGGCTGCCGCTGCCGCCGACGCTGGCGAAGACGACCCGGTTGCCGCCCCGGCCGCGCGCAAGCTGGCTGAAGAAAACGGCATCGACCTGGCTTCCGTTGCCGGCACCGGCAAGGGTGGCCGCGTGACCAAGGAAGACGTGGTTGCCGCCATCGCCAACAAGAAGGCCGCACCTGCCGCCGCCAAGCCTGCCGCCGCTGCTGCTGCCGCGCCTGTAGTCGCTGCCGCGGGCGATCGCACCGAGAAGCGCGTGCCGATGACCCGTCTGCGCGCCAAGATCGCCGAGCGCCTGGTCGAAGCCCAGTCGAACATGGCCATGCTGACCACCTTCAACGAAGTGGACATGACCGAAGTCATGGCCCTGCGTTCGAAGTACAAGGACCTGTTCGAGAAGACCCACAACGGTGTACGCCTGGGCTTCATGTCGTTCTTCGTCAAGGCCGCCACCGAGGCGCTCAAGCGCTTCCCGGCAGTCAACGCCTCGATCGACGGCAACGACATCGTCTACCACGGCTACGCTGACGTCGGCGTAGCCGTCTCCAGCGACCGTGGCCTGGTGGTGCCGGTCCTGCGTAACGCCGAGTCGATGTCGCTGGCCGAAATCGAGAACGGCATCGCCACCTTCGGCAAGAAGGCCCGTGAAGGCAAGCTGGCCATCGAAGAGATGACTGGCGGTACCTTCACCATCACCAACGGTGGTACCTTCGGCTCGATGATGTCGACCCCGATCGTCAACCCGCCGCAGGCGGCCATCCTGGGCATGCACAACATCATCCAGCGTCCTATGGCGATCAATGGCCAAGTGGTCATTCGCCCGATGATGTACCTGGCGCTGTCCTATGACCACCGCCTGATCGACGGCAAGGAAGCGGTAACCTTCCTGGTGACCATCAAGAACCTGCTGGAAGACCCGGCTCGTCTGCTGCTGGACATCTAACGCACAGCTGCAAGCGGCAAGTGGCTGCTCCCTCGGGAGTGCGTCGCTTGCCGCTTGAGGCTTGCCGCTTGAAGCTTAAAAGGAATCTTTTATGACCCAGAAATTCGACGTGGTAGTGATTGGTGCAGGTCCTGGCGGCTACGTGGCCGCGATCAAGGCTGCTCAGCTCGGCCTCAAGACCGCCTGCATCGAGAAATACACCGACGCCGAGGGCAAGCTGGCCCTGGGCGGTACCTGCCTGAACGTGGGTTGCATTCCTTCCAAGGCCCTGCTGGACAGCTCCTGGAAGTACAAGGAAGCCAAAGAGAGCTTCAACGTCCACGGTATCTCCACTGGCGAAGTGAAGATGGACGTCGCCGCGATGGTTGGCCGTAAGGCTGGCATCGTCAAGAACCTGACCGGTGGCGTCGCCACCCTGTTCAAGGCCAACGGCGTGACCTCGATCCAGGGCCACGGCAAACTGCTGGCCGGCAAGAAGGTCGAAGTCACCAAGCCCGACGGCACCACCGAAGTCATCGAAGCCGAGAACGTGATCCTGGCCTCCGGTTCGCGTCCGATCGACATTCCGCCGGCTCCGGTCGACCAGAAAGTCATCGTCGACTCCACCGGCGCCCTGGAATTCCAGACCGTACCGAAGCGTCTGGGCGTCATCGGCGCTGGCGTGATCGGCCTGGAGCTGGGTTCGGTATGGTCGCGCCTGGGTGCCCAGGTCACCGTCCTGGAAGCCCTGGATACCTTCCTGATGGCCGCCGACACCGCGGTTTCCAAGGAAGCCCAGAAGACCCTGACCAAGCAGGGCCTGGACATCAAGCTGGGCGCCCGCGTGACCGGCTCGAAGGTCAACGGCGAAGAAGTCGAAGTCACCTACACCGACGCCAATGGCGAGCAGAAGATCGTCTTCGACAAGCTGATCGTCGCCGTCGGCCGTCGTCCTGTGACCACCGACCTGCTGGCCGCCGACAGCGGCGTGACCATCGACGAGCGTGGCTACATCTACGTCGATGACCACTGCGCCACCAGCGTACCGGGCGTCTACGCCATCGGTGACGTGGTGCGTGGCCTGATGCTGGCCCACAAGGCTTCGGAAGAGGGCATCATGGTCGTCGAGCGCATCAAGGGCCACAAGGCCCAGATGAACTACGACCTGATCCCGTCGGTCATCTATACCCACCCGGAAATCGCGTGGGTCGGCAAGACCGAACAGGCGTTGAAAGCCGAGGGCGTTGAGGTTAACGTGGGCACCTTCCCGTTCGCGGCCAGCGGCCGTGCGATGGCTGCCAACGACACCGGTGGTTTCGTCAAGGTCATCGCCGATGCCAAGACCGACCGCGTACTGGGCGTTCACGTGATCGGCCCATCGGCTGCCGAACTGGTGCAGCAGGGTGCGATCGCGATGGAATTCGGTACCAGCGCAGAAGACCTGGGCATGATGGTGTTCAGCCATCCGACCCTGTCCGAAGCGCTGCATGAAGCCGCGCTGGCCGTGAATGGCGGTGCCATCCACGTGGCCAACCGTAAGAAGCGTTAATTATAAGAAACCACGGCGGGCTGCCCGTCGTGGGTCTTGCGTGCAAGACTCACCGCGGAACGTCCGCCGGACCGGGCCACCGGGATAACCCGGGGCAAACGGTCACAGGTGGCGCGGCGCCAGAAATGGCGCAGCGCCGAAGCGCAGTACCTAACGAAGACGGTAAAAAGCATGAATCTTCACGAGTATCAGGGTAAACAGCTGTTCGCTGAATACGGCCTGCCAGTTTCCAAGGGTTTCGCAGTCGATACCCCTGAGCAAGCTGCAGAAGCCTGCGACAAGATCGGCGGCTCGGAGTGGGTGGTAAAAGCCCAGGTCCACGCCGGTGGTCGCGGTAAAGCGGGCGGCGTCAAGCTGGTTCGCAGCAAAGAAGACGCCAAGGCGTTCGCTGCGCAGTGGCTGGGCAAGAACCTGGTTACCTACCAGACCGACGCCAATGGTCAGCCAGTCTCCAAGATCCTGGTCGAATCCTGCACTGACATCGCCAAGGAACTGTACCTGGGCGCTGTAGTCGATCGTTCGAGCCGTCGTATCGTGTTCATGGCCTCCACCGAAGGTGGCGTGGACATCGAGAAAGTCGCTCACGAAACTCCCGAGAAGATCCTCAAGGCTACCATCGACCCGCTGGTCGGCGCCCAGCCGTTCCAGGGTCGTGAGCTGGCATTCCAGCTGGGTCTGGAAGGCAAGCAGGTTCAACAGTTCGCCAAGATCTTCGTAGGCCTGGCCAAGCTGTTCAAGGACCACGACCTGGCCCTGCTGGAAGTCAACCCGCTGGTCATCAAGGCCGACGGCGACCTGCACTGCCTCGATGCCAAGATCAACATCGACGCCAACGCCATGTACCGTCAGCCTAAGCTGAAAACCTTCCACGATCCTTCCCAGGACGACGCTCGCGAAGCTCACGCCGCCAAGTTCGAACTGAACTACGTGGCGCTGGAAGGCAACATCGGCTGCATGGTCAACGGTGCCGGCCTGGCCATGGGTACCATGGACATCGTCAACCTGCACGGCGGCAAGCCGGCCAACTTCCTCGACGTTGGCGGTGGCGCTACCAAGGAGCGTGTGACCGAAGCGTTCAAGATCATCCTGTCCGACAGCAATGTCGCGGCCGTTCTGGTCAACATCTTCGGCGGCATCGTTCGCTGCGACATGATTGCCGAAGGCATCATCGGTGCAGTGAAGGAAGTCGGCGTCAAGGTTCCGGTCGTCGTTCGCCTCGAAGGCAACAACGCCGAACTGGGCGCTAAAGTACTGGCAGAAAGCGGTTTGAACATCATTGCGGCAACCAGCCTGACCGACGCTGCTCAACAAGTTGTCAAAGCTGCGGAGGGCAAGTAATGAGCGTCCTGATCAATAAAGACACCAAGGTCATCTGCCAGGGCTTCACCGGCTCGCAGGGTACTTTCCACTCCGAACAAGCCATCGCCTACGGCACCAAGATGGTCGGCGGTGTAACCCCAGGCAAGGGTGGCACCACCCACCTGGGCCTGCCGGTGTTCAACACCGTCAAGGAAGCCGTCGAGGCGACCGGCGCCGAAGCTTCGGTGATCTACGTTCCGGCTCCGTTCTGCAAGGACTCGATCCTGGAAGCGGCCTTCGGTGGCATCAAGCTGATCGTCTGCATCACCGAGGGTATTCCTACCCTCGACATGCTGGACGCCAAGGTCAAGTGCGACGAGCTGGGCGTACGCCTGATCGGCCCTAACTGCCCAGGTGTCATCACCCCGGGCGAGTGCAAGATCGGCATCATGCCAGGCCACATCCACCTGCCGGGCAAGGTCGGTATCGTTTCCCGCTCCGGCACCCTGACCTACGAAGCGGTCAAGCAGACCACCGACGCCGGCTTCGGCCAGTCGACCTGCGTCGGTATCGGCGGTGACCCGATCCCGGGCTCCAACTTCATCGACATTCTGAAGCTGTTCCAGGAAGACCCGCAGACCGAAGCGATCGTCATGATCGGTGAGATCGGCGGTTCGGCCGAAGAAGAAGCCGCGGCCTTCATCAAGGCCAACGTGACCAAGCCTGTCGTTTCCTACATCGCCGGTGTTACCGCACCTGCGGGCAAGCGCATGGGCCACGCTGGCGCCATCATTTCGGGTGGCAAGGGCACTGCGGACGAGAAGTTCGCCGCCCTGCAAGACGCCGGTGTCAAGACCGTGCGTTCCCTGGCTGACATCGGCAAGGCCCTGGCCGAGCTGACCGGCTGGGAAATCAAGAAGTAAGTAACACGCAATACCCCCCACGCAACACAAAGGCCACCTTCGGGTGGCCTTTGTGTTTTCAGGGCCGGTGCTGGCAACGATTTTTTCGATGGGTTTGATAGGTATTTTCTGACAGACGCTGGTCGATGCTCCGGTGAGAATAGCCGCTGTACAGAGTCACCCAGACGACAAGAACATACGCACATCGGACAAGCACGTCTGTCCCAGTGCGTTTGCCGGGTAAAACGGTTAACCTACGCCCTCACTCTGTGCCCGTCCCCCAAAAGGGAACGACACGCTAAACGGGTCTGGCTCACCAAGCCGGGCAGCATTTCCCTCACCCATGGGGAAATCCCCTCACGAATCCCGATTTCAGCAGTGTGGTACTTCCTTAAATGAAAGTGTTAAAAGGCCAGGACATCCTGGCACTTGGCTTTATGACGTTCGCATTGTTCGTCGGCGCCGGCAATATCATCTTCCCGCCCATCGTAGGCCTGCAGTCCGGCCCGCATGTATGGATGGCGGCCCTAGGCTTTCTGGTCACCGCAGTCGGCCTGCCGGTCATCACCGTGGTCGCCCTGGCCAAGGTGGGCGGCGGCATGGACGCGCTGAGTAGCCCGATCGGCAAGTTCTTCGGCGGCCTGCTGGCAGCTGTGTGCTACCTCTCGGTAGGCCCGCTGTTCGCGACTCCGCGCACCGCTACCGTGTCGTTCGAAGTGGGCGTGGCACCGCTGACCGGTGAAAGCCCGTTGGCGCTGTTCATCTACAGCCTGGTGTATTTCGCCGTGGTACTGGCCGTGTCGATGTATCCGACCAAGCTGCTCGACACCGTCGGCCGCTTCCTCGCGCCGCTGAAGATCATCGCCCTGGCGGTGCTCGGCATCGCCGCGTTCGCGCTGCCGGCCGGCACCATCGGCGAGGCGCAGCCGCAATACGTGGCCGCACCGTTCTCCCAAGGCTTCGTCAACGGCTACCTGACCATGGATACCCTGGGTGCCCTGGTATTCGGTATCGTCATCGTCAACGCCATCCGTTCGCGCGGTGTCGAGTCGCCGAAGCTGATCACCCGCTACGCCATCATCGCCGGCCTGATCGCCGGTGTCGGCCTGGCGATGGTGTATGTCAGCCTGTTCCGCCTGGGCGCGGGCAGCCATGACATCGCCATGGGTGCCTCCAATGGCGCGGCCGTCCTGCATGCCTACGTGCAGCACACCTTCGGTTCGCTGGGCAGCGGCTTCCTCGCGGTACTGATCGCCCTGGCCTGCCTGGTCACCGCCGTGGGCCTGACCTGCGCCTGTGCCGAGTACTTCAGCCAGATCCTGCCGCTGTCGTACCGCACGCTGGTGGTGATTCTGGCCGGCTTCTCGCTGTTGATCTCCAACCTGGGTCTGACCAAGCTGATCATGTTCTCGATCCCGGTGCTCACGGCCATCTACCCGCCGTGCATCGTTGTCGTAGGCCTGAGCTTCGTCAAGGAGCTGTGGAATTCGCCCGTGCGCATCCTGGCGCCGGTGATGCTGGTATCGCTGCTGTTTGGCCTGGTCGACGCGATCAAGGGCAGCAGCCTGGCACACATGCTGCCGGACGCCATGGCACACCTGCCGCTGAGCGACCAGGGCCTGGCCTGGCTGGTGCCTTCGGTGGTCACCTTGGGCCTGGCCGTGGCATGCGACCGCATGCTGGGCAAGCCGCGCGAGGCGTTGGCCTGATGTGTTGATGCCAACTGCTGGTGCCGGCCACAAGCCCGAGGGCACCAGCCTTGGTTGAAACCCTGACCCCGTGTCTATCCGGACACGGGGTTTTTTATTTCCGGTGCGTGCCTTTTCCCGGCCCTGGGCGTCGAAAGCCGGTCTATATCATTCACCGTGCCTGAACGATAGGAACCTGCATGAACTTCATCCAAAGCAACCTGAGCAATGTGCTCGCCATCTGCTGGTTCGCCCTGTGCTGGGGCGGCTACACCCGCTACGCCATCTGGAAGGGCCGCGACACGGCCTGCCTGGCCAGCGTACTGCACTTGTACCGGGAAGACTGGATGCGACGCATGTTGCTGCGCGACAACCGTATCGCCGATGCCAGCGTGATCGGCAACCTGGAGCGCAACGCGTCGTTCTTCGCCTCGAGCACGCTGATCATCCTGGCGGGCATCCTGACGGTGCTGGGCGCCTCTGATCGCGCGCTGTCATTGCTGGCTGACCTGCCGTTGGTGCAGGAGGCGTCGCAAGGCGTTTCCGAGCTCAAACTGCTGTGCCTGGCAATGGTGTTCGTGTATGCGTTCTTCACGTTCAGCTGGTGCATGCGTCAATACAACTTTGCAGCGGTGTTGGTCGGGTCGGCGCCGATGATCGGCGAGCGCCTGGTCAATGAATTGGAACGCAAGGCATTTGCTTCCCGTGCCGCGCGTGTACTGTCGCTGGCGGCGAATCAGTTCAACTTCGGCCTGCGTTCCTATTATTTCGGCATGGCGATGCTGAGCTGGTTCATCAGCCCATGGTTGTTCATGGCCATGAGTGTGGGGGTGGTGTGCATTCTGTATCGCCGTGAATTCCATTCCGACGTGCTGGACGTCATGGTCTTCACGCCAACCGAAAGTGCGCCGGCGGAGGCGGGCAAGGACAACGTCACTGGCATAGGCTGAAACGTTTTATTAAAAAGACCAGGCATAAAAAAACCCGGCGATCGCCGGGTTTTTTGTGGGTGTTGCTTACTGCTTGGCTGGCTCGCTTGGGGCGGCTTCCGGAGCAGGAGTGGCTTCTGGAGCCGGAGTAGCAGGAGCAGCTTCCGGAGCAGGAGCAGCCGGGGCAGCTTCTGGAGCCGGAGCAGCAGGAGCGGCTTCCGGAGCGGCTTGCTCGGTCTTGGTTTCCGGAGCTTTCTCTTCGTTCGCCTTGTCACAAGCGGCCAGGCCCATGGCAGCGGCCAGCATCAGGGCAAAAGCAAAAGGTTTACGCATGGGGGTGTCTCTCCTTGTGGAATAACTTACTTGTTCCATTTGAGCTCAAGTAAGCGGAATTAGTTCCGCGCAGATTACAGATATATCGCGAGCGGATCTAGATAGACTTTTCACTGAATTTGTGCAGAGTGAACATCTTCACGAAAAATAAGGTTGCCCATGTCTGATAACGACCTGATGGCCATGGCCGAACGCTTTCTTTCGGCATTGAAACATTGCCAGCGCTTGCAGATGCAGGTGCATCATGCCAATACCGAAGGCATTACGCTGGTACTGCCCTGGTCGCCGTCGATCGTAGGTAATCCGCAAACGGGCGCGGTGCATGGCGGCGCCCTGACCACCTTGATGGATACTACCTGTGGTATGGCCACGCTCTGCGTGTTGCCCACGTTCGAAGTGTGCCCGACCCTCGATCTGCGTATCGACTACATGCACCCGGCACAAGCCGGCAAGCCTATATATGGTCATGCCCAATGCTACCGAGTGACCCGGGACGTGATCTTCACTCGCGGTACGGCCTACCAGGACGGCCCGGCCCAGCCGATCTGCCATGTGGTTGGCACCTTCATACGCCTGGGCCAGGACATCAAGGGCGGCATCCGCTTCGGCAATACGCTCAAGGAGGGCCGCCCATGATTCCCCGGGACGTTCGCCAGCGCCTCAATGAAGCGCATGCAATAGGCGACTATGAGCCGTTGCTGGCGTTGATTCCCTACGCCGGGCTGATCGGCATCGAATGCGCGCGCGAGAACGACGACCTGCTGTTTCGCCTGCCGGCCAACCCGGACAATATCGGCAACCCGCTGCTGCCGGCGATCCATGGCGGGGTGATCGCAGGCTTCATGGAGCTTTCGGCGGCGTTGTACCTGCTCATCTACAGCGAAAGCGCGAGCATCCCCAAGATCATCGATTTTTCCATCGATTACCTGCGCGCCGGCCATTACCGTGACACCTTCGCCCGCTGCCAGCTGTGGCGCCAGGGACGGCGGGTGACCAATGTCGCCATCACGGCCTGGCAGGCCGACCCTGCGTCGCCGATCGCCACGGCACGGGCGCATTTCAAGATCGAACCGGAAAAGCCCTTGAAATAGTCCGGGCTGCCCCCATCTGCTGGACATCCGCCGCCGAAAGCAGCCTAACAGGGCGCAAGGCGACAACTGCCATCAGATCGGAGTGTTGAAGACCATGAGTGTGGAAACTCAAAAGGAAACCCTGGGCTTCCAGACCGAGGTGAAGCAGCTGCTGCACCTCATGATCCATTCGCTGTATTCGAACAAGGAGATCTTCCTGCGCGAGCTGATCTCCAACGCCTCCGACGCCGCCGACAAGCTGCGTTTCGAGGCCTTGGCCAAGCCCGAGCTGTTCGAGAATGATGCCGACCTGAAGATCCGCGTGAGCTTCGACAAGGACGCCGGCACCGTGACCCTCGAGGACAACGGCATCGGCATGAGCCGCGAGGACGTCATCACCCACCTGGGCACCATCGCCAAGTCCGGCACTGCCGACTTCATGAAGAACCTGACCGGTGACCAGAAGAAAGACTCGCACCTGATCGGCCAGTTCGGCGTCGGCTTCTATTCGGCGTTCATCGTCGCCGACAAGGTCGATGTCTTCAGCCGCCGCGCCGGCTTGCCGGCCGCCGAGGGCGTGCACTGGTCGTCCAAGGGCGAGGGCGAGTTCGAAGTCGCCACCGTCGAGAAACCACAGCGCGGTACCCGCATCGTCCTGCACCTGAAAAAAGGCGAGGAAGAGTTCGCCGACGGCTGGCGCCTGCGCAACGTGGTCAAGAAGTACTCCGACCACATTGCCCTGCCGATCCAACTGCCCAAGGAACAGGCTGTCGCAGAAGGCGAGGAGCAGCCAGCCGAGGAATGGGAGACCGTCAACCGCGCCAGCGCCCTGTGGACCCGTCCGCGTACCGAGATCAAGGACGAGGAATACCAGGAGTTCTACAAGCACATCGGCCATGATTTCGAGAACCCGCTGGCCTGGAGCCACAACAAGGTCGAAGGCAAGCTCGAATACAACTCGCTGCTGTACGTGCCGGCCCGTGCGCCGTTCGACCTGTACCAGCGCGAAGCGCCACGCGGCCTGAAACTGTACGTGCAGCGCGTGTTCATCATGGACCAGGCCGAATCGTTCCTGCCGCTGTACCTGCGCTTCATCAAGGGTGTGGTCGACTCCAACGACCTTTCGCTGAACGTTTCCCGCGAGATCCTGCAGAAGGACCCGATCATCGATTCGATGAAGTCGGCCCTGACCAAGCGTGTGCTGGACATGCTGGAAAAACTGGCCAAGAACGAGCCGGAGCAGTACAAGGGCTTCTGGAAGAACTTCGGCCAGGTGATGAAGGAAGGCCCGGCCGAGGACTTCGCCAACAAAGAGAAGATCGCAGGCCTGTTGCGCTTCGCCTCGACCTCCGACGACAGCGGCGAGCAGAGCGTTGCCCTGGCCGACTACCTGGCTCGCGCCAAGGAAGGCCAGGACAAGATCTATTACCTGACCGGCGAGTCCTATGCTCAGGTCAAGAACAGCCCGCACCTGGAAGTCTTCCGCAAGAAAGGCATCGAGGTCCTGCTGCTGACCGATCGCATCGACGAGTGGCTGATGAGCTACCTCAACGAGTTCGATGGCAAGGCCTTCGTCGACGTCGCCCGTGGTGACCTGGACCTCGGTGCCCTGGATTCGGAGGAAGACAAGAAGGCCCAGGAAGAAGTCGCCAAGGAGAAGGAAGGCCTGGTCGAGCGCCTGAAGACTGCCTTGGGTGACAGCGTCGCCGAGGTGCGCGTCTCGCACCGCCTGACCGACTCGCCGGCGATCCTGGCCATCGGTGAGCAGGACCTGGGCCTGCAGATGCGCCAGATCCTCGAGGCCAGCGGCCAGAAGGTGCCTGAATCCAAGCCGATCTTCGAGTTCAATCCGGGCCACCCGCTGATCGAGAAGCTGGACAACGAACAGAGCGAGGACCGCTTCGCGGAGCTGTCGCACATCCTGTTCGACCAGGCGGCCCTGGCGGCCGGCGACAGCCTGAAGGACCCGGCGGCCTACGTTCGTCGCCTGAACAAGCTGCTGGTCGAGTTGTCTGCTTGAGTTGATGCAAGGAAAGCCCGCTTCGGCGGGCTTTTTTCATGGTGCAAGGAGGAGTTTGATGAGCAAGGTAATCGTCGAGTCGCTGGTCTATCACCTGGCCGGCAAGGCCTACGAGAGCCGCCTGGTCTACGCGCCAGGTGCACTGCCGCAGCCGGGCCTGGTGATGGCGCCGAACTGGATGGGCATCGGTGAGGGCGCCGAGCGGATCGCCAAGGAAGTCGCCAGCCAGGGCTACGTGGTGTTGATCGCCGACCTGTACGGGCAGTCGCTGCGGCCTTCGAATGCGGACGAGGCTGGGGCGGCGATGATGCCGCTCAAGAACGACCGCGCCGAGCTGCGCAAGCGCATGGAAGAGGCTCTGGCGCAGCTGTTGGGGCAGTCCAAGGCATTGCTGGCTCCGGGCAAGGTCGCGACCTTCGGCTTCTGCTTCGGCGGTTGTTGTGCCCTGGAGCTGGCCCGTACCGGTGCCGACCTGCAGGCTGCGGTGTCGTTCCACGGCACCCTGGATACGCCGAACCCGGCCGATGCCAAGCGCATCAAGGGCTCGGTGCTGGTGCTGCATGGTGCGTCCGACCCGCTGGTGCCCAAGGAGCAGTTGCCGGCGTTCGAGGACGAGATGAATGCTGCCAAGGTGGACTGGCAGCTGCTGAGCTACGGCGGCGCGGTGCATTCGTTCACCGACCCTGCGGCCAATGTGCCAGGCAAGATGCAGTACGACCGGCGCACGTCCGAGCGCGCCTTCCGAGCGATGTTCAACCTGCTGGATGAAGTGTTCCAGAAGTAGTGCGTTACCTTCATCGCGGGGCAAGTCGGACCGCGATGAAGGCGGCTTGTTGTCGCGCCTAGCGCGGCAGTTCGATCCGCGAGGTCTCCCCCGGTACCTTGGGCCAATCTCCCGCAGCCCATCTGGCTCGGGCCTGCTCGATCAACTCCGGGTCACTGGCCACGAAGTTCCAGTTCATCCGCCGCGGCCCGTCCAGCGGCGCACCACCGATCAACACCAGCTGGCATTCGCCTTGCGCGTACAGTGTCACTTCCTCGCCTTCCGGCAGCACCAGCAGATTGCAGGGCTCGACTTCGTCTTCTCCCACCAGCAGTTCGCCATCGAGCAGGTACAAGGCACGCTGGGCATGTTCGGTGGGCACCGTCAGCGTGGTCGCCGCCTGCATCTGCACCAGGGCATACAGGGTAGGGGAGAGCACCGGTACCGGAGATTGCAGGCAAAAGCCTTGGCCGGCAATCATGCAGATGCGCACGCCCAGGTTGTCGCTGACCGGCAGGCTGGCCGCCGGGTGATGGCTGTAGCTCGCAGGCCCTTGCTCGAACGCCCTGGGTGAAGCCAACCAGACCTGCAGACCGTGCAGGCGCGAGCCGGCGGCGAAGGCATCGGCCGGCGTACGTTCGACATGGGCCACGCCGCTGCCTGCGGTCATCCAGCTCACGTCGCCGGGCAGTACGCGCTGCTCGGAGCCCAGGCTGTCCTTGTGCAGGATCTGGCCTTCGAACAGGTAGGTCAGGGTCGACAGGCCGATATGCGGGTGCTGACGGATGTCCATGCCGTTGCCGGGGGCGTAGTCGGTTTCCAGCATGTGATCGAAGAACACGAAGGGGCCGACGCTACGGCACTGGGCCGACGGCAGCGGGCGCAGGATGGGCTGGCCCTCGACCGATTCGGCGCGTGGGTGGATGACCAGGGGGCGGCTCATGGCAGGGCTCCAGGCAGGCAACGGATGTCCCTAGCATAGCGGGTTGGGGCGCAGCGCTGAACCGCCTGGCTTACCTGTCGGTCTACTGTTTTCGTACGCCCGAAAAGGACATTGCCCATGATTGTCAGAGCGCTGACTTGCTTGCTGTTGTCGGGAGGGTTGTGCCTGGCGGTGCAGGCTCGCGATTACCGCTACAGCGACGCTCACCTGCACTACGTCGATTTCTTCCAGGAAAGCGAAGGCATGCCGGCATTGCTCCAGGCAATGGATGCGGCGGGCATCGACCAGTCGATGATTTCCGGCATTCCGGTGGCCAAGAAATGGCACGAGGACGAGCCCAAGCGCCCCCGCTACTACGCAGGCGACGACGCCGAAGCCTACTGGTACAGCGCCACTGATCTCTATGTGGCCGCGGCGCTGGAGAAACTGCCGGCCGAGCAGCGGCGGCGCTTTCACCCGTTCATCAGTGGCTTCAACCCGGTGGACAAGAATGCCGTGCATCATGTCGAGCGAATGCTCGAACTCTATCCCGGCCTGTGGCAGGGCATCGGCGAGGTGTTCACCCGCCACGACGACCTGACCGCCTTGACCAGCGGCGATACCCCACGGGCCAATAACGAGGCCATGACCCGCATCTATCATCTGGCCGCCGAGCACGACCTGCCGGTGCTGATCCATTCCAACATCACCTCCAAGCGCGAACGCAACCCGCTCTACTTGGCTGAGATCGAGCAGCCGCTGCGCGACCATCCGCATACCCGCTTCATCTGGGCCCATGCCGGTACCAGCATGGAGATCCACCGGCACCAGACGCAGATGAAATTCCTTCTGCCTGTGGTCACCCGGCTGCTGGAGACCTACCCGAACCTCTATATCGACCTGTCCTGGAGCATGCGCGAGCCTTACCTGCTCGATGAGCATGGCAAGCCGCGCAAGGTGTGGCTGGCGCTGGTCGAGCGCTTCCCCGAGCGCTTCATGCTCGGCTCCGATGTGGTGGGGCGCTTCTCCAGCCTCGGCGAGCAGATGAAGGGCTTCGACCCGTTCCTGGATGCGCTGCCTGACGAGGTGGCCCACAAGGTGGCGCGGGAGAATTTCCTCAGCGTATTGCCTGGGGTGCACAAATGAAAACGCCCCGAACCAGTCGGGGCGTTTTCGTTACGGCGGCGTCGGCTGTTACTTGCCTGTCCAGCGCTTGAGCACCAGGGTGGCGTTGGTGCCACCGAAGCCGAAGCTGTTGCTCATGACCGTATCGATCTTGGCGTTTTCTTCGGTCTTGCGCAGGATCGGCAGGTCGGCGACCTCCGGGTCCAGCTCGTCGATGTTGGCGGAGCCGGCGATGAAGTTGTTTTCCATCATCAGCAGGCAGTAGATCGCCTCGTGCACGCCTGCGGCGCCCAGCGAGTGGCCCGACAGGCTCTTGGTCGAGCTGATCTTCGGTGCCTTGTCGCCGAACACTTCACGCACGCCCTTGATCTCGGCGACGTCGCCGACCGGGGTGGAGGTACCGTGGGTGTTCAGGTAGTCGATCGGGGTGTCGACGGTGGACAGCGCCTGCTGCATGCAGCGGATCGCGCCTTCGCCGCTCGGAGCGACCATGTCGTAGCCGTCGGACGTCGCGCCGTAGCCAACGATTTCGGCGTAGATCTTGGCGCCACGGGCCAAGGCGTGTTCCAGCTCCTCGACCACCACCATGCCGCCGCCGCCTGCGATGACGAAGCCATCACGGTCGGCGTCGTAGGCGCGCGAAGCCAGTTCAGGGGTTTCGTTGCGCTTGGTCGACAGGGCGCCCATGGCATCGAACAGGAACGACTGGCTCCAGTGCTCTTCTTCACCGCCGCCGGCGAAGACGATGTCCTGTTTGCCCCACTGGATCTGCTCCAGGGCGGTGCCGATGCAGTGTGCCGAAGTGGCGCAGGCCGACGAGATCGAGTAGTTGATGCCCTTGATCTTGAACGGGGTGGCCAGGCACGCCGACACGGTGCTGCCCATGGTGCGGGTGACGCGGTACGGGCCGACGCGCTTGACGCCTTTCTCGCGCAGGGTGTCCAGGGCTTCCATCTGGTTCAGGGTGGAGGCACCGCCGGAACCTGCCACCAGGCCGGTACGCGGGTTGGAGACTTGCTCCTCGGTCAGGCCGGCGTCCTTGATCGCGTCCTGCATCGCCAGGTAGGCATAGGCAGCGGCGTGGCCGACGAAGCGATAGACCTTGCGGTCGATCAGCTCTTCGAGGTTGAGGTCGATGGAGCCGGAAACCTGGCTACGCAGCCCCATTTCCTTGTATTCCGGGTTGTAACGGATACCCGGACGGCTGTTGCGCAGGTTTTCGGTGACGGTAGCTTTGTCATTGCCCAGGCACGATACGATGCCCAGACCAGTGATAACGACGCGGCGCATGCGAATAACCCTTAGAAATTGTCAGTGGAGGTGAACACGCCGACCCGCAGGCCTTCGGCGGTGTAGATCTCGCGACCGTCGACGCTGACCGAGCCATCGGCGATGGCCATGTTCAGCTTGCCCTTCAGGACGCGCTTGATGTGAATGTTGTAGGTGACCTTCTGAGCCGACGGCAGTACCTGGCCGAAGAATTTCACTTCGCCCGAGCCCAGGGCGCGGCCACGGCCCGGCAGGCCCTGCCAGCCGAGGAAGAAGCCGACCAGCTGCCACATGGCGTCCAGGCCCAGGCAGCCCGGCATGACCGGATCGCCTTCGAAGTGGCAGGCGAAGAACCACAGGTCCGGATTGATATCCAGCTCGGCGACCAATTCACCTTTGCCGTACTTGCCGCCTTCGGCGCTGATATGGGTGATGCGATCGACCATCAGCATGTTCGGGGCGGGCAGTTGCGCATTACCTGGGCCGAACAGCTCACCGCGACTGCAGCGCAGCAAATCTTCCCGAGTAAAGGCGTTTTGTTTGGTCATGCGAGCTCCTCAATAATCCCCGTGCGGCTGGGGCTGAATCTTCCCGGCCGGCCCGACGTACGTTGAGTCCGGGGCGGCAGCCTACAAGTAGACTATTGCGTTGTGGTGAAAGTCACAGCGCACCTGGCAAAGAAGTACAGGTGTGCACTGAAACGCTTATTTTCAGGGCCTGGGCGGGTCCTGTCTAGTGGCCAGGGCGCGAATTCCGATGCTTGCGTCGCCAGGCGACCCCCTCCATGACATCGAACGAGCCTCGCCCGGCCCATATTTCCCCTAGACTGACGCATTTGCGCGCTAATCGCCAGTGGCGGCTGTCCGGCCGGACAACCAGTGTTGCAGCACCTGCTGCAACTCCGTGCGTTTGAACGGCTTGCTCAGGTAGTCGTTCATGCCCGCGGCCAGGCACCGCTCGCGGTCGCCCTGCAACGCGTTGGCGGTCAGGGCGATGATCGGCAGCTGTGCGGTATCCGGCAGCAGCCGAATGCGCCGGGTGGCCTCATAGCCGTCCACCACAGGCAGGCGGCAGTCCATCAGGACGGCGGCGAACGACTGCTGGGCGACCTGGTCCACCGCCTGGGCACCATCGCTGGCGATGCTGACATCGAAGCCCAGGCTGCGCAGCATGGCATCGATGACGCTCTGGTTGACTGGGTTGTCCTCCACCAGCAAGATGCGTCCGCCTTGCAGCGGCGTGTGGCGCTCCGTGTTGGTGCTGGGCAGGGCTGCCGAGGGCGAGGCCAGGGGCAGGGGGATTTCCAGGGTGAAGGTCGAACCCAGGCCCTCGCGGCTTTCGCCACGCAGTTGCCCACCCATGCGTTCGGCCAGGGTGCGCGCGATCGCCAGGCCCAGGCCGGTACCGCCATAGCGCCGGGAAATCGAACTGTCGGCTTGCTGGAACGCCACGAACATCATTTCCAGCCGGTCGCTGTCGATGCCGATGCCGGTGTCGCGTACTGCACAGGTGAACCACGCCAGCTGCGGGTCGAGCATGTGCCAGCGGGCGTCCACCTCCACCTGGCCTTGTTCGGTGAACTTCAAGGCGTTGCCGATCAGGTTCAGCAGGATCTGGCGGATCCGGGTCGGGTCGCCGGTGACCTGCAACCGGTCGATCCCTGGCAGCAGTTGCAGGCGCAGGTCCAGCCCGCGCTGCTGGGCACTGTGCTGGAACGACTGCACGCAATTGGCGACCAGCTCGCCGAGGTTGAAGCCGATCTGCTCCAGCTCCACGGCGGTGCGCTCGATGCGCGAGAAGTCGAGGATGTCGTTGATCACCTTGAGCAGGTGGCCGGTCGATTCGCTGGCCACTGCGGTGTAGTCGGCCTGCTCGCTGGTCAGCTGGGTGGTCTCGAGCAGCTGCAGCATGCCCAGCACGCCGTTCATGGGGGTACGCAGTTCGTGGCTCATCATCGCCAGGAAGTCCGACTTGGCCCGGTTGGCCTGCTCGGCCTCTTCGCGGGCCTGGGTCAGCTGGGCGATGGCCTGCTTCTGTTCGGCGCTGGCCTGGTCCAGGGCGCTGGCCAGGTTGTTGATGTGGCGGGCCAGGTGACCCAGTTCACTGTCGTCGACCACCGGCAACGGCACGTTGAATTCACCCTTCTGGATGGCCTTGACCGCATGCCCCATGTCGCTGATCGGCTTGGCCAGGCTCATGGCCAGGCGCCGCGCGAGGAGGAAGGTGAACAGCAGGGCGAACAAGGCCAGGATGCCCGCCTTGGTGACGATTTCCTGCTGGCGCTGGCTGAATGCGTCGTCTGACATGCCGACGATGACGCGGCCCAGGTAGTCGTCGCCGACGCTTGGGACGGGCGTGTTGCCTTCTTGCAGGAAGTCGTTGTCCAGGCGGATCTGCTGCAGGCGTATCGGCGCCTGGAACACTTCCACACGCTGGGCTCGGTTGATGTTCTCGCCGTTCTGCTCGACGTACACCAGGATATGGTTGCGGCTGTCCTGGACTTCCAGAAAGCGCACGTGGGGAATGCTCAACGTGGCCCGCATCAGGCTCTCCAGCACCTCGTTGTTACCGGAGATCACGCCGTACTCCGAGGCAGGCGCCAGCTGGTTGGCGATCAGCTGGCCGGTATGGTTGAGCTCCTGGCGCAAGTCCTGGATACGCACGAAGGTGAAGAAGCTGATCAGCAGCAAGGTGAGCAGCAGGGCAGGGCCCAGGCTGATCATCTGGGTGCGGGTATGGATGTCCCAGCTCAGGCGGTTGCTCATGGCAGGGGTTCTCCTTCGGCCAGCACCACGGCCGCGGCCTCGGCGTCGATCGGCTCAAGGCCCAGGGCACGCGCCACCTGCTGGTTGCCGGTCACCCCATAGTGCGCGGGGTAGTGGCTGCGTGGCCAACTGGCTGGAGGGCGGTCGAGCAACTGATCGAGTACGGCCAGCCAGTCGTCCTGGTCGCTGAAGGTACTGGCCAGGGCCCCGGCGCGGACGAAGCCGGCATTCGGGCCTACCAGCGCCATCTGCCGGCCATAGGTGCTGAGCAGGACGTTCTTGGCGGTCTTGGAGTTGTACAGGTCCGGGTCGTCGATCCCCAGCAGAACGTCGCTGTTACCCAGCAGGCGTTGCAGGGGCCGGCTGTCACGTGGGTCCGGCCAGTCCTGGGCGACGATCTCCAGGCCCAGCGGACGGGCTGCCAGGCGCAGCTCGTCAAGCAGGAAGCGGCTGTGCTCGCCATACAGCACACCGACCCGGCGTGCCTGGGGCAGCAGGTAACGAACCAGGCGCAACTGCCGAGCGGGCGGTGGGTCGCTCCACAACAGGCAGAGGTACGCCGGCCGCGACTTTCCCAGGCGTTGTTCGGCCTGTACACGGCTGACCCTCAGGGCCAGGGCAGGCGGCCCCACAGCCTCGCCCAGGCGCCACTCCAGGGCCGCGACATCGAGCAACACCAGGCGCACGTCGGCCTTCAACTGGCCGGGCCGCGGCAGATCCGCCACGGCCTTGAAGTGCACCTGATCCTGAGGGCGGTGCGCTTGCAGGGCGCTGACGAAGCTGCGGATGCCCGGTTGGTCGCTGGCCCCGACCAGCAGCACCTCACTGGCCGATACCGTACCCAGCGGCCAGAGGCAGAACAGCAACAGGCGCAGCAACAGGCGCATCAGAACTCGAGCTCCGCGCTGACACTCAGGCGATGGCGGCTGTCGTAGCGGTTCTGTTCGATGGTGACCGGCTCGTCGTCCAGGCGTTGCTGCCACAGTGCAGCCAGCTCAAGGCTGGTGCCCTGGAAGCGAAAGCGCTTGGCCAGGCGCAGGTCCATGCGCTCGTAGCGGTAGCCGTTGAGGGCGTCGTCGCCGTAGTAGAAGAGGGCGCTCGACCAGCCCTCGCCCCAATCGCGCATCCAGCCGGCCGAACCGCTGTTGCGCGCGCTGAGGCGGCGGTCGTTGGGGTTGCTGGCCCAGGCGTCGACGTAGGCGTAGGTCAGGCGCAGGCGGTCGTGCAGGGTCGGGCGCCAGTCCAGTTGCGCCTCGCTGCCACTGAAACGGGCCTTGTTGGCATTGCTGGCGATGTACTGGTTGTTGCGCAACGGCTCGCTGATCATTCCGGTGATCTCGTCGTAGAACAGCTTCACATCCATGCTCAGGTCGATGTCGCTGAAGTTGCCGTTGTAGCCCAGCTCGCGCGAGCGCATGCGCTCCTGGTCGAGGTTGCCCGGGCCGCGGGTCTTGACGAAGTATTCGCCGCTGTTGAACCCGTAGATGTTGTTGCTGAGGTTGTCGACGGTGTAGCTCCAGTTGACATTGTTCTCGAACATGTCCGGCGAACGCACGGCCTCGGAGTACACCGCACGCAACCCATGGCGTGGGGTGATCAGGTAGTTGACGGCCATGCGTGGCGTCAGTGAACTGCCGGAAAGCCGCGAGTCTTCGAACATCGCACCGCCCTGGACGATCCAGTGTTCGTTCGCGCGCCATTCCAGTTGGCCGAACAGGCGCCAGGTCTGGTCGTCCAGGCTGCCGTTGAAGTAGGTCTGCGAATCGGCACGGTCGTAACGGTAGTTCATGCCGCTGAGCAGACGCAGGTTTTCGGTCAGGCTCAGGGTGTCCTGGATCTCCAGGTCGAAGCGGCTTTCGCGGGTACTTTGGTCGACATCGCCGCAGACGGTGTCGCTGGCACCGTTGCTCCATTCACTCTGGACCTGGTCGAGCAGGTCGTTGAGCACCGGGTCGCTCGTGGTGGGCAGGCTGTCCTTGCCCTTGTTGATGTTGCGCGCCACGCGTTCAGCGAAATTCGGGTCCAGTTGCCACATCCGCGTCATCTGCGGGCTGAACGCCAGCGCGGCATCACAGGCGCGCCAGACCTGCTCGCGCTCGAAATGCTGGGCCGAGCTCTGGATATAGAAGCTGTGCTCGGGGTTGAAGTCGATGTTCCAGCGTATCGAGCCTGCGTAGTCCTTGGCGTTGACGTCGGCATTGTCACCGGTGAGGGTGTTGCGAAACACCGGCTGGTAGGTATACGGGCGCTGGTTGCTGCCTTCCTTGGCCGCCAGTTGCCACTCCAGGGTCTGGTTCATGGCCAGGTTGTGGCTGGCACTGAGGTTGAAGCGGTTCAGGCGACGGCTGTCACGGTAGTCGTTGCCGAACTGGTCCGAATCGAAGCCATCATCCTGCATGCCCGACAGCGACAGGCGCATGTCACCGCCTTCCCAGCCAAAGCCCTGGCTGGCGTAATAGTCATTGATGCCATCCTGGCCACGGGTCACCTTAAGCCGGGTGCCGTGGCTGTCGGCCGGATTGCGGGTGAGGATGTTCACCACCGCCATCAGCGCGTTGGCGCCATAGCTGACGGTATTGGGGCCGCGGAACACCTCGATGCGGTCGATGTCCTCGATCGCCAGCGGGATGTCGCTCCAGTCCACCGTGGCCAGGCCCGCGCGGTACACCGAGCGGCCATCGATCAGCACCTGCATGCGCCGGGCATCGCTGACGTTGCTGCCGTGGTAGTTGACCGTCGGCTGGTTGCCGGCACCGTAGCCGACCATCATGCCGGGCACCAGGCGCATCAGTTCGGGGATATCGCGCGCGCCGCTGGCGCGGATCAGCTCGGCGTCGAGCACGGTCATGCTGCCGGGTACGGCCGCCGGGGATTGTTTGAGGCGGGTTGCGGTCAGAACCTGGGGCAGGTCCTGGTTGTCGAGGAACATGTCGTCGGCCACGGCCGGGCCGCCCACGAGGGCAGTCAGCAACAACAGGCGCGGGAAGGGTGGCGTGCCAGGGAACACGGTACGGCCTTGTTTCGGGGATGAAACAGGCATGTTAACCGACCGTTTGGGTTTTGCCAGTGCTCTGTGCTGCCCATGCCCTGTTTGCGACAGCTCTGACACTGGCCCTGTCGCATACGCACCGTATAATGCCCCGGTCGCCACTTAACTTATTGGCTTTAACGGATTGGATATGACTGAACAGCAACCTGTTGCAGTTCTGGGAGGCGGCAGCTTCGGCACCGCCGTGGCGAACCTGCTGGCGGAGAACGGCGTGCCGGTGCGCCAATGGATGCGTGACCCGGAGCAGGCCGAGGCCATGCGCGTCAATCGCGAGAATCCGCGCTACCTCAAGGGCATCCGCCTGCACGACGGGGTCGAGCCGGTCAATGACCTGCTGGCCACCCTGCAGGCTTGCGACCTGATCTTCGTCGCGCTGCCGTCCAGCGCTCTGCGCAGCGTGTTGGCGCCCCATGCCCAGTTGCTGCGTGGCAAGGGCCTGGTGAGCCTGACCAAGGGCATCGAGGCGCAAAGCTTCAAGCTGATGAGCCAGATCCTCGAAGAGATCGCTCCCCAGGCCCGCATCGGCGTGCTCTCGGGGCCGAACCTGGCACGCGAGATCGCCGAGCACGCCCTGACCGCCACTGTCGTGGCGAGCGAGGATGAAGACCTCTGCCAGCGGGTCCAGGCCGTGTTGCACGGGCGCACCTTCCGCGTGTACGCCAGCGCCGACCGCTTCGGTGTCGAGCTGGGTGGGGCGCTGAAGAACGTCTACGCGATCATCGCTGGCATGGCCGTGGCCCTGGGCATGGGTGAGAACACCAAGAGCATGCTGATCACCCGTGCCCTGGCCGAGATGACCCGCTTCGCGGTGAGCCAGGGCGCCAACCCCATGACCTTCCTGGGCCTTGCCGGCGTAGGCGACCTGATCGTCACCTGCTCCTCGCCCAAAAGCCGCAACTACCAGGTTGGCCACGCCCTTGGCCAGGGCCTGAGCCTGGAGCAGGCGGTCAGCCGCCTGGGCGAGGTGGCCGAGGGCGTCAACACGCTCAAAGTGCTCAAGGCCAAGGCCCAGGAGGTTCAGGTGTACATGCCGCTGGTGGCCGGGCTGCATGCGATCCTGTTCGAAGGGCGTACCCTGAACCAGGTGATCGAGCACCTGATGCGTGCCGAACCCAAGACCGACGTCGATTTCATTTCCATCAGCGGTTTCAACTGACCCCGGAGCCAATCCATGAATGACCCTGTAAACCGCGCCGAGCGCGAATCGATCATCCTGCGGGTACTGTGGATGCTGGTATTCCTGTTGGTTTGGCACGTGGCCCAGCTGCTGCTGGGCGGCCTGGTGCTGGTGCAACTGATCTACCGCCTGGTCTATGGCGCGCCCAACGGCAGCCTGATGAACTTCGGCGACAGCCTCAGCCAGTACCTGGCACAGATCGGTCGCTTCGGCACCTTCCACAGCGACCAGAAGCCCTGGCCGTTCGCCGACTGGCCAGCGCCTCGCGCCCCGGAGGGCGAGCCACCCCATGAAGTGGCCGCGGCCGCCCACCCGGTGCGTGACGAGGAGCCAAAGCTGTGAAGCTCTGGGTGCTGCGCCATGGCGAGGCCGAGCCGCGGGCCAACACCGATGCCGAGCGGCGCCTGACCGCCCACGGACGCGAGCAGGTCGTGCGCAGCGCTGCGCGCCTGTTGGGGCAGCCATTGGATGCGATCATCGCCAGCCCCTACGTGCGGGCCCAGCAGACGGCGGCGCTGGTACGCGATGCGCTCGGGTTCGCCGAACCGGTGCGCACGGTTTCCTGGCTGACCCCTGACAGCGCTGCCGGCGAGGTGATCAGCGAGCTGGACAAGCTGGGCCTGGAGCATGTGCTGCTGGTGAGCCACCAACCGTTGGTGGGCAACCTGGTGGGCATGCTGGAGCATGGCCATGGCCAGCAACCGGCGCCCATGAGCACCGCCAGCCTGGCGGAGCTCGAAGGGGATTGGCCGCTGGCGGGGTTGATGACCTTGCGGGGGCTGCATCACGCGGGGTGAGTGGTCATGCTGTTCATCTAAAGCGCCTCGGTGCTTGTCAGATCGAGCGCCGCCCGCGCGGCGCATCGCGAGCTGCGCTCGCTCCTACGTTTGTTTACGGCCAGTAACGCCTGTGACAGGCGCGCGCGACCGCCTGGTTGGTACGACACGACCTCGCGTCAGGCACCAAAACGCCCGCGCGAAAATCCCACAGGATGAACTGGCCCGAAATAAACGTAGGAGCGAGCGCAGCTCGCGATGCGCCGCGCGGGCGGCGCTCGATCTGACGGGCAGCACCCGTCTCAAGGCCTACCCTGACCACGTTAAATAACGGACGAAGCAGCACACAAAGGGCCTCAAGTGCCATAAAGGTCCGCGAATGGCCTGATCGCCGTCTCGGATGACTTTTCCGAACGTTGCCGCCCTTGCGCCCCTTGCCGAAAATGAACGCTCGTTTTCCACGCAGACCCGGCCGTCATGTCGCAGCAGATCTTCTTCGCCCACGCCAACGGCTTCCCCTCGGCCACCTACGGCAAGCTGTTCGCCGCCCTGGCGCCGGACTACCAGGTCAAGCACCTGGCCCAGCATGCCCATGACCCGCGCTTCCCGGTCGACGACAACTGGCAGAACCTGGTCGATGAACTGCTGCACCACCTTGCCCGGCAAGAGCAGCCGGTGTGGGGTGTCGGCCATTCCCTGGGCGGGGTGCTGCACCTGCATGCGGCATTACGCTGCCCGCAGTACTACCGTGGCGTGGTGATGCTCGACTCCCCGGTGCTGACCCGTGCCGACCAGTGGCTGATCCGTGCGGCCAAGCGCTTTGGTTTCATCGACCGCATCACGCCGGCTGGGCGCACCCTGGGGCGACGCGAGGCCTTTCCCGATCGCGACAGCGCCCGGGCCTACTTCGCCAGCAAGACCCTGTTCCGCCACTTCGACCCCGAGTGCCTGGAGGCGTATCTCGACCACGGCCTGCAGGCGACCGAGGTGGGGTTGCGCCTTTGCTTCGACCCGGACACCGAAATCCGCATCTACCGCAGCATTCCCCATGTGAGCCCAGCGCCCGTGCGCCGGTTGCAGGTGCCCTTGGCCATGGTGCGGGGCGATCACAGCGGGGTGATCCGCCGGCACCATGCCCTGGCCGTACGTACCCTGCCCAAGGGTGAATACCACAGCATCCCGGGCGGGCACATGTTCCCGCTGGAGCGTCCGGGCGATACCGCCAGCTTGCTCAAGAGCCTGTTCGACCGCTGGAGCCGCCCATGAACACGCAGGTCGAGGAGGTCCGCCTCGCCCTGGGGCACATCGAGCTGGCCGCGCACCTGTTCGGCCCGGCCGATGGCCTGCCGGTGATCGCCCTGCACGGCTGGCTGGACAACGCCAACAGCTTCATCCGCCTGGCGCCGCGCTTGAAAGGCCTGCGCATCGTCGCCCTGGACCTGGCCGGGCATGGGTATTCCGAGCACCGCCCCCAAGGCGCCGGCTACGCCTTGACCGACTACGCCCACGACGTGCTGCGGGTGGCCGAGCAGTTGGGCTGGCAGCGCTTTGGCCTGCTCGGGCACTCCTTGGGGGCGATCATTTCGGTGCAGTTGGCCGGCGCCTTGCCAGACCGAGTCAGCCATCTGGCGCTGATCGACGGCGTGGTGCCGCCCACCGGGCGTGAACAGGACGCTGCCGAGCGCCTGGGCATGGCCCTGCAGGCGCAGCTGCGCCTGGACGGCAAGCGCAAGTCGGTGTATGCGACCCTGGAGGAGGGCGTGCAGGCGCGCATGAAGGGCATGGTCGCGGTCAGCCGCGAAGCCGCCGAGCTGCTCGCCCAGCGTGGCCTGATGCCGGTACCGGGTGGCTACAGCTGGCGCAGCGACAGCCGTCTGACCCTGCCATCGCCGATGCGCTTGAACGACGCCCAGGCCATGGCCTTCGTCCAGCGAGTCGCATGCCCGGCCTGCTTGGTGGTGGCCGCCGACGGCATGCTCGCCCGCCACACGGCCTTGCTGGAGCAGCTACCCTTCGAGCAGGTCACCTTGCCCGGTGGCCATCACCTGCACCTGAACGACGAACACGGTGCAACCCTTGTTGCAGACTGTTTCAATCGCTTCTTCGGCTTTTCTTGACTTGCACCGGACAAGTGTCGAGGCTTGGCGGGTTGAAGAGGGAGACAACCATGCACATGCCAGACATCCTGGACACTTTCACCGGCGCCCTGGGCGAGAAGGGTGGCCGATGAGCGCACGTATTCTTATCGCCGCATGCCTGGGCCTGGCCAGCCCGTTGTCGTGGGCGGGCAGCCTGCCGGTGCCGGTGGACGCCAAGGTGGTCGACCAGCGTCCGGCCGTGGAGCAGGAACGGGTCTACCCCATGGGCCCGCTGCGCAAGATCAGCGGCCGGTTGCGGGTCGAGGAGAAAGTCGAAAGCCGCGGGCAGGTGAGCTCCGTCACCTATGAGCTGCCCGTGGAGCGCACAGCCCGTGAAGCCTTCACCAGCGCCCGCGAAGCCCTGCAGCGCGATGGCGGCTACCCGCTGTTCTGGTGCCAGGGCCGCGATTGCGGCGAGGCCAGCCTATGGGCCAACGAGGTATTCGCCAACGCCCGGCTCAACGGTGGCGACGAGCAGCAGGCGTTCATCCTCCTGCGCCGTTCTGCCGACGAGGCCGACACCCTGGTTTCACTCTACAGTGTCACCCGTGGCAACCGTCGCGCCTATCTGCATGTCGAGGAGTTCGTCTCCGCCAGCCCCCTGGGCGAGCTGCTGCCGACCCCGGCCACGGTGCTGCGCGAGCTGCGCGACACCGGCAAGCTGGACTACCCTGACCTGGCCGCGCCGCAACCGGCGTGGGTGGCCTTGCTCGGGCGCAGCCTGAACCTGGACAGCACCTTGCGCGCCAGCCTCAGCGGCGCCCAGGCCGAAGCCTGGCGCGAGCAACTGGTACAGGCTGGCGTGCGCGCCGCGCGCCTGGAAGTGGGCACTGCCACCACCGATGGGCTGCACCTGGAATTGATCCGTTGAGCGGAGTGCCATGATGGCCAACAACGACCGGCTGTTGATCCAGATCCTTCTCCTGGCCTTGCTCGGCGCCGGCCTGTGGGTCATGGCACCGTTCATCTCGGCGTTGCTGTGGGGCGCGATCCTGGCCTTTGCCAGCTGGCCGTTGATGCGCCTGCTCACGCGGGCCCTGGGTGGGCGGGAAACCCTCGCTGCGGGCCTGCTCACCGCCGTGTGGATTCTGCTGGTGGCCTTGCCCCTGGTGTGGCTGGGCTTCAACCTGGCCGACCACATCCGCGATGCCACCGCTTTCGTGCGCGACGTGCAGGTCGATGGCCTGCCCGATGCGCCGTCCTGGCTGGGCAACATGCCCTTCGTGGGTGAACGCCTGGTGGCTTGGTGGGCGTCCCTGGACCAACAGGGCGCTGCGCTGCTGGCGTCGGTCAAGCCGCACCTGGGCCAGGTGGGCAACTGGTTGCTGGCACGCAGCGCGCAGATCGGCAGCGGCGTACTCGAGCTGACCCTGAGCCTGGTGTTCGTGTTCTTCTTCTACCGCGATGGGCCACGCCTGGCGGCCTTCGTCCTGCGTCTGCTGCAGCGGCTGATGGGCGAGCGCGCCGAGTACTACCTGGACCTGGTGGCCGGGACCGTGCAGCGTGTGGTCAACGGCGTGATCGGCACCGCCGCCGCCCAGGGCCTGCTGGCCATGATCGGTTTCTTGATCGCCGGCGTACCGGGCGCCATCGTGCTGGGGTTGGTCACCTTTATGCTCAGCCTGATCCCCATGGGGCCGCCGCTGGCCTGGATACCTGCCACCGGCTGGTTGGTGTGGAAGGGCGAGTACGGCATGGCGGTGTTCCTCGGCTTGTGGGGCACCTTCATCATCAGTGGCGTGGACAACGTGCTCAAGCCCTATCTGATCAGCCGCGGCGGCAACCTGCCGTTGGTGATCGTGCTGCTCGGGGTGTTCGGTGGGTTGATTGCCTTCGGCTTCATCGGCCTGTTCATCGGCCCGACCTTGCTGGCCGTGGGCTACAGCCTGCTGCTGGACTGGAGCCGCAACGCCGGGCAGCAGCCCCCGCAGCCTCCGCAGGCGTAGCCATAACGATAGCCCCACGCGGTTTCCTTGTAGGAGCGGCCTCGCGCCGCGAAAGGGCCGCACAGCGGCCCCAGGATTTCATCGATAACGCCACGACAACTGGGGCCGCCTTGCGGCCCTTTCGCGGCACAAGGCCGCTCCTACTTGTCCCGCGATTGGGCCGGTTCAGGCACCGAAAACAGCTGATCTTTACGCACTCTTTATGCCCTGACCCACCCCCCGATCTCGCCCCTTTACGCCCCTGACTCGGACAATTTCCCTAAAGCGGCCCAAGCCGTGGAACGGGAGATTTGCACATGAACATACTCGATGGGGTGTCGCTGCTCTTGGCAGTGGCGTTGGCGGTTTACCTGCTGGTGGCGCTGCTGCGCGCCGATCGCGGCTAGGGAGCGGCCATGCACAGTTACGACTATGTCTTGCTGGCGGCATTCTTCGCCATCGTGCTGCTGCCGGCGCCTTGGCTTGGGCGGTTCTGCTTCAGGGTCATGGAAGGTCGGCGGACCTGGCTGTCACCGGTGCTCGGGCCGGTGGAGCGGGGGTGCTACCGCCTGGCTGGCGTACGTGCCGAGCAGGAACAGACCTGGAAGCAGTACACCTTGGCGCTGCTGGCGTTCAACCTGGTGGGCTTCGTGATCCTATTCGCGGTACTGCTGCTGCAGGGCAGCCTGCCGCTCAACCCGCAACACCTGGCGGGCCAGGAGTGGTCGCTGGCGTTCAACACTGCCGTGAGCTTCATGACCAACACCAATTGGCAGGCCTATAGCGGCGAGGCCTCGGTCAGCTACCTGAGCCAGATGATCGGCCTGACCGTGCAGAACTTCGTCAGTGCCGCCACCGGCCTGGCCTTGCTGGTCGCCTTGTGCCGGGGCATCGCCCGGCGTTCGGCCACCACGGTGGGCAACTTCTGGGTGGACCTGACGCGCGCCACCCTCTACGTGCTGCTGCCGCTGTGCCTGGTGCTGGCCCTGCTGCTGGTATGGCAGGGCGTGCCGCAGACCTTCGCCGGCTACACCCATGCCCTGACCCTGCAAGGCGCCGACCAGACCATCCCCCTGGGCCCGGCCGCCAGCCAGGTCGCCATCAAGCAACTGGGCACCAACGGCGGTGGCTTCTTCGGCGTCAACTCCGCCCACCCCTTCGAGAACCCCACGGCGTGGAGCAACCTGTTCGAGGTGGCATCGATCATCCTCATTCCGGCAGCGCTGGTGTCCACGTTCGGCCACTACGTCAAGGACCTGCGCCAGAGCCGCGCCATCCTCGCCTGCATGCTCGGTTTGTTCCTGATCGGCGGTGCTGCGGCGCTGTGGTCCGAGCAACAGCCCAACCCGGCCCTGCAAAGCGCCCAGGTGCAACAAGCCGCACCGCTGGAAGGCAAGGAGAGCCGCTTCGGCACGACCGCCTCGGTGCTGTGGACGGTCACCACCACGGCTGCCTCCAACGGTTCGGTCAATGCCATGCATGACAGCCTCAACCCCCTGACCGGCATGGTAGCCATGGTCAACATGATGGTGGGCGAGGTGATCTTCGGCGGCGTGGGGGCTGGCCTGTACGGCATGCTGTTGTTCGTGCTGGTCGCCGTGTTCCTGGCGGGCCTGATGATCGGGCGCACGCCGGAATACCTGGGCAAGAAACTCCAGGCGCGGGAGGTGCAACTGCTGGTGGCGACCTTGTTGGTGATGCCGGTCGGTGTGCTGGTGCTCGGTGCCCTCGCCGCCAGCCTGCCAGGCCCTGCTGGTGCGGTGACCAACCCGGGCCCCCACGGCTTCAGCCAGTTGCTCTATGCCTACACCTCGGGCACGGCCAACAACGGCTCGGCGTTCGCCGGCTTCGGCGCCAACACCCCGTACCACAACCTGATGATCGGCCTGGCCATGCTCCTCGGCCGCTTCGGCTACATCCTGCCGGTGCTGGCGCTGGCGGGCAGCCTGGCGGCGAAGCAGCGCGCCCCCCAAGGCTTGAACAGCTTCCCCACCCACGGCCCGCTGTTCACCGTCCTGCTGCTGGTGACCATCCTGCTGGTCGGTGGCCTGACCTTCCTGCCGACCCTGGCCCTAGGGCCGATCGCCGAATACCTGAGTCTGGGTTTCTGAGGAATCCTCCATGAACATGCCCATTTCCGATGTGAACACCCATCACGCTGCTGCCGACCAGACCCGTTTTGCCGCCCTCTGGCGCCCGGCCCTGGTGCAAGCCTTCGTCAAGCTCGACCCACGCCAGCTCAAGCGCTCGCCGGTGATGCTGGTGGTGGCGCTTACCGCCGTGCTGACCACTGTGCTGTGTGTGGCCCCCGGCAGTGGCGTGAGCGTAGGCGTCGCAGCGCAGATCGCCCTGTGGCTGTGGTTCACCGTGTTGTTCGCCAACTTTGCCGAAGCCCTCGCCGAAGGCCGTGGCAAGGCCCGCGCCGACAGCCTCAAGGCCGGTAGCCAGGGCCTGGCCGCGAAACGGCGTAGAAGCGACGGCTCGTTCGAAACTATCGCCGCCACCCAGTTGCGCAAGGGCGATGTGGTCAAGGTCGTCGCCGGCGAGTTGATTCCGGGCGATGGCGAGGTGCTCGACGGCATCGCCGCGGTCAACGAGGCGGCCATCACGGGTGAGTCGGCGCCGGTGATCCGCGAGTCCGGCGGTGACCGCTCGGCCGTCACCGGCAACACCCGCCTGGTCTCCGACTGGCTGCTGATCCGCATCACCAGCAACCCCGGCGAGTCGACCCTGGACCGCATGATCGCCCTGGTCGAAGGCGCCAAGCGCCAGAAGACACCCAACGAGATCGCCCTGGACATCCTGCTGATCGGCTTAACCCTGATCTTCCTGATCGTGGTGGTCACCCTGCAGCCGTTCGCCCATTTCGCCGGAGGCAGCCTGCCGCTGATCTTCCTCGCCGCGCTGCTGGTGACGCTGATCCCGACCACCATCGGCGGCCTGCTCTCGGCCATCGGTATCGCCGGCATGGATCGCCTGGTGCGGCTGAACGTCATCGCCCGTTCGGGCCGCGCCGTGGAGGCCGCCGGCGATGTGCACACGCTAATGCTCGACAAGACCGGCACCATCACCTTCGGCAACCGCCGCTGCAGCGCCCTGCATGCAGCACCGGGCATCACTGCGCGCGAGCTGGGGGAGGGGGCATTGCTTGCATCGCTCGCCGATGACACCGCCGAGGGCAAGTCGATCGTCGAGTACCTGCGCCAGCAGTACGACTTCGACGAACCTGCTGCAGGCGAAGTCGAGCCGATTGCCTTCAGTGCCGAAACCCGCTTGTCCGGCATCGACTTTCAACAGCGCCGCTACCGCAAGGGCGCGGTGGATGCGGTGCTGGCCTTCGTCGGCATGCAACGTCTGGACATGCCGGCACCCCTGGCCCGCGAGGTGGAGCGTATCGCCCAGGGGGGCGGCACGCCGCTGCTGGTATGCCTGGACACGCGCCTGCTGGGGGTGATCCACCTCAAGGACGTGGTCAAACCCGGCATCCGTGAGCGCTTCGCCGAACTGCGCAAGCTGGGTATCCGCACGGTGATGGTCACCGGCGACAACCCGCTCACTGCCGCTGCTATCGCCGCCGAGGCCGGGGTGGACGATGTGCTCGCCGAAGCCACACCGGAGAAGAAGCTGGCGCGCATCCGCCAGGAACAAAGCGACGGTCGCCTGGTGGCCATGTGCGGTGATGGTGCCAACGATGCCCCGGCCCTGGCCCAGGCCGATGTCGGCATGGCCATGAACGATGGCACCCAGGCCGCACGCGAGGCGGCCAATATGGTCGACTTGGACAGCGACCCGACCAAGCTGCTGGACGTGGTACAGGTGGGCAAGGAGCTGCTGGTCACCCGTGGTGCGCTGACCACCTTCTCCATCGCCAATGACGTGGCCAAGTACTTCGCCATCCTGCCGGCGCTGTTCGCCTCGATCTATCCGCAGCTGGGCGTACTCAACCTGATGCAACTGCAGAGCCCGCAGAGCGCGATCCTCTCGGCCATCGTGTTCAACGCCCTGATCATCATCGTGCTGATTCCCTTGGCCCTGCGCGGTGTGCGGGTGCAGGCCGCGAGCGCGGCCCAGCTGCTGCGGCGCAACCTGCTGATCTACGGCGTGGGCGGCATCATCGTGCCATTCGCCGGGATCAAGCTGATCGACCTGCTGCTCAATGCCCTGCACCTGGTTTGAAGGAGACGAACATGACGACCTACCTGCGCCCGGCCCTGAGCCTGGCCCTGTTGATGACGCTGATCACCGGCGCCCTCTATCCCCTGGCAGTGACCGGCATCGCCCAGGTGGCTTTCCCCGAACAGGCCAATGGCAGCCTGGTCCACGACGAGCAGGGCCGCGTGCGCGGCTCGACGCTGATCGCCCAGGCGTTCGAGGGCGATGCCTGGTTCCATTCACGGCCTTCGGCGGGCGGCTACGCCACGGTGGCGAGCAGCGCGAGCAATCTCTCACCGAGCAATCCGGCGTTGGCCGAGCGGGTCAAGGCCGATGCGGCGGCGCTCTATCACGCAGGGCAGGGCCCTGTGCCGCTGGCTTTGCTGACCACTTCGGGCAGCGGTCTGGACCCGCATTTGCCTGCGCAGGCCGTGGCCTACCAGCTCCCGCGCGTGGCGGCCGCGCGGCAGGTGCCGGTGGAGCGCTTGCAAGCCTTGCTCGAAGAGGCCACCCTCCACCCATTGATCGGCCCGCCTGTGGTCAATGTGCTGGCGCTGAACCAGGCCCTGGAGCGTTTGGCACCCGTGCCTGAGCATTGACGGGTGCTGTAGGAGCAGCCGCGTACATGAAGGATGAAACATGAGTAACGCCACCCGCGCCGATGCGCTCTTGGCGAGCCTGCCGCGCGAAGGTCGCGGCAGGCTCAAGGTATTTCTCGGCGCCGCCCCGGGTGTAGGCAAGACGTTCGCCATGCTCCAGGCTGCCCACGCCCAGCAACGCCAGGGTATGCGGGTGCTGGCCGGGGTGGTGGAAACCCACGGCCGCGCCGAGACCGAAGCACTGCTCGGCGGCCTGCCGCAACAGCCTTTACTGCGCAGCGAATACCGCGGCGTCACCCTCGAGGAAATGGACCTCGATGGCCTGCTCAAGGCCACTGCATCCCTGGTGCTGGTCGACGAGCTGGCCCACACCAACGCCCCTGGCAGCCGCCACGCCAAGCGCTGGCAGGACGTCCAGGAATTGCTGGCCGCCGGTATCGACATCTACACCACGGTCAACGTCCAGCACCTGGAAAGCCTCAACGACAAGGTCCGCGACATCACCGGCGTGCAGGTGCGCGAAACCGTGCCGGACTGGGTGCTGCAGGAAGCCTTCGAACTGGTGCTCATCGACCTGCCGCCCCGCGAGCTGCTGGAGCGCCTGCGCGAGGGCAAGGTCTACGTGCCGGAGCAGGCGAGGGCAGCGATCGATGCCTTCTTCTCCCAAACCAACCTCACCGCCTTACGCGAGCTGGCCATGCAGACTGCCGCTGCCCAGGTCGATGCGGACCTTGCCAGTGGCTACCGCCAGCGCGGCCAGGAGGCTCCGGCCTTGCGCGGGCGCTTGCTGGTGGGCGTCGATGGCGACGAGCAGGCCGAGCGCCTGGTACGTCATGCCAGCCGGGTTGCCCAGCGCCGACACTTGCCGTGGAGCCTGGTGCATGTCGACAGCGGCCGGCTGCGCGACGAGGTCGCTCGGCAACGCTTGCAGGCCGCGCAACAGCTCGCCGAACGCCTGGGCGGTGAAGTGGTGGTGCTGCGTGCCGGTGAAGTGACCCGCACATTGATCCAGCACGCCATCGAGCGCCGTGCCAGCCTGGTGCTGGTCGGCCAGTCCCGTGATCGCCTGCGTCGGCGTCTGTTCGGAGGCGGTGTGGCGATGCGCCTGCTGCGCGAAAGCCACGGTCTGGAAATCAATGTGCTCGATCGTGACGGCCAGCCCGAAAAAGCAGGTGCGGCGGCCAAGCGAGTGTGGGTGTGGCGCCATTATCTCCTGGCGTTGCTGGCGACCGTGCTGGCGGCTGGCGTGTCGTGGGCCGTGTCGAGCCTGTTGCCGCTGCCCAACATGTCTCTGGTGTTTCTCGTCGCGGTGCTGCTGGTGGCGGTGCGTAGCAGCCTGGGGCCGGCCCTGGCCTGTGCGGCCTTGTCGTTCCTGAGCTACGACTTCCTGTTCATTCCGCCCACCTTTTCCTTCAGCATCCAGCGTGAAGAAGACGTACTGACCCTGGTGTTCTTCCTGCTCATGGCCGCCCTCACCGGCAACCTGGCCACCCGTCAGCGCCGGCAGCTACAGGCCTTGAAGGAAACCCAGGCCGAAACCACGCAATTGCTCGACCTGTCGCGCCGGCTGACCGTGGCCACCGACCGCCAGGCCGTGTTCAGCGCAGCTGGCCAGCATCTGGACGGTTGGCAGGACATGCAGGTGTGCCTGCTGGAGCGCGACAGCGACCGCCAGCTGCGTGCCGCCAGTGGCCACGAACCGCAACTGACCGACAACGAGCGCGCCGCTGCCGAATGGGCCTGGCAACACGGCCAGGCTGCCGGGCATGGCAGCGACACCTTGCCCGACGGGCGTTGGTGGTGGTGGCCGTTGTCGGTGGAGGACCAGCCCCTGGCCCTGCTCGGTGTGCGCCCACGCGCGGATGCTTCCCTGAGCACCCAGCGCCGTCGCTTGCTCATGGCCTTGGGGCAACCCCTGGCCCAGGCCCTGGCCCGCGCCCGGCTCGGCGAGCAGCTGGAGGCCGCGCGCCTGCATGGCGAGACCGAGCAATTGCGCAGCGCCTTGCTCGCCTCGGTGTCCCACGACCTGCGCACCCCCCTGACCGCCATGCGCGGCAGCATCGACAGCCTGCTGGCGTTGGGCGACGCCATCCCCCCGGATGACCGCCGCGAGCTGCTGGAGGGCACCCGCAACGAAGCCGAACGCCTGGATCGCTATATCCAGAACCTGCTGGACATGACCCGCCTGGGCCACGGCACCCTCAAGCTCGCCCGTGACTGGGTAGCCCCGGCCGACATCGTCGGCAGCGCCCTCAACCGCCTGCGCGTAGTCCTGGCGCCCCTGCGCGTGCATACCGACGTCCCCGCCGAACTGCCGTTGCTGTTCGTTCACGCAGCGTTGATCGAACAGGCCCTGATCAACGTGCTGGAAAATGCCGCGCGCTTCTCGCCTGCCAACGGCCGCCTGGAACTGCGCGTCGCCCTCCAGGACGAGCAACTGTGCTTTGCCGTCAGCGACCAGGGCCCAGGCATCCCGGTGGCCGAGCGCGAGATGATCTTCGACATGTTCTACACCGCCGCCCGCGGCGACCGTGGCGGGCAGGGCACCGGCCTGGGCCTGGCGATCTGCCAGGGCATGATCGGTGCCCACGGCGGCAAGATCCTGGTCGGCGATGGCATCGATGGCCAGGGCACCTGCATCACTCTATGCTTGCCGCTGCCCCCTCAACCCGAACCTGAAAGCGAAGCCTCATGAGTCAATCCGCCACCCTGCTGGTCATCGACGATGAACCACAGATCCGCAAGTTCCTGCGTATCAGCCTGGCCTCCCAGGGCTACAAGGTGCTCGAAGCCGCCACCGGCAGCGAAGGCCTGGCCCAGGCGGCGTTGGCCAAGCCGGACCTGGTGGTGCTCGACCTCGGCCTGCCGGACATGGACGGCCAACAGGTATTGCGTGAGCTGCGCGAATGGAGCACCGTGCCCGTGCTGGTGCTGTCGGTGCGTGCCAGCGAAGTGCAGAAGGTCGACGCCCTGGACGGCGGTGCCAACGACTACGTGACCAAGCCCTTCGGCATCCAGGAGTTCCTCGCGCGTGTGCGCGCACTGCTGCGCCAGGCCCCCCAGACGGGCAGCGCGCTGTCGTCGGCGAGCTTCGGGCCACTGGTGGTGGATTTCGCGTTTCGCAAGGTGACGCTTGACGGCGCCGAGGTGGCGCTGACGCGCAAGGAGTACGCCTTCCTGGCCCAGCTGGCCGGCCATCCCGGGCGGGTGATCACCCAGCAGCAATTGCTCAAGGACATCTGGGGGCCGACCCATGTGGACGACACCCACTACCTGCGCATCGTCGTGGCGCATGTGCGGCAGAAGCTGGGGGATGATCCGACGGCGCCGCGGTTCATCATCACCGAGGCGGGTGTGGGTTATCGCCTGGTTGCGCCGACGGCTTGACTGGGGCTGCTTCACAAACCGATTATCAGCGGTGCACTAGACCCGGCGCATCATTCCCAGCTTCGCATCATCCATCAGCGCCTTGGCCAGAGCCGCCAAGTACTACGACGCCCAAACCAGCTGAGGTTTGTCTTCCATCACCCCGGTGAGGGTCATATCCCGCACATACCCCATCAACTCCGAAGCCTGCTCGCGTGCATAGTGGCAGGGAATGCCAGGCTCAATGCGCCCCATCGCTGGCAAGCCAGCTCCTACAGGTGTGGCGGTGTCTCTGAACATAGCGCAGGACCGGTGGGAGCCGGCTTGCCGGCGATAGGGCCAGCCCAGACAACGAACAACTCGATCTATCAATGCAGCGTCCGCGGCCCTGCCGGTACCTGCATCTGGTTCAACGCCGACTCAAGCAACACACGCAGCGCTTCAAGCTCATGCATCGAGGCCATCATCAGCATCGAGACGGGTGACTTGGGCAGCAGCTGAATCGCCTGATGCGCCACGGGCTGCGCGCACAGGGCATACTCCGAGGCCTGGATGATCGTGTCTTCGAGGGTGGTGGTTCTGGGGTGGATCGGGAACGATCTTCGACATTGCAGATTTCCTTTCAAGATGCGGCCACCTGCCTGCTGTCAAACAGAGGGTGGTAACTGTACGTGGGTTGACAGACCGGCGGAAATTGCAAAGTTCTGGCGCACGCAAGCGTGCCCACACGTACAGTCGCCATAAAGGCTGCTGCATGCAATTTACCGTTACGGCCTGTCAAAGCCGATCGCTGATCTCAGCGACATGCCGAGACTAGAGCGCCGCCAGAGCGACCGCAACGGAAAAAAGCGACAGGAGTATGTTTGGGAAATGGACTACAGGGAAGGGGGGAAGTCTGATTTTTACTGTTCAGGTCCGACTCGGAATTGGTGCGCTTGGTAGGACCGTAGCTCCATAGGGTGGGCTGCTTTCGACCCATTGCGGACGTTCAGTAAGTTGTGATGCTGGCGTAGCGCCAGCCTAGCACTTCGCTGGCGGTGCGACATCACGCCCAAGCGTCGAAATCGTGGTCAATGCACAGAGGGTCGATCATTAGCTGCCAGCATTCTAAGTAGCTGATGCGTGCTCGTGCTGCTCTGTCAGGCAGGAGCTCGCCCCTAGGAAATGATGAATTGCCATTTTTGTAGCGCTGGATCCGCCGTGCTGCGAACCATTGCAAAATTTCACAATTTAGTTTGCTGCCCTCCCCGTGTTTGCTGCCATATTCTCGCGAAGCCGCCTAGGGGCTGTGGGTAGCCTTGACGGGAGCACCAAGCAAAATACTGTTTCACTCATACGGATGGGCTCAGTAGTCATCGCAGTCATCGCAGCCATGAGGCGCCAAGACGCTTCCAGGCTGCGAGAAGTACAACAACCGGTTTTCAAGTTCTGTTTGATATGTGAATAATTCTGCCAAAACATAATCAATGGGAAAGTCATGAAACTTGTTGTCGCACAAATATCTTCCTACAAAGGAAAAATTGAACAGAACATTTCAAAGCATGTCACTGTAATTGAAAAGGCAGTGAGGTATAGAGCGGATGGTGTAATTTTTCCTGAACTATCGCTGACTGCTTACGAACCCTTGCTTGCTGAGGACTTGGCAATCCAGATCGACGATCCCAGACTTGAGGCGTTTCAGAAACTGAGTGACCGCTCTGGGGTTTTTATTGCCGTAGGTGCTCCACTGCGTGTAGCGCAGGGCATCGAGATTGCCATGTTAGTATTCCAACCCGGGTTGGAACGAGTCAACTACTCCAAGCGCTTCCTTCACCCCGATGAGCTAGCCTATTTTGCCGCTGGTAGCGATCAGCGCGTGTTCTCAATCGCCAATGAAGTATTGGTTCCTGCTATTTGCTACGAGTCTTTACAGGATATTCACGCGCAACAGGCGTCAAAAGCGGAGCCAACAATTTACTTTGCTAGCGTTGCCAAAACACCAAAGGGAGTGGCTGCGGCATACAACCATTACCCGCAAATTGCTCTGCAATACGGGATGGCCGTCGTAATGGCCAATTGTGTGGGGCCAGCGGACAACTTTATCGGTGCTGGGCGTTCTGGGATCTGGAGTGCTGAAGGTAATCTACTTGTTCAAGCTGACGAGTCCGGTGAAGCACTAGTTATATATGACTCACTTGCTGGGGAAGGTAAGATTATTTACATCTAGAGCTCTACTCAATCCGAGAATGACACTGAGAGAACTGAGAACCTGCATGTCAGACCAAATGGTTTGCAACTACTTAGATGGATACCTTGACTTCGGCGGAAGGGCGGCGCAGGTGCGGGCGCATACGGAGTATTTTCGCCGAAGGGAAAGACCTCTGATGTTGATCGTTATGTTTAAAAATATGCGGTTGCGCCCGGCGTGAGTGCGTGCGTGAAACAGGGCTCGACCGAAGACCTTGTTCTAATTACAAGGGCGCGTCCCGTGAGGCCATCCGTTGTGCCTCAACAGGGAAGGCGCCATAGAACGGTAGGAATTTCTCGAAGAGAAGAATAACGATGAGCGAAGAGGGTTTCAGGACAGCGGCTCAGGTGGGACACGGATTTTCACCCACTTACATTCACTGGAGAGGTCCGCTCGGCAGCCTTGTGCAGCAGGGGTACGTGCACTTGTGGACGGTAGAGAGCTTATAGTTGGGTAGCTTAAGCCCTGGGCTCCCAAGGTAATATTTTCGGAATATGCTAATTGAGAAGCTGATCGTGCTCGATGAAAAAATAAGATTTGATATAGATGAAATAATAAGCTCCCAAATGGAGCTTCAAAGAGTGCCCGGCCTAGCTCTAGGGATTTTCCATAATGGCGAACCATTGTTAAAGAAAGGGTATGGCAGCTCAAATATTGAGCTCGGCGTAAATGTTAGCTCTCAGACTTTGTTCCAGTCGGGTTCAATTGGGAAGATATTCACAGCCGCATGCATTCTGCTTTTAGTTGAAGATGGAGTGCTTGATCTTGATGCCGAGATAACTACATATTTTCCAGATGCGCCTGCCACATGGGGCAATATCGCATTAAGGAATTTTCTGAATCACACATCAGGCCTTGAAGATGGTGAGCTTGATCTTCAGCATGAATATACTGATATCGAGCTACTGCAGAAAATTTATACGTGGCCAATGAAATTTGAAGCAGGCACTGGCTGGGAATACAGCAATGGTGGCTACGAAATATTGGGAGTACTTATAAAACTTAAGACCGGCGAGCATTTTGGAAAGTTTTTAAAGAACAGAATTTTTGAACCGGCAGGCATGAGTGCGGCGCGAGTTATAAGCGACCGAGATATCATATTTAATAGGGCTGCAGGCTATGAGTGGGTGGGTGATGAGCTAAAAAACCAAAACTGGGTTTCTCCGTATCTGAATTCCACTGGGGATGGGGCTTTGTACTTATCGCTTAATGATTACCAAGCATGGGATAAGGTGGTCTCTGAAAGAAAAATACTTAAGCCCGAAACATGGACCGTTGCGCTACAGCCAACCAAGGCTCAGGGCGGTGCAATTTATCCATATGGGTTGGGTTGGGAAATATATGATGTACATAGCGGTTGTGAGGTGATAGGGCATGATGGGGCGTGGCAGGGTTTCGTTACGGGACTAAGGCGATACGAAAGCCATGGGCTGACGTTTGTTGTCCTAACTAATGCTGCGGACACAGATGTTGACTTAATTCTTGAAAAATTAATTGAGCGAGTCTTGCCTGATATACAGGTCTAGGAGTTTTCTAACGTGAGTGAAGGGAACTCAATTACAGCTCAGGTATAGAATGATTTTTTGAAGCCGCCGGTTTCGTAGATACATCGAACGGCCGCAAAGGCTCGATAGCTGCCGGTCGGCTTAATGACCTATCACGACCGAGACGCTGTGAAATTCTGGATCAGCAATATGCTTGTCTCCCGGGTTAAGCTTTGAACGATGGTGGTCAGAGTGATGAACGGACCCGCAGCCATTCTTCCCAGCAATCCTCTGGAACGATATCCTCATAACCCCGATCTTTTTCTAACGCGAAGGCAGCACTGAAGGGCACTGCCATCGCGGTGGCATTATCTCGAATCTCAAGCACCTCAGCTTCGCTGAGCGCAGAGCCTTTCCGATCCTCCGCCGCCTTTAGCAGAGTGACAAGCGCCGGTATAAAAATCAGACATAACGGGTCTGTAGACAAAGGTTAGCCTCATGCGGGTAGTAATAGAAATCAGTGGTGCTGATTGTAGGAGCTGAGCAAAAAATGCAAAGCGAGTACCGATCACGGCTGCATGAATATGGCGTACCGCTAGGGGGCGTCAGCGGCCACTCGCGAAGAGGCGCTTTAGACCCGTAGCTGCCATCGCCGAGGGCAGCAAACGGCCAAAAGCGAACGACTTCGAGTGAGCTGACTATCGGTCACTCACTACCGGCCACTTCCGAATGCGATCATAATGTAGCTTCCGCATCAGGGCTTGAATGGATCGATCCAGCCAGGCCGAAGTCTTGTCTCATATTTTTTGCGTACGTAGGCGAGCGACTCTGCGCATCCCATTTTCGCTTCTATAGCGCCTATGCATCCCCGCCAATCTCCACCGGCATTGCCTCGTATCGCACCCATCCTGCAACCCCGGAGCCCCCGCCTACACGGTCTTTAGGATGAGTCCGGCCCTCATTGACAGGCACCTCTGGGAAATCAAATGGGCTCATTCCCTCAATACAGGCCACATTAACGCCATACTGGTCGGGCGCAGAACGGCGCTGGTGGAAGGTGTAGATGCCACACTTAGAGCAGAAGTAGTGCTTCGCTTCGCGTGTGTTGAACTGATAAAGCGTGAGCACCTCTCCCCCTTGGGTAATAGTGATGTCGCCCAGGTTAGCTGATACCACCACGGCACCACGCATACGGCAGAGGGAGCAGTTACATCTACGTGCTGTACGCGTGCCATCGGTCAAGCGCAATGAGAACTGTACCGCCCCGCAATGGCAGGCCGCCCGGTAGACAGGACGATCATCGTCTATTTCATCAGCCATAACGTTCCTCTACTTGTTGAGAAGTCGAAGTGGATGTTCACGGGTCAGGGCCCAGTGACCTCTGGGGTTTTGAAATGCCAATAACCAGAGAGGCATCTTATAAGGGCTCCTCGGCCTTCGGCAGTCAGTGATATTTCGGTTTGCTCATGATAAACCTCGGCTTGGAGGGTGTTGCTTGAAAGGTCTGAAGTCTGGCCAATTATGACTTGGACGGTCTTGGTGGGCGAGGCATAGGATTGCAGCCACTGGAGTTCACAACGACTCCCCACCAAAGGAAAACACTGCAATGAACCTCAAGTCCCTCATCGCCAACCCACTGGGCTTCGGTACCGCACCATTGGGCAACATGTTCCGTAACGTGCCTGAAGACGAAGTACAAGCTACCGTCGACGCTGCCTGGAACAACGGCGTGCGCTACTTCGACAGCGCGCCCTTCTATGGCGCCGGCCTCTCCGAAACCCGCTTGGGCAATGCCCTGGTCGGCCGCCCTCGTGACGAGTACGTGCTCAGCACCAAGGTCGGTCGCATCATCCTCGACGAACTGGAAGATCCTACCAGCCGCGAGCTGGGCGAAAAGAGCGGCCTGTTCGAACACGGCAACCGCAACCGCATCGTCAACGACTACAGCGCCGACGCCACGCTGCGCTCCATCGAGGACAGCCTGCGCCGCCTGAAGACCGACCGCCTGGACATCGTCTGGATTCACGACATCGCCCAGGACTTCTACGGCGACGAATGGCTGAGCCAGTTCGAAACCGCCCGTACCGGTGCCTTCCGCGTACTGACCCGTCTGCGCGAAGAGGGCGTGATCAAGGCCTGGGGCCTGGGTGTGAACCGCGTCGAGCCGATCGAGCTGACCCTGGACCTGGAAGAAGCCCGTCCGGACGGCTTCCTGTTGGCCGGCCGCTACTCGCTGCTGGACCACGACCGCGCCCTGCAACGTGTCATGCCGCAAGCGGTGGAGCAGGGTGTAGGCATCGTCGTGGGTGGCCCGTACAGCTCGGGTGTCACCGCCGGCGGCGAGCACTTCGAGTACCAGAAAGCCACCCAGCCGGTGCTGGCCAAGCTCGAGCGCATCCGTGCCGTGGCCCGTGCCCATGGTGTGGATGTGAAGGCGGCTGCCCTGCAGTTTGCCCTGGCCCATCCGGCCGTGGTCTCGGTGATCCCCGGTGCCACCCGCCCGGCACACGCCAACGAGGACCTCGCGGCACTGAGCGCCGTGATCCCGGCGGCCTTCTGGAACGAGCTGCGCCAACAAGGGTTGATCAACGCCCTGGCCCCGGTGCCTGCCGTTTAACCGATGTTGCAGGGCCGCATCGCGGCCCTGTCTACCCTGAATCAATTGGGGCCATGCCCCGGGAGAATCATCATGGCAACTGCACAAGCGTCCATCACCCTGCCAGCCGATGCCAAGCGCGTTTGGCAACTGATTGGCGGTTTCGACGCGCTGCCCGACTGGCTGCCGTACATCCCTGCAAGCGCCCTGAGCGAAGGCGGCCGCGTCCGTACCCTGAAGACCGTGGATGGCGAGACCATCATAGAGCGCCTGCTGGACTTCAACGAAGCTGGCCGCAGCTACCGCTACACCATCCTCAAGGGCCCGGCGCCGGTGCGTGACTACCAGGCGACCCTGCGCGTGGTAGCCGAGGGCAGCGGTTCTCGTGTGGAATGGTCCGGTTCGTTCGTGCCGGTGGGTATCAGTGATGCCGAAGCGACCGCGCTGTACACCTCCATCTACCAGGATGGCCTGGCGGCGCTGAAGCAGACATTGGAAGGTTGATGGACGATTGGGGCCGTCAAACGGCCCCAAGCCTCAGCAGCTTGGACGATTGGGGGCAGCGTCCGCTAATGGCCGAAAGCAACCCGTCGCCAGTCCCGTCGAGCCACGGCTTACCATGCCTCGCCGTTGATTCAGGATTTATCAGTCGTCCCGTTTGACTACCCGCCGATGACAATCCTCTGGCCCCAGCTCCCTTCCGCTTCGAGATCGAACGGCGATCGTTTCAATCGGCTCCGCCATCAAATTGTCCAATAGCACCGAATGGCTCTCCCCTGAGCAATACAAAAATCGCTCCCCCCATTGCCGCATGCTGATTACGATTGGGAATGCCGCTCGTCCCATTTCGGTGAGCACGTATTCCTTGTAAGCGCTTCCATCCGATGCCGGCTGAATCTCAAAAACCCCCAGTTCGACCAATGCCTTGAGCTTCACTGTGAGAATGTTTTTGGCCACGCCGAGCCGCTTCTGGAATTCGCTGAATCGTCGAACGTCATCAAACGCTTCTCGGATGATCATCAACATCCAACGATCTCCGATAGCCTCGAGCGTCCGTGCCACGGGGCATTCGCTGCGCGCCAGCAGTTGCTGTTTGGCCATGTTTCTCCACGAGCAGGTTGGTGGTCAAAGAGTGATCTGACAACAGAGACGAAAAAGCTTCATCTCCAGTGGTTGTATTTAACAACCAGATTGGTTAGAAAGCAACGAACTGGTTTTCTTTCGAAACCTATTCAGAGGATGGAGCGATGCCGTACGAACCTGATTCGCCCGTAAAGCGGGCGGCAGCCGAGGGCGCTGCTGGCGGACACAACAGGACGTGCCAGGAGGGTTCCAACACCTCCTTGAGCAATTACCAAACCTTCCTCTTCGCTATTACGTGCGCTATGGCCGTGGCCAACGTCTATTTTGCCCAGCCATTGCTGGAGTCGATGGCCACGAGTCTGTCGGTGCCTGCCAGTACCATCGGTGTTGTCGTTACTGTCACTCAGGTCGGTTATGCGGTTGGGCTGCTTTTCATCGTCCCGCTGGGGGACCTGCTGAACCGCAAGAAACTCATTCTCACGCAAATGCTTCTGTCTGCCGTGGCTCTGTGTGCCGTTGGCATGGCGCAGGAATGGGGCGTTCTGCTCGGAGCAATGGTGCTGGTGGGGCTCATGGCAGTGCTGGTGCAGGTGGTAGTGGCTTACGCAGCTACGCTGGCAAGTCCGGAGCAGCGCGGGCAGACGGTGGGTACCGTGACCAGCGGCGTCGTGCTGGGCATTCTGCTCGCGCGCTTCGTTTCCGGTGCGATGGCTGATTTGGCAGGGTGGCGCAGCGTCTATTTTGTTTCAGCTGCTTTGATGACAGGCATGGCATTGGTGCTGTGGCGTACGCTTCCGGCGGCCGCCACGCCTACCTTGCAAAGTGGCTATCTGGCATTGTTGCGCTCAGCATTTCAACTGTTCCTGAGCGAGCGCACGCTCCGCGTCCGAGGGACGTTCCCGCTTCTCATTTTTGCCGCGTTCAGTGTGCTGTGGACCTCTATGGTGCTGCCGCTCAGCGAGCCTGACCTGGCCCTTTCACATACCCAAATTGGGCTCTTCGGTCTGGCCGGTGTGGCCGGGGCGCTGGCTGCGGCGCGAGCCGGACGGCTGGCCGACCAGGGGCTGGGCAATCGCACCACGGGCATCGCTCTGGCGTTGCTGACATTGTCGTGGCTGCCCACCGCATTCGTGCACAATTCGCTGCTGGCGATGATCGCGGGCGTCGTGCTTCTGGATTTCGCCGTACAGGCCGTGCATGTTACCAACCAGGGCCTGATTTTTGCCGCTCGGCCCGATGCGCAAAGCCGCCTCGTGGGAGCCTACATGTGCTTCTACTCAGCAGGCAGCGGGTTGGGTGCGATCGCGGCTACCTATACATATGCGCAAGCCGGCTGGGTAGCCGTCTGTATATTGGGTGCAGCTATCAGCGCTACGGCGTTGCTTTACTGGGGCTGGCTTGAGCTGACCCCAAGATAACGCCCAGGCCTGGGGGAGGCGAGTATCATGAGATACAAGCCTACGCAACCGGAACCGCCACCAAGAATGCCGCCTCCAACAACTGCCGCGTATACGGATGCTGCGGCGCCTGGAAGATCGCCTGCGCATCCCCTTGTTCCACCACGTGCCCATGCTTGATCACCATCAGCTGGTGGCTGAGTGCCTTGACCACCGCCAGGTCATGGCTGATGAACAGGTACGTCAGGTTGTACTTGTGCTGTAGATTGCGCAGTAACTCCACCACCTGCCGCTGCACGGTCCGGTCCAGTGCCGAGGTCGGCTCATCCAGCAGAATCAACGCAGGCTTGAGTACCAGCGCTCGGGCAATGGCGATGCGCTGGCGCTGGCCCCCGGAGAATTCATGCGGGTAGCGGTGACGCGTTCGTGGATCAAGCCCCACTTCCTCAAGTGCTGCAATGATCGCGGCTTCCTGTTCGGCAGGCGTGCCGATGCGGTGAATCCGTAAGCCTTCACCGACGATATCGGCCACGCACATGCGGGGGCTGAGGCTGCCGAAGGGGTCTTGGAACACCACCTGCATTTCTCGGCGCAGGGGGCGAACCTCCTTCTGGCTGAGCCCTTCGAGATTCTGGCCATGGAAGCGGATCCCGCCGCGGCTGGCGATCAGGCGCAGGATGGCAAGGCCCAGGGTGGACTTGCCCGAGCCGCTTTCACCCACGATGCCAAGGGTCTGCCCCTGGGGCAGGCTGAAGTCGATGCCATCCACGGCTTTGACGTGATCGACGGTGCGCCGCAGCAGGCCTTTCTTGATCGGGAACCACACCCGCAGGTCCTCGACTTCCAGCAGCGGCGACCCCACCGGGTTGTCCGCCGGCGCGCCGCTGGGCTCGGCATTGATCAGCATCTTGGTGTAGTGATGCTGCGGCGAATGGAACAGCGTCGCGCAATCGGCTTGTTCGACGATCTTGCCGCACTGCATCACGCACACCCGGTGGGCAATGCGCCGCACCAGGTTCAGATCATGGCTGATCAGCAGCAAGGCCATCCCCAGGCGTGCCTGCAGTGCCTTGAGCAGGTCGAGGATTTTCAACTGCACGGTCACGTCGAGCGCGGTGGTGGGCTCGTCGGCGATCAACAGCTCCGGCTCGTTGGCCAGCGCCATGGCGATCATCACACGCTGGCGCTGGCCGCCAGACAGCTCGTGGGGCAGGGCCTTGAGGCGTTTGTGCGGCTCGGGGATGCCGACCATCTCCAGCAGTTCGAGGGTTCGCGCGGTGGCCTCCTTGCCGGTGAGGCCTTTGTGCAGCAGGAGGATTTCGTTGATCTGCTTCTCGATGGTATGCAGCGGGTTCAGCGAGGTCATCGGCTCCTGGAAGATCATCGCGATACGGTCACCGCGAATGCGCTGCATGGGTTTCTCGCCCAGTTGCAGCATGTCCTTGTCGCCATAGCGGATGCTCCCGCTGGGGTGGCGCGCCAGCGGGTAGGGCAGCAGGCGCAGGATGGAGTGGGCGGTGACGGACTTGCCTGAGCCGCTTTCCCCGACCAGGGCCAGGGTTTCGCCCTTGCGGATGTCGAAGCTGATGCCGTCGACCACCCGATGCACGTGCTCGCCGGTGACGAATTCCACGGCGAGGTCGCGCACTTCGATCAGGTTCTGTTCGCTCATCTCATTTCCTCGGGTCGAAGGCATCGCGGGCGGATTCGCCGATGAACACCAGCAGGCTCAGCATGATCGCCAGCACGGCGAAGGCGCTGATGCCGAGCCACGGCGCCTGCAGGTTGGACTTGCCCTGGGCTACCAGCTCGCCCAGCGAGGGTGCGCCGGGCGGCAGGCCGAAGCCGAGGAAGTCCAGGGCGGTGAGGGTGCCGATGGCGCCGGTGAGGATGAAGGGCATGAAGGTCATGGTCGAGATCATGGCGTTGGGCAGGATGTGCCGGTACATGATCGCGCCGTTGCGCATGCCCAGGGCACGGGCGGCGCGCACGTACTCGAGGTTGCGCCCACGCAGGAACTCGGCGCGCACCACGTCCACCAGGCTCATCCAGGAGAACAGCAGCATGATGCCCAGCAGCCACCAGAAGTTGGGTTGCACGAAGCTGGCCAGGATGATCAACAGGTACAGCACCGGCAGGCCCGACCAGATCTCCAGAAAGCGTTGGCCGGCCAGGTCCACCCAGCCGCCGTAGTAGCCCTGCAAGGCGCCAGCGATCACGCCGACGATGGAACTGAGCACGGTGAGCGTCAGGGCGAACAGCACCGACACGCGGAAGCCATAGATCACCCGCGCCAGCACGTCGCGACCCTGGTCGTCGGTGCCCAGCCAGTTGTCCGCCGAGGGCGGGGCGGGGGCGGGGACCTTGAGGTCGTAGTTGATGCTCTGGTAGCTGAACGGGATCGGTGCCCACAGCACGAAGCTGTCCTTCGCGGCCAGCAGCTCGCGGATATAGGGGCTCTTGTAGTTGGCCTCCAGGGGGAATTCGCCGCCGAAGGTGGTCTCCGGGTAGCGCTTGAAGGCCGGGAAGTACCACTGGCCGTCGTAGCGCACGGCGATGGGCTTGTCGTTGGCGATCAGTTCGGCGCCCAGACTCAGGCCGAACAGCACGATGAAGATCCACAGCGACCACCAGCCGCGGCGGTTGGCCTTGAAGCGCTCGAAGCGCCGGCGATTGAGAGGGGAGAGTGCCATGTCATTGCTCCCGGCTGGCGAAATCGATGCGGGGGTCGACCAGGGTGTAGGTCAGATCGCCGATCAGCTTCACCACCAACCCCAGCAGGGTGAAGATGAACAGGGTGCCGAAGACCACCGGGTAGTCGCGGTTGATCGCTGCCTCGAAGCTCATCAGGCCCAGGCCGTCGAGTGAGAAGATCACCTCGATGAGCAAGGAGCCTGTGAAGAAGATGCCGATGAACGCCGAGGGAAAACCGGCGATCACCAGCAGCATGGCGTTGCGGAACACATGGCCGTACAGCACCCGTGGCCGGCTCAGGCCCTTGGCCTTGGCGGTGATGACGTACTGCTTGTTGATCTCGTCGAGGAAGCTGTTCTTGGTCAGCAGGGTCATGGTGGCGAAGTTGCCGATGACCAGCGCGGTGATCGGCAGCACCAGGTGCCAGAAGTAGTCGAGCACCTTGCCGGTGGTGGAAAGCTCGTCGAAGTTGTTGGAGGTCAGGCCGCGCAGGGGGAACCAGTCGAAGTAGCTGCCGCCGGCGAACAGCACGATCAGCAGGATGGCGAACAGGAACGCCGGGATGGCGTAGCCGACGATGATCGCCGAGCTGGTCCAGACGTCGAAGTGGCTGCCGTGGCGCACGGCCTTGGCGACCCCCAGGGGGATCGACACCAGGTACATGATCAGCGTGCTCCATAGCCCGAGCGAGATGGACACGGGCATTTTTTCGATGATCAGGTCGATGACCTTGGCGTCACGGAAGAAGCTCTCGCCGAAGTCCAGCTGGGCGTAGTTCTTGATCATGATCCACAAGCGCTCGGGCGCCGATTTGTCGAAGCCGTACATGCGCTCGATCTCGGCGATCAGGGCCGGGTCCAGGCCCTGGGCGCCGCGGTAGTTGGAACCGGCCACGGCCACTTCGGCGCCGCCGCCGGCGATACGGCTGGTGGCGCCTTCGAAGCCTTCGAGCTTGGCGATCATCTGCTCCACCGGGCCACCGGGGGCGGCCTGGACGATGATGAAGTTGATGATCAGGATGCCGAACAGGGTCGGGATGATCAGCAGCAGGCGGCGCAGGATGTAGGCGAGCATGTCAGTTCGCCTCGTCCTGTTGTGCCGCAGGCTCGGCCACCGCTGGGGTCACTTCGGGCTTGATCCACCAGGTGTTGATGCCGATGTCGTACTTGGGCGACACCTTCGGGTGGCCGATGTGGTTCCAGTAGGCCACGCGCCAGGTCTTGATGTGCCAGTTGGGGATCACGTAGTAGCCCCACAGCAGCACGCGGTCCAGGGCACGGGTATGCGCGATGAGGCTTTGCCGCGAGTCGGCGTTGATCAGTTGCTCCACCAACTGGTCGATGGCCGGGTCGCGCAGGCCGATGAAGTTGCGGCTGCCGGGGTTGTCGGCGGCGGCGCTGGTCCAGAATTCGCGCTGTTCGTTGCCGGGGGAGCTCGACTGCGGGTAGCCGCCGACGATCATGTCGAAGTCGCGCGAGCGCAGGCGGTTGATGTATTGCGAGACGTCCACGCGGCGGATGTTCAGCTCGATGCCGAGGTCGGCGAGGTTGCGCTTGAACGGCAACAGGATGCGCTCGAACTCGGTCTGGGCCAGCAGGAATTCGATGACCACCGGCTTGCCCTGGGCATCGACCATCTTGTCGTCGGCGATCTTCCAGCCGGCTTCCTGCAACAGCTTGTAGGCCTTGCGTTGCTGGTCGCGGATCATGCCGCTGCCGTCGCTGACCGGGTTGTGGAAGGGCTCGGTAAAGACCTGTTCGGGAATCTTGCCGCGCAGCGGTTCGAGGATCTTCAGTTCATCGGGCCCCGGCAGGCCCTCGGCGGCCATTTCGGAGTTCTCGAAGTAGCTGCCGGTGCGGGTATAGGCGCCGTTGAACAGCTGCTTGTTGGTCCACTCATAGTCCAGCAGCAGGCTCAGGGCCTGGCGTACGCGCACGTCCTGGAACACGGGGCGGCGCAGGTTGAAAATGAAGCCCTGCATGCCGGTGGGGTTGCCGTTGGCCAACTCCTCGCGGACCAGCCGGCCTTGCTCCACGGCGGGCACGTTGTAGGCCGTGGCCCAGTTCTTCGCGCTGGTTTCCAGCCAATAGTCGAATTGCCCGGCCTTGAGCGCTTCCAGCGCGACGGTGTTGTCGCGGTAGGAATCGTAGGTCATCTGGTCGAAGTTGTAGTGGCCGCGGTTGATCGGCAAATCCTTGGCCCAGTAGTCCTTGACCCGCTCGTAGCGCACCGAGCGGCCGGCTTTGACCTCGGCGACCTTGTACGGGCCGCTGCCCAGGGGGATCTCCAAGTTGCCACGGTCGAACTCCCGGCCTTGCCACCAGTGCTTGGGCAGTACCGGCAACTGGCCGAGGATCAGTGGCAGCTCGCGGTTGTTCTTGTGCTTGAACCTGAACAGCACCCGCAGCGGGTCTTCGGCGACCACCTCGGCGACGTCGGCGTAGTAGCCGCGAAACAGCGGTGCGCCCTTGCTCATCAGGGTATTGAAGGTGAACACCACGTCCTCGGCACGTATCGGGTGGCCGTCGTGGAAGCGCGCTTCGGGGCGCAGGTAGAAGCGCACCCAACTGTTGTCCGGGGCCTTTTCGATCTTGCCGGCCACCAGGCCGTACTCGGTGAAGGGCTCGTCCAGGCTCTGGCGCATCAGGGTGTCGTAGATGATGCTCACGTCATCGGCCGGCACGCCTTTGTTGATGAAGGGGTTGAGGCTGTCGAAGCTGCCGAAGCTGGACTGGCGGAAGGTGCCGCCCTTGGGCGCGTCGGGGTTGACGTAGTCGAAGTGCTTGAAATCGGCCGGGTACTTGGGCGGCTCATCGTACAGGGTGAGCGCATGCTGCGGTGCGGCCATCGCGGGCAGGCTCAGGCAGGCGAGCAGCAGGCTACCGGCCAGCCGGCGCAGAGGGTGCGTTGGCATCATTGGGCTTTCTCCGAGGTCTTGAGCCACCAGCTGTTCAGGCCCAGGGTATAGGGCGGCGTGGTGACGAAGGCGAACCGGTTGCGGTAGGCCAGGCGGTGATTGTCGAGATACCAGTTGGGGATCATGTAGTACTGCCATGACAGCACCCGGTCCAGAGCGCGGGCGGCGGCGACCTGGTCGTCACGGGTGCGGGCGGCGAGCAGGGTGTCGAGCAGGTGGTCGACCACCGGGTCCTTCACACCTGCGTAGTTCTTGCTGCCCTTGACCGAGGACTGGCTGGAATGGAAGTACAGCCATTGCTCCAGGCCTGGGCTCAAGGTCTGGCCCAGGGTCATGAGGATCATGTCGAAGTCGAACTGGTCCAGGCGCTGCTTGTACTGGGCACGATCGACTGTGCGCAGGCGCGCGTCGATACCCATGCTGGCCAGGTTCTCCACGTAGGGCTGGAGGATACGCTCCAGGTTCGGGTTGACCAGCAACAGCTCCAGGCGGAACTGCTGGCCCTTGGCATTGACCAGGCGCTGGCCGTCGAGCTTCCAGCCGGCCTTGGCGAACAGCGCCAGGGCCTGGCGCAGGGTCTTGCGGTCGATGCCGCGGCCATTGGTGTGGCTGATCCGGTACGGCTCGGTGAACAGCCTGGCCGGCAATTCGTCACGGAACGGCGCGAGCAACAGCCATTCCTTGCCTGTGGGCAGGCCGGTGGCGGCGAATTCGCTGTTGGGGTAATAGCTGGTCGAGCGGCGGTAGGCGCTGCTGAACAGGGCGCGGTTGGTCCATTCGAAGTCGAGCATCAGCCCCAGGGCCTGACGCACCCGTGGGTCGCTGAAGGCGGCCCGGCGGCTGTTCATGAACAGGCCCTGGGTCTGGGTGGGGATGCGATGAGGGATCTGCGCCTTGATCACTTCGCCACGGCGAATGGCCGGGAAGTTGTAGCCGTTGGCCCAGTTCTTGGCCTGATGCTCGATGTAGATGTCGAACTCGCCGGCCTTGAACGCTTCGAAGGCCACCGTGGCGTCGCGGTAGAACTCGTACTCGACGCGGTCGAAGTTGTACTTGCCACGGTTGACCGCCAGGTCCTTGCCCCAGTAGTTCTTCACCCGCTCGAACACCAGGCGCCGGCCAGGCTCCACCTGGGTGATGCGGTAGGGGCCACTGCCCAGTGGCGGCTCGAAGGTGGTGGCTTTGAAGTCGCGGCCTTTCCAGTAATGCTTGGGCAGCACCGGCATTTCGCCCAGGCGCAGGATCAGCAAGGGGTTGCCGGCGCGTTTGAAGACGAAGCGGATGCGCTTGGGCCCGAGGATGTCCACCCGCCGCACTTCCTGCAGGTTGGTGCGGTACATCGGGTGGCCTTCCTTGAGCAGGGTGCGGTACGAGAACGCCACGTCTGCCGAGGTGATCGGGTGGCCATCGTGGAAGCGCGCTTCGGGGCGCAGGTTGAACACCACCCAGCTGCGGTCCTCGCTGTACTCCACCGAGCGGGCGATCAGGCCGTAGCTGGAGGTGGGCTCGTCGCCGGAGGGGGCGTACTGGCCGGTGCCGACCATCAGCGGTTCGTTCAGCTCGTTGATGCCGTATTGCAGGAAGTTCGGCGTGCTGACCGGGCTGGAACCCTTGAACGTATAGGGGTTGAGGGTATCGAAGGTTCCGAATGCCATGGCCCGCAAGGTACCGCCCTTGGGCGCTTGCGGGTTGACCCAGTCGAAATGGGTGAAAGTGGCTGGATACTTGAGCGTGCCGAACTGCGCATAACCGTGGCTTTCGCTCACCGTCGCGACTGCGGGAAAGCTCAAGGCCAGGCTGAGGGACAGCAGGAGGGGACGTATCAAGTCGGCATCCGATCCAGGGGCGTTGGGCTTTGATCGGGCTACAGTAACAGCTTGTCTGGGATGGAAAAAGAGTATGTGGCGGGGGTTTTGGCGGTGGGGTTTGTGACGGGGTTTTTCTCTGGGCTGCTTTGCAGCCCTTTCATGGCGCAGGCCACTCGGGGTGCGCCAAACCTGTAGGAGCGGCCTTGTGCCGCGAAGGGGCGCGCAGCGGCCCCGGGCACTCGGATCAGTGCGACAGGTAGACGGTCAGTGTCTGCCCTGGCTTGAGGGCATGCCCGCTGCGCGGGTTCCAGCGCTTGAGGTGCTTCATCTCGACATTGAAGCGCTTGGCTACCGCATAGAGCGAGTCACCCTTGCGGACCTTGTATTGGGTAGAACGCTGCTTGGACGACGCGACGCGGTTGGCGGCACCGCTCGAACTGCCGCCGCGCAGGGCAAGCACCTGCCCGGCCTTGACGCGGTTGCCGGAAAGGCGGTTCCAGCGCTGCAGGTCACGTACCGAGACGCGGTGAGCCTTGGCGATGCTGCTCAGGTTGTCGCCACGCTTGACCCGATAGCTGCGCGCCTTCACCGGCGCCTTGGCCTCGGCCAGGGCGGCCTGGAACACCGCCTTGTTCGGTTGCAGGCTGACCAGTTCCTCAGGCTTGAGGTTGGACAGGCTGTCAGACAGCAACTGCGCCTTGGCGGTGGGCACCAGCAACTGCTTGGGACCGTCCACGGTCATGCGTTTCTTGAAGGCCGGGTTGAGCTGGATCAGCTCGTCTTCGTCGATATCGGCGAATGCGGCGACCCGGGACAGGTCCAGGCGTTCGTTGATGGCGACAGCTTCGAAGTAGGGCTCGTTGGCGATCGGGCTGAGGTTCACGCCATAGGCATCGGGGGTCAGCACCACCTGCGAAAGGGCCAGCAGCTTGGGCACGTAGTCGCGGGTTTCCTGGGGCAGGGGCAGGTTCCAGTAGTCGGTGGGCAGGCCCAGGCGCTCGTTGCGCTCGATGGCCCGGCTGACCGTGCCTTCGCCGGCATTGTAGGCCGCCAGGGCCAGCAGCCAGTCGCCGTTGAACATGTCGTGCAGGCGGCCCAGGTAGTCCAGCGCGGCGTTGGTCGACGCGGTGATGTCGCGGCGCCCGTCATAGAAGTTGGTCTGGCGCAGCTTGAAGTGGCGGCCGGTGGACGGGATGAACTGCCACAGGCCGACCGCATGGGCGCGGGAATAGGCCATCGGGTTGTAGGCGCTCTCGATCGCCGGCAGCAGGGCCAGCTCCAGCGGCATGTCGCGTTCTTCGAGGCGCTCGACGATGTAGTGCAAGTAGAGGCTGCCGCGCTCGCCCGCGCTCTCCAGGAACGTAGGGTTACTGGCGAACCACAGGCGCTGTTGCTCGATGCGCGGGTTGACCCCGATGTCGTCCTGCAGGGCGAAGCCCTGTCGCATGCGCTCCCAGACATCCTGCGGCGCCTGCTCGACTGGCTTGACCAGCAGGGGGGCAGGCTTGTGCTTGACCCGCGCCTGGTAGCTTGCGCGAACGCTGTCGGATTCGTCGTGCTGACGGGTGCTCTGGCAGCCCACCAGGGTGGCGGCCAGGGCCAGCGCACTGATTTGGGCCAGACGCGTCAGGGCGACGGATTGAGAGGTTCTGCGGCTACGGGAAGACATCGGCTGGGACAGGTTTCCGGGCGAAAAATTTCGGCGATTCTAGAAACCGGTCCCCGCGTGGTCAACCTTTGACCACGCTTTGCGATATATCGTGGGGTTATCAGAAGGTGTCTTTCCAAGACCTCAAGGCAGCAAAAACAGCAGCTTGGCTTGGATTGGAATGCCCCTTCCATTCGTCTGCTTTTTGTTTAACGGATGTTTCAGCCGTGCGAAGAAAGGGATTGGTAGCGCGTTCCAGAGCGATGGTGGATGGCAAAGTGATGCGATCGTTGGCGCGCAAGCGGGTAACGTCGTCGAACCGTTGACCCAGCTCGCGGTTCGAAGGTTCCACTGCCTTGGCAAAGCGCAGGTTGCTCAGGGTGTATTCATGGGTGCAGTACACCTGGGTTTCGGCCGGCAGCGCGGCCAGGCGCGACAGGGACTGGTGCATCTGCTCGGGGGTGCCTTCGAACAATCGGCCGCAGCCGCCGGCGAACAGGGTATCGCCACAGAACAGCAGCGGCGCACCGTAGTAGGCGATGTGCCCCAGGGTGTGGCCTGGCACGGCGATGACCTGGAAGTCCATGCCCAGCACCTGGACCCGGTCGCCGTCGTCCAGCGCCAGGTCGCGGGCCGGGATGCGCTCGTTGGCCGGCCCGCAAACCCGCGCCCCGGTCGCTTGCTTGAGGGTTTGTACGCCGCCGACGTGGTCATGGTGATGATGGGTCACCAGGATGTCTTCCAGCACCCAGCCGGGGTGGGCCTCGAGCCATTCGCGCACAGGGCCGGCATCGCCTGGGTCGACCACCGCGCAGCGACGTTTGGCAGTATCCTGTAACAGCCAGATGTAATTGTCGGAGAAAGCGGGAAGAGCATCGATCTGTATCATGTGCGTAACCGAATCGCCTGGCGTGAACATGAAGGCATCTTAACTGCGATGGCGCAGGGGGAGAACCTTCGAGGGAGAACGCAATGACCGACAAAGCCTTTGCCCAGGCCGATCCTGACTGGATCGAACTGACCTGCCTGGCCCGTGACTGGTTCAATGGGCCGCTGGGGCAGATGATGCTGCGCGAGGAGGAAAAACTCCTCGAGGACGAGCTTGGCCGCTTTTTCGGCGGCTTCCTGGTGCACTACGGCCCGTGCGCCGAACCGGCGCCCAACGCGCCGCAGGTACAGCGTAACGTGCGCCTCGGTGCGCCGTTGCCGGGGGTGGAGATCGTCTGCGAGGAGCAGGCCTGGCCGCTTTCCGAGCACGCCGCCGACGTGGTGGTGCTGCAACACGGCCTGGACTTCAGCCTGTCGCCCCACAGCCTGCTGCGCGAAGCGGCCAGCGCGGTGCGCCCCGGTGGCCACCTGTTGATCGTCGGGATCAACCCTTGGAGCAGCTGGGGCATCCGCCACTGGTTCAGCCGCGGCGCCCTGCGCAAGGCGCGCTGCATCTCGCCTTCGCGGCTTGGTGACTGGCTCAACCTGCTGGGCTTCGCGCTGGAGAAACGCCGCTTCGGGTGCTATCGTCCGCCGCTTGCCTCGCCGGCCTGGCAACAACGCCTGGCCGGGTGGGAGCGCATGGCCGGCGGTTGGCAGGGCGCCGGGGGCGGCGTCTACCTGGTGGTGGCGCGCAAGATGGTGGTGGGCCTGCGGCCGCTGCGCCAGGAGCGGCGCGAGCCGATGGGCAAGCTGCTGCCGTTGCCGCTGGCCAAGGTCAACCGCCGCCATAGCGAGCCTTGAGGGGCCTGGCGTCGATAACACAGAGCGAGTACATGAGCGATAGCGTCGAGATCTACACCGATGGTGCCTGCAAGGGCAACCCGGGCCCGGGTGGCTGGGGTGTGCTGATGATTTACAAGGGCGTCGAGAAGGAGCTGTGGGGCGGCGAGCGCGAGACCACCAACAACCGCATGGAGCTCATGGCAGCGATCCAGGGCTTGATGGCCCTCAAGCGCGAATGCGAGGTGGTGCTGACCACCGATTCGCAGTACGTGATGAAGGGCATCAACGAATGGATGGCCAACTGGAAGAAGCGCGGTTGGAAAACCGCCGCCAAGGAGCCGGTGAAGAACGCCGACCTGTGGCAACAGCTTGACGAGCAGGTCAATCGGCACAAAGTGACCTGGAAGTGGGTGCGCGGGCACATCGGCCATCCCGGCAACGAGCGCGCCGACCAATTGGCCAACCGCGGCGTCGACGAGGTCCGCACCAAGCGCTGAATCTCTGGGCATGGCAATGCGAGCCTTTGTGGGAGCGGGTTTACCCGCGAAGGATGCGGCGCTATGCCTGGCACGGACTTCGTCCGTGTTCGCGGGTGAACCCGCTCCCACACTAGCCCCCAACATTTCGGTTTGGGTTACAATCACCGGCTTCGTCATGTGATGCAAGTTGGAGCCACCCGCGTGGAGCAGCAAGTCAACCGGTACGTCGTCCTCGATACCGAAACCACCGGTATGCCGGTCAGTGAAGGCCATCGGATCATCGAGATCGGCTGCGTCGAGGTCATCGGCCGGCGCCTGACCGGGCGCAACTTCCACGTCTACCTGCAACCGGACCGCGAGAGTGACGAGGGCGCGATCGGGGTACACGGCATCACCGATGCCTTCCTGGTCGGCAAGCCGCGTTTCGCCGATGTCGCCGAAGAGTTCTTCGAATACATCCAGGGCGCGCACCTGGTCATCCACAACGCGGCGTTCGACGTTGGCTTCATCAACAACGAATTCGCCCTGCTGGGTCAGCACGACCGTGCCGACATATCCCAGCATTGCACCATCATCGATACCCTGATGCTGGCGCGGGCCCGCCACCCGGGCCAGCGCAACAGCCTCGACGCGTTGTGCAAACGCTACGGCATCGACAACTCCGGCCGTGAACTGCACGGCGCACTGCTCGACTCGGAGCTGCTGGCCGACGTCTACCTGGCGATGACCGGTGGCCAGACCAGCCTGTCGCTGGCGGCCCACGGTGTCGAGGGCGACGAAGGCGGTGAGGGTGGCACCGGTAGTGAGATCCGGCGGATCGTCGGGCGCCAGCCGGGGCGGGTGATCATGGCCAGCGCCGAAGAGCTCGAGGCCCATGCCGAGCGCCTGGCGGCGATCGCCAAGTCGGCGGGTGCGCCGTCGATGTGGCAGGCGTTGACGGAGCCGGCCGCAGGCTGACGTTCAGCGTCTGGGGCCGTATAGCGGCCCCCTGGTTCTTGGCCCAACTCGCAGCCTGATCGGCCAGCTTCTACCCTGAAAGGACGGACCCGTCCTTCGGAGGTAGTACCGCGCCATGTACAAGGACCTGAAATTCCCCATCCTCATCGTCCACCGCGCCATCAAGGCTGACACCGTCGCCGGTGAGCGGGTGCGCGGCATCGCCGATGAGCTGGCCCAGGACGGTTTCGCCATTCTCGCGGCAGCCGACCAGGCAGAGGCCCGCCTGGTGGCTGCGACCCATCACGGCCTGGCCTGCATGCTGATCGCCGCCGAAGGCGTCGGAGAGGACACCCGCCTGCTGCAGAACATGGCCGAGCTGATCCGCCTGGCCCGCCAACGCGCACCGAACCTGCCCATCTTCGCCCTCGGCGAACAGGTGACGCTGGAGAATGCCCCCGCCGAGGCCATGAGCGAGCTCAATCAGCTGCGTGGCATCCTCTACCTGTTCGAAGATACCGTCCCTTTTCTCGCTCGCCAGGTGGCCCGCGCCGCGCACAACTACCTGGACGGCCTGCTGCCGCCATTCTTCAAGGCCCTGGTGCAGCACACCGCGCAATCGAACTACTCCTGGCATACGCCTGGTCACGGCGGTGGCGTGGCCTACCGCAAGAGCCCGGTAGGCCAGGCATTCCACCAGTTCTTCGGGGAAAACACCCTGCGCTCGGACCTGTCGGTATCGGTGCCCGAACTCGGCTCGCTGCTCGATCATACGGGCCCCCTGGCCGAGGCCGAAGCCAGGGCCGCGCGCAACTTCGGCGCCGACCACACCTTCTTCGTGATCAACGGCACCTCCACCGCCAACAAGATCGTGTGGCACGCCATGGTCGGGCGCGATGACCTTGTCCTGGTGGACCGCAACTGCCACAAGTCGGTGGTGCACGCCATCATCATGACCGGCGCCATCCCGCTCTACCTGTGCCCGGAACGCAACGAGCTGGGCATCATCGGGCCGATCCCGCTGGGCGAATTCAGCCCGGCGTCGATCCAGGCGAAGATCGACGCCAACCCACTGGCCCGGGGGCGAACGTCGCGCATCCGCCTGGCCGTGGTGACCAACTCGACCTACGACGGGCTGTGCTACCACGCCGGGCTGATCAAACAGGTACTGGGCACCCGGGTCGAGGTCCTGCATTTCGATGAGGCCTGGTTCGCCTACGCCGCATTCCACGAATTCTTCGCCGGCCGCTACGCCATGGGCACCCCGCGAGGCGAGGACAGCCCGTTGCTGTTCAGCACCCATTCCACCCACAAGCTGCTGGCGGCGTTCAGCCAGGCGTCGATGATCCACGTGCAGGACGGGAGCCTGCGGCAGTTGGACCGCGACCGTTTCAACGAAGCCTTCATGATGCACATTTCCACCTCGCCGCAATACAGCATCCTGGCCTCGCTGGACGTTGCCTCGACCATGATGGAGGGGCCGGCCGGCACCTCGCTGCTGCAGGAAATGTTCGACGAGGCCCTGAGCTTTCGCCGAGCCCTGGCCAACCTGCGCGAGCACATCGCTGCCGATGACTGGTGGTTCAGCATCTGGCAGCCGCCAGCGACCGAGGGTGCCCAGCGCCTGGCCGCCGAGGATTGGCTGCTGCTGCCGGGCGCCGAGTGGCACGGCTTCGGCGAGGTGGAGCAGGACTACGTGCTGCTCGATCCACTGAAGGTCACCCTGGTGATGCCAGGGCTGACGGTGGGCGGCGCCTTGGGTGAGCACGGCATCCCGGCAGCGGTGGTGGGCAAGTTCCTCTGGGAGCGGGGGCTGGTGGTGGAGAAGACGGGCTTGTACAGCTTCCTGGTGCTGTTTTCCATGGGGATCACCAAGGGCAAGTGGAGCACCTTGCTCACCGAGTTGCTCGAGTTCAAGCGCCACTACGATGGCAACACGGCCCTGGGCCAATGTCTGCCGAGCGTGATGGCGGTCGACCCGTCACGCTACCAGGGTTTGGGGCTGCGCGATCTATGCGACCAACTGCACGGCTGCTACCGGGCCAACGCCACGGCCAAGCAGCTCAAGCGCCTGTTCACCTGCTTGCCGGAAATGGCCATGACCCCGGCCCAGGCCTACGACCGGATGGTGCGCGGGGAGGTGGAGGCAGTGCCGATCGAGGCCTTGCTGGGGCGGGTGGCCGCCGTGATGCTGGTGCCGTACCCACCGGGTATTCCGTTGATCATGCCCGGCGAGCGCTTCACCGAGGCCACGCGTTCGATCATCGACTACCTGGCCTTCGCCCGGGCCTTCGACAGCGGCTTCCCTGGCTTCGTCGCCGATGTCCATGGCCTGCAGCGCGAGGATCATGGCCAGGGGCGGGTGTACACGGTCGACTGCATCAAGGAATGCGGATGAGCTCGACGCCGCTGTGGGCCAATTCGAAACGGTCCTCGCCCAGGTGGCGGACGCGGTCGCCGACGGGCAGGCGGTAGGTCACGATCGGCGCACCGCGGCTGCTGCCGTCGGCCTGGAGGGTGGACTCCTGGTACTCATGCACGGGGTAGATACGGCCCTCGGCGTCACGTGCGTGGAATTGGCCGACCAGTATTGCTGCCATTTGCGGGAGAACCTCTGAAATTTTTGGGAAATAGCTGCAGGCATAGACCCGTGCAGGCGGCTGGAAGTTTTCTGTTGATGGCAAAAAAACTCTGGTGGCGGGGATCGGTCATCTATAACTACAACTTTCCCTAGCCAGCAGAGGTTGCAAACACCATGAGCCAGGTCTATTCGGTAGCGGTCGTCGTCGGCAGCTTGCGCAAGGAGTCCTACAACCGCAAGGTGGCCCGGGCCCTCGGGGAGCTGGCGCCGTCCAGCCTCGCCCTGAAGATCGTCGAGATCGGCGACCTGCCGCTGTACAACGAAGACGTAGAGGCCGAGGGTGCACCGGAAGCCTGGACCCGTTTTCGCGATGAGATCCGCCGCAGCGACGCGGTGTTGTTCGTAACGCCCGAGTACAACCGTTCGGTGCCGGGCGGCCTGAAGAATGCTATCGATGTCGGCTCGCGGCCTTATGGCCAGAGCGCCTGGAGCGGCAAGCCGGCGGCGGTGGTGAGCGTCTCGCCCGGCGCCATCGGGGGCTTTGGCGCCAACCATGGCGTGCGCCAGTCCCTGGTGTTCCTGGACATGCCGTGCATGCAGATGCCTGAGGCGTACATCGGCGGGGCGGCGAGCCTGTTCGACGAGTCGGGCAAGCTCAATGACAAGACCCGGCCGTTCCTGCAGGCGTTCATCGACAAGTTCGCGGCGTGGGTGAAGCTCAACCGCGCCGTTTGACCTGATCGGGGCTGCTTTGCAGCCCTTTCGCGGCCCAACGCCCCGCGACACGAACCGCCCTGTACCCGCACGAGCGGCCGGGTGCCCCCCAAAGGCCCCCAACCCGCCCCCCGCCATAACACCCCCGCGGCCTTTGACCGGCGGGGGGGTGCTTTGCAGCCGTTGGGCGCCACCCGCCCGCTCTACAGGACGCGCGATTTACGTGCCGGCGGGGCGTTGGCCCGCGAAAGGGCCGCAAAGCGGCCCCCGGCATTACGACGCCTGCGGCATTTCGCCCTTGGCCAGGCGACGATTGATGTCGGCGATAACTTCGGGCAGCTCGTTGATGGTGTCGATCAGGTAGTGCGGGCGGGAGCTTTCGAACATCGCGTGGATGCGCTTGCGCTCGCTTTCCAGCTTCTCGGCGCTCAGGGCGCGGTAGCCTTCCCAGGTCAGGCCCAGAGCGTTGCCCGAGCACACCAGGGCAACGGTCCACATGCCGGCGCGACGGCCTTCAAGGATGCCCGGCACGGTGTCGTCGACTTTCACGCAAGCCGCCACATCGTCGATGCCCAGGGCGATCACGTTGGCCAGGGCCTGCGCCGGCCATGGGCGGCCATTGGGGGTTTCGTCGGTGGCCACCACGTGGTCGGCGACATAGCCGTTCTGCTTGGCCAGCTCCACCACCTTGTCCATCACCACTTTCGGGTAGCCGGAGCAGGAGCCGATCTTCAGGCCGTCCTTGCGCAGGCCCGTGAGGGTGTCCAGGGCGCCGGGGATCAGCGCCGAGTGCACGGCGATCTTCTCGATCTGCAGCGGCATGAAGCGCTCATAGATGGCCGTGACATCGTCATCGGTCGGCGTACGGCCGAACACCTTGCGGTAGCGCTCGGCGATTTCGGGCACATTGCACAGGGTGCGGATGTGATCCCACTTGCCCATGCCCATCGGGCCACGGGCTTCTTCGATGGACACCTGGACGTCGAACTCGGCGAAGGCCTCGACGAAGATCTGGGTCGGGGCGAAGGAGCCGAAGTCGACCACGGTGCCGGCCCAGTCGAGGATGGCGGCTTGCAGCTGGGTGGGGTTGCTGTAGTTCATGTGCGCGGTTTCCTGGCAATTCGGGTCGGTCGTTGAGTTAGATGTCCAGCACTTCCATTTCCCGCAGCACTTCGGCTACGGCGTCGACGGCAGCTTGCATGCCTTCGGCTCCCACCACGCCGATGCAGCCGACGCGGAAGGTTTCCACCTGGGTCAGCTTGCCCGGGTAGAGGATGAAACCCTTGGCCTTGACCCGCTCGTAGAAGTCCTTGAACTGGTAGCGGGCGTCTTTGGGTGCATGGAAGGTGACGATGATCGGTGCCTGGATCTCGGCGGGCAGGAAGCTGCGCAGGCCGATCTTGGCCATGCCGTCGAGCAGGGTCTTGCAGTTATCGGCGTAGCGCTGGTGGCGCGCCGGCAAGCCGCCTTCCTCGTTGTATTGCACCAGGGCTTCGTGCAGGGCGGCGACCACATGGGTCGGCGGGGTGAAGCGCCACTGGCCGGTCTTGGCCATGTACGCCTGCTGGTCCTGCAGGTCCATCGCCAGGGAGTGGCTGTTGCCTTCGGCGGCGGCCAAGGCGTTCTTCTCAGCGAAGACGAAGCCCATGCCTGGCACACCTTCCAGGCACTTGCCGGAGGCAGCGATCAGTGCTTCGAACGGCACTTCGCTGGCATCGATCGGCAGGGCGCCGAAGGAACTCATGGCATCGATGACCAGGCGTTTGCCGTGGCGTTTGACCACCTGGGCGATCTCCGGCAGGGGGTTGAGGATGCCGGTGCTGGTTTCGCAGTGGATCAGCGCCACGTGGGTGACGGCGGGGTCGGCGGCCAGCAGGCGGTCGACATCGGCAGCGGTGGTCGGCTGGTCTTCGGCAGTCTCGAAGGTGCTGTAGGCACGACCCAGGACCTTGCAGATCTTCGCCAGGCGCTGGCCATAGGCACCGTTGATCAATACCAGGACCTTGCCATCGCGCGGTACCAGGGTGCCGATGGCCGCTTCCACGGCGAAGGTGCCACTGCCTTGCAGCGGGACGCAGTGGTGGGTGGCGTTGCCGTTGACGATGGCCAGCAGTTGTTCGCACAGGCTGGCGGTCAGTTGGTTGAAGTCGCGGTCCCAGGAGCCCCAGTCCACCAGCATAGCTTGGCGGGTGCGGGAAGAGGTGGTCAGTGGGCCGGGGGTCAGCAGGATCGGGGCGTTGCTCATTCCGTTATTCCTCACAAGCGGTGGGCTGAAACTACGGGGCCTAAGTTGCAATTTGCCGCTCCATCAATCAAATTGTTTTTTGTTATGCCAGCCATAAGTCAGGCCGATAGATATGAACCTGTTCCAGCTGCGTGCCTTCGATGCGGTGGCCCGTGAAGGCAGCTTTACCCGTGCTGCAGAGCGCCTGTTCATCAGCCAGCCGGCGGTGACCGGGCATGTGAAGGCCCTTGAAGAGCACTACCAGATCACCTTGTTGCGACGCACCGCACGGCGGGTGGAACTGACCGAGGAGGGCACGCGCCTGGCGGCCATCACCCGGGCGATGTTCAGCCTGGCCGAGGAAGCCCAGGCCATGCTCGAAGCCAACCGGCAGTTGCTGACCGGGCGCCTGGAAGTGGCGGCGGACGGGCCCCACCGGGTGATGCCGATGCTGGGCATGTTGAGGGCGCGCTACCCGGGTATCACCGTCAACCTGCGCCTGGGCAACGCCCAGGAAACCCTGGCGGCGCTGGTGTCCGAGCATGCCGACGTGGCGGTGCTGACCGAGGTCGAACCGCGTAAAGGCCTGTATCTGCAAAGCCTGGGCGAGTCGCGTATCTGTGCATTGTTGCCAGAGGGCCACCCGTGGGCGATCGGCGAGGGGGACCTGCCCCTGGCGGAGCTGGACCGGCAGATCATGGTGTTGCGCGAGCCCAGTTCGATCACCCGGCGTACCTTCGACCAGGTCTGCGGCGAAGCCAAGGTGCAGCCTCGGGTGCTGCTGGAGCTGGACAGCCGCGAGGCGGTCACCGAGGCGGTGGCGGCGGAGCTGGGGATCGGTATCGTGTCGTCGATGGAGGTGGCCCATGACCCACGGGTGGTGGCGCGGCCGCTGGCGGGGGACGGGTTGGTCAACCGGCACATGATCGGCTGCCTGGAGCGGCGCCGTGAGCTGCGGTTGATCCAGGCGTTCCTGGGGTTGGCGGCGAGCTTGTGAGCCTGTGCGGGCCCTATCGCGGGACGAGCCCGCTCCCACAGGTGTACCGCTGCCGTTAAGGACAGCCCATACCTGTGGCAGCGGGCTCGTCCCGCGATAGGGCCCGCACTGGTAAGATCGGGGCTGAATAAACACAGGCGCTGGACGGCCAATGAGCGACAAAGACACCATTTCCATGCAACTGGTGCGCGAGGCACTGCTACAGACCTGCCCGGCCGGCCACCCCGATGCGCCCTTGCTGGCCCGCGCCGGCATCGACGCCGCCGAGCTCGAGCAGCTCGATGCCCGAGTCACCGCCGAGGCCTACGCCCGGCTCTGGCGCCTGTTGGCCCGGCGTTGCAACGACGAGTTCTTCGCCATGGACCCGCGCGGCCTGCGCACCGGGAGCCTGGCCTTCCTGTGCCGGGCGAGCATGGCGCAGCCAACCCTGGGCGCGGCGCTGGACACCGTGGTGAGTTTCCTCTCGCTGATGCTCGAAGACCTGCAACCGAGCCTGGTGCGCCAGCAGAGCCTGGCCGAGATCGTCATCTACGAGCCCCGCGACGAACCCCGGCGCGCCTTTACCTACTTCACTTTCTGGATGATCGTCCATGGCGTGGCCTGTTGGCTGGCCGGGCGGCGCATTCCGATCCTGGCCATCGACCTGCGTTGCGCCGAGCCGCCGTTCTGCGATGACTACCGGGTGATGTTTTCGGAAAACCTGCAGTTCGACCGGCCACGCACACGCATGATCTTCGCCGCCGATTGCCTGGATGTACCCTTGCGCCGCACGCCTGAGGAACTGCAACGGTTCCTGGCCGAGGCGCCGGGCAATATCCTGGTCAAGTACCGCGACCCGGCCAGCTTGGCCCGGCGTATCCGCCACGACCTGCTGGCGCTGGATCCAGCCGCCTGGCCCGATGCCGAAGCGCTCGCGCGCCAGCTGTGCCTGTCCGTCTCGACCCTGCGTCGCCGCCTGGCCGATGAAGGCCAGACCTACCAGGGGCTCAAGGACAGCGTGCGGCGTCAGCTGGCAATCGCATGGCTGGCCGATTGCGAGGTGGCCTTGGGTACCATTGCCGAGCGCCTGGGCTTTGCCGACAGCAGCTCGTTCTACAAGGCGTTTCGCAAGTGGTTCGGTTGCAACCCTGGGCATTATCGCGAGCTGATCGGCGCCTGTGACGTCAAGCCATTGCCTTAGCGTGTTATCGCCGGCAAGCCGGCTTCCACACATACGACGTCAGCGCTGGCCCTGCGGCCAAACCGGTCATCGCGATTGACAGGTTTGGCCATTGCCGGCCTGGGTGGTCGGCGCGAACATCGTCAGGCAACCAGTGCACTCCAATAAAAACAAGCAGGAGTCTGACGATGCGTGACTACGCTCAAGCCGCCCGTTCGTTCGATTACAGCCGGGCTGTCCAGCAGGCGCTGCAAGGCAGCCTCGAGGCCATGAACGCCTGTGTCGAATGTTGCGACCGCCATGTCGGTGGCGACCGGACGGCGTTGGTCTGGGAAGATCGCGACGGCAACGGCGCGCGCTACAGTTTCGAGCAACTGCAGGCCCTGGCGGCGCGCTTGGCCAATGTCCTCAAGGGCCAGGGTGTGGCAGCGGGAGACCGGGTCGCCGGCCTGATGCCTCGTACCCCTGAATTACTGGTGACCATCCTCGCCACCTGGCGCCTGGGCGCGGTCTACCAGCCACTTTTCACGGCGTTCGGCCCCAAGGCGATCGAGCACCGTCTTGAGCAATCCCGTGCCCGGGTGGTGGTCACGGATCGCCACAACCGCCCCAAACTGGACGAGGTGCAGGGCTGCCCGACGATTATCACCGTCGGTGCAACGGCCGGTGAGCTGGATTTCCACACCGCTGTCGACACCGCCGAAGCTGACTGCGAGCCGGTGCTGCGCACAGGCGACGACCCGTTCCTGCTGATGTTCACCTCAGGCACCACAGGCCCCGCCAAGCCGCTGGAGGTGCCGCTGCGGGCCATTGTCGCGTTCCAGGGCTACATGCGCGATGCCATCGACCTGCGCCCGGAGGACAACTTTTGGAACCTGGCCGACCCCGGCTGGGCCTATGGCCTGTACTACGCGGTCACCGGGCCGTTGTCCCTGGGCCACGCCACTACGTTCTACGATGGCCCGTTCAGCGTCGAAAGCTGCGCGCGGATGATCGACAAACACGACATCAGCAACCTGGCCGGGTCGCCCACGGCCTATCGCCTGCTGATCGCTGCCGGCAGCGAGTTCTCGGCGCCGATCAAAGGCCGCCTGCGAGTGGTCAGCAGCGCCGGCGAGCCGCTCAACCCGGAGGTGATCCGCTGGTTCGCCGACGAGCTGGACGTGACCATTCACGACCACTACGGCCAGACCGAGCTGGGCATGGTGCTGTGCAATCACCACGCCCTGGCGCACCCGGTGCATCCCGGCTCGGCGGGTTTCGCCATTCCCGGCCACCGCATCGTGGTACTGGATGAGCAAGGCAATGAACTGCCGGCCGGGCAACCGGGGATCCTGGCGGTCGACCGCGAGCAATCGCCATTGTGCTGGTTCGGTGGCTACCACGGCCTGCCGACCAAGGCCTTCGTCGGCAAGTACTACCTGAGCGGCGACACCGTCGAGCTCAATATCGACGGCAGCATCAGCTTCGTCGGGCGCAGCGACGATGTGATCACCACATCCGGCTACCGGGTCGGGCCGTTCGATGTGGAAAGCGCGCTGATCGAACACCCAGCTGTGGTCGAGGCCGCCGTGATCGGCAAGCCCGACCCCGAGCGTACCGAGCTGATCAAGGCATTCGTGGTGCTGGCCAAGGGCGTCGAAGGCAGCGCCGAATTGCAAGAAACCTTGCGCCAGCATGTCCGCCAGCGCCTCTATGCCCATGCCTACCCCCGGGAAATCGAATTCGTCAGCGAGCTGCCCAAGACCCCGAGCGGCAAGCTGCAACGCTTCATCCTGCGCAACCAGGAAATCGCCCTACAACAAGCCGCGCTGGCCGCCCGCGCCAGCGCCTGAAGGAACGACACCATGCACATAGCCAACAAACACTTCATCGTCAGCGGCGCCGCCTCCGGGCTCGGTGCTGCCACCGCGCAGATGCTGGTCGAAGCCGGCGCCAAGGTCATGCTGGTCGACCTCAATGCCGAGGCCGTCGCGGCCAAGGCCCGCGAGCTGGGCGAGCAGGCCCGCTTCGCCGTGGCCGACATCAGCGACGAGCAGGCCGCCCAGGCGGCGGTGCAGGCCGCCGTCAGCGCCTTCGGCAGCCTGCACGGGCTGGTCAACTGCGCCGGCATCGTCGGCGCCGAGAAGGTCCTGGGCAAACAAGGCCCCCATGGGCTGGCCAGTTTCGCCAAGGTCATCAACGTCAACCTGGTCGGCAGCTTCAACCTGCTGCGCCTGGCCGCCGCGGCCATAGCCGAGGGGCAGGCGGACGAAGGCGGCGAGCGTGGCGTGATCATCAACACCGCCTCCATCGCTGCCTACGACGGCCAGATCGGCCAGGCTGCCTATGCTGCCTCCAAGGGCGCCATCGCCAGCCTGACCTTGCCGGTAGCCCGTGAACTGGCGCGTTTCGGTATCCGCGTCATGACCATCGCCCCGGGCATCTTCGAAACGCCCATGATGGCCGGTATGACCCAGGAGGTCCGCGATTCGCTGGCCGCCGGCGTGCCATTCCCGCCGCGCCTGGGGCGCCCGCAGGAATACGCAGCCCTGGCCCGCCATATCATCGAGAACAGCATGCTCAACGGCGAGGTGATCCGCCTCGACGGTGCCCTGCGCATGGCTGCCAAGTAAGGAGAACCGCACATGACTCTCGCCAACGACCCGATCGTCATCGTCAGCGCCGTGCGCACGCCCATGGGTGGCCTGCAGGGCGACCTCAAGAGCCTGACCGCACCGCAGCTGGGGGCTGCCGCCATTCGTGCAGCGGTCGAGCGCGCCGGTATCGCCAGCGACAGCGTCGAGCAGGTGCTGTTCGGCTGCGTGCTGCCGGCTGGGCTCGGCCAGGCGCCGGCTCGCCAGGCCGCCCTGGGTGCAGGCCTGGACAAGCACACCACCTGCACCACCTTGAACAAAATGTGCGGCTCGGGCATGCAGGCGGCGATCATGGCCCATGACCTGCTGCTGGCCGGCAGCGCAGAGGTGGTGGTGGCCGGTGGCATGGAAAGCATGACCAATGCCCCGTACCTGCTGGACAAGGCCCGCGGCGGCTACCGCATGGGCCACGGCAAGATTATCGACCATATGTTCATGGATGGCCTGGAAGATGCCTACGACAAGGGGCGCCTGATGGGCACCTTCGCCGAAGACTGCGCCCAGGCCAATGGGTTCAGCCGCGAGGCCCAGGACCAGTTCGCCATCGCCTCGCTGACCCGCGCCCAGGACGCTATCAAGAACGGCCGCTTCGCCGCCGAGATCGTGCCGGTGGAGGTCACCGAGGGCAAGCAAACGCGCGTCGTCCGTGACGACGAACAGCCGCCCAAGGCGCGCCTGGACAAGATCGCGCAACTGCGTCCGGCGTTCCGCGAAGGCGGTACGGTGACCGCCGCCAACTCCAGTTCCATCTCCGACGGTGCCGCTGCGTTGGTGCTGATGCGCCGCAGCGAAGCCGAAAAGCGTGGCCTCAAGCCCTTGGCGGTGATCCACGGCCATGCGGCCTTCGCCGATACGCCGTCGCTGTTCCCTACCGCGCCGATCGGCGCCATCGACAAGCTGCTCAAACGCACCGGCTGGAACCTGGCCGAGGTTGACCTGTTCGAGATCAACGAAGCCTTCGCGGTGGTCACTCTGGCGGCCATGAAGCACCTGGACCTGCCCCATGAGAAGGTCAACATCCATGGCGGCGCCTGCGCCCTGGGCCACCCGATCGGCGCGTCCGGCGCACGGATCCTGGTGACCCTGCTGTCGGCCCTGCGCCAGAACAACCTACGCCGTGGCGTGGCGGCCATCTGCATCGGCGGTGGCGAGGCCACGGCCATGGCCGTCGAATGCCTGTACTGAGGTGAGCCATGCTGGTAACTGACGAGCAACAACAGATCGCCGACGCCGTCCGCTCATTCGCGCAAGAGCGCCTGAAGCCCTTTGCCGAGCAATGGGACAAGGAACACCGCTTCCCCCGCGAGGCCATCGTCGAGATGGCTGACCTGGGCCTGTTCGGCATGCTGGTGCCAGAGCAGTGGGGGGGCAGCGACACGGGCTACGTGGCCTATGCCATGGCCCTGGAAGAAATCGCCGCCGGCGATGGTGCCTGCTCGACCATCATGAGCGTGCACAACTCGGTGGGCTGCGTGCCGATCCTGCGCTTTGGCAACGAGCAGCAGAAGGCGCAGTTCCTCACGCCGCTGGCCAGCGGCCAGATGCTCGGGGCGTTCGCCCTGACCGAGCCTCAGGCCGGCTCCGACGCCAGCAGCCTGAAGACCCGGGCGCGCCGCGATGGCGACCACTATGTGCTCAGCGGCAGCAAGCAGTTCATCACCTCCGGGCAGAACGCCGGGGTGGTGATCGTCTTTGCCGTGACCGACCCTGAAGCCGGCAAGCGTGGCATCAGTGCTTTCATCGTGCCCACCGACTCACCGGGTTACCAGGTGGCGCGGGTCGAGGACAAGCTGGGCCAGCATGCCTCCGACACCTGCCAGATCGTGTTCGACAACGTGCGTGTACCGGTGGCGAACCGCCTGGGTGAGGAGGGCGAAGGCTACAAGATCGCCCTGGCCAACCTGGAAGGCGGGCGTATCGGCATTGCCGCCCAGTCGGTGGGCATGGCCCGCGCGGCGTTCGAGGTGGCACGCGACTATGCCAACGAGCGGCAGAGCTTCGGCAAGCCCCTGATCGAGCACCAGGCAGTGGCCTTCCGCCTGGCCGATATGACCACGCGTATCGCCGTGGCCCGGCAGATGGTGCTGCATGCTGCGGCCCTGCGCGATGCTGGCCGCCCGGCGCTGGTGGAGGCGTCCATGGCGAAGCTTTTCGCCTCGGAAATGGCCGAAAAGGTCTGTTCGGACGCCTTGCAGACGCTCGGCGGATATGGCTATCTGAGTGACTTCCCGCTGGAGCGGATCTACCGCGACGTTCGGGTTTGCCAGATCTACGAAGGCACCAGCGACATTCAGCGCATGGTCATTGCGCGCAATCTTTGAAGGAGCAGTCTGCATGGCATTCGAAACCATCCTGTTGGACATCCACGGCAAGGTCGGCCTGATCACCCTCAACCGCCCGCAGGCGCTCAACGCCTTGAACGCGCAGATCGTCGGCGAGATCAATCAGGCCCTGGACCAGCTCGAGCGAGACCCGAACATCGGCTGCGTGGTGCTCACCGGCTCCGCCAAGGCCTTTGCCGCAGGTGCCGACATCAAGGAAATGGCCGAGCTCAAGTACCCACAGATCTACGTAGAGGACCTGTTCAGCGACGCCGACCGCATCGCCAACCGCCGCAAGCCAATCATCGCCGCGGTGTCCGGCTTCGCCCTGGGCGGTGGTTGCGAACTGGCGATGATGTGCGACTTCATCCTGGCCGCCGATAACGCCAAGTTCGGCCAGCCGGAGATCAACCTGGGCGTGCTGCCGGGCATGGGCGGTACCCAGCGCCTGACCCGCGCGGTGGGCAAGGCCAAGGCCATGGAGCTGTGTCTGACCGGGCGCCTGATGGGCGCCGAAGAGGCCGAGCGCGCCGGGTTGGTGGCCCGCGTGGTGCCACAAGCCGAGCTGCTCGAGGAGGCCTTGAAGGCCGCCGCGACCATCGCCAGCAAATCCATCCCGGTGAGCATGATGGTCAAGGAAAGCGTCAACCGCGCCTTCGAAGTCACCCTGAGCGAGGGCGTGCGCTTCGAGCGTCGGGTGTTCCACGCAGCCTTCGCCACGGAGGATCAGAAAGAGGGCATGGCTGCCTTCATCGCCAAGCGCGAGGCGCAGTTCAAGGATCGGTGAGAACAGTCGGGGCGCCTGAAGGCGCCCCGGTCGTTTCAGACGTTGAAGAAGTACTGCTGCGCATCGGCCAGGGAAATCGGGCTGCGGTAGACCTCTTCGACCTGCCCGGTGTCCGGCCGGTCGGCTTGCGCGCCTTGGGCGTACCGCTGCGCTGCCGGCTTGAGGTGGCCGGCGACGAAGGCACGTTTGTCGGCCTCGAGCGTGCGGTAGTGAAAATGCGCGACCCAAAGCAATGATTCGCCCTGGTAGATCCCATAGTCATCCAGGTAGTCCGCAGGCCTGCCCTTGACCCGGGCGAGCCGTTTGCGCGGGCTCTCCACGCGGACGGTCACAATGCCCTGATCGATGAGAAAGCGCAGCTCGGCCATTCGCGGTTTTTGTTCCAGCGCCGCTTTGGTGCGCAGCTCGATCGCCTTGCGGGTCAGTTGAGCGTCCAGGTCCTCCAGTTCCTTGATCGTTCCTGCGGCATCGCGGTTGCCACTGACCTCGTCCGTCTGGTTGTCCGTCGTCAGGTGCTGCTCGATCGCCTCGCGCAAGGTACGCAGGCGGTCGCGCTGATGGTGCAGCAATTCTTCGATCTCGATGGGCAGGTATTGGCTGAAGGTGCCGCCTTCCAGGCGTTGCAGTTCTTTGCGCGCGGTCTGCAGGCGCGCTTGGCTGTCCTTGAGCAGATGTTTGAGTTTGCGCACGGCAGAGGGTTTGGCAGGTGCCTGCGCCGCAAGCTCCACCCAACAATCGTTTTCCAGTTTGTAGCTGAGTGAACTGGCATTGTGTGGCGCAGTCGGGATATCGACGATGGTGTCGTCGTCAGGGCGGACATTGCCCAGCAGTACATCGCCTTCCTGGGTTTCGATCAGGCCTGGCACCTGCTTGCGCAGTTGGGTGACCGTGTTGCTGGGGAGCGTTGCGGCGTATTCGTCGAGCGTGGGTTGCAGTTCCTTGGCCGCGCTGTCGATGTCTTCGAACAGTTGGGTCAGGGGCTGCTGGGCTGTGTCCAGGTTCAAGTGGGCCTTGAGGTTGCCCAACCGGCGACGTGCTGTCTTGAAATGACCGTCGATGCTGATGGCCAACCGACTGACCACATCGTCATTGTGCTGCTCAAGGGCCAACAGTTGCTGGCGCTGGGCAAATGCCAGGTCAAGGCTTTCGCTACAGCGTTGCAGCCAATACTCGCTGTCGTCGTCGAGCGTTTCGAGCAGCGACAAGCGGTTGACGCAAGCCTCGATACGCGACCAGCGCCACGTCAGCGGTGATTTGACCAGCTCCCAACCGATCGAGGCTGCGTTGCGGTATTCGATGATCTTCGGTTGAGAACGGCTGGCAAGCCGCTGAAGTTGCTCCATGCCATCGACCAGGCTCTGGCTGTTGTCCAGCAACTTGTCCAGCAGCGGCAGCAACGTATCGATGCGCTGCCCCAGGCTGCGCTTGTCCGCCTCGGTCAGCTCGTAACCCCCGTGCTGCAGCTTGATCATTTCATCGATCTGTTCCCGGATGGGCGCATGCAGCCAGGACAGGGTTTCATCGATCTTCTTTGCGTAATGCAATTGCTGGGACAGGGCATAGGCGCGCTTGACCTTGTATTCGTGCAGCGGCTTGAGCGCATTGAATTGATTGATGCGTTGCAAGTGCTCTTGCCAGAACGTGGTGAAGCCCTCGAGCTTCGCCAGATAGTTGCGCAGGATGCGCTCAGGTGCCTTGCGGTGGGCCAGCCCTGCCGCCTTGTCGAGGTATTCGCGCTGGGTCTTCTGGTGGGTCACGTCCTGCTGGATCTGGGTCTGCAGCGCTGCCAGCTCTTGCTGGTTGGCGTTGCGCAGCTGCTCGACCCGGCGATGCAACGGCATGCCCGCGCGCAGGCGCAGGCCCAAGTCCAGCTGCCAGCGACCGGCCTCGTCGCGTCGCAGCCAAGGGCCTTTGACGAGTTCGTCTTTGCTGTCGACGATGCGCGGACACTGTTGATTGGCATCGAATTCGACCTGGTAGACCTTGTCGTTGAGGGCAACCCAGCTTCTGTCTTTATAGAAATACAGGTCCTTTAGGAGGCCGTTGGGGATGGGCTTGCCCAACCGGGCCAGGGGGGTATCCGCGCAGAGTGCTTCCAGGTTTTTTCGCTGTACGGGGTCGAGCGTGCGCTTGGGGTTTGCCCAGGAAAAATCCAGGACCTGCTCGCGTGACGACACGCTCAGTGTGGGCAGGGCCGGTAGCAAGGCTGTAGCAGGGTCGGTACGAGACCGTCGCGAAGCGGCTTGGCGCAGCGCCTCGATGCGCTTGAAGGCATGGTTGAGCAGGAGCAATGCCAGGTTGACGAGAAACTCCACGAGAGCGGCGATCCGTTCGCCTGCACTCCGCTGTTGGTGTTCGCCCACCAGTTCGAGGAAGGCAGTTTCCAGTTGGATTGTCCAGATCGGCGCGGCCAATGGCTCGGCTGTGAAGGGCAGTACAGTATTGAGGAGCAGCCAGCCCAGGGATTTCCATCGTTCCCATCGGGCTTGGGCGCTGGTCTGGGCATGGGCTTGGAACTGGCTGATGGTTTCATCGATGCACCCTTGGTAGACGGCGTGGGCAGGATCGGCCAATGCAGGTTCCTGCGCCAGGGTGACCGGTGCGGGAGCGCCGAACGGGACGGCCCAGTCGTCTTCCAGGGGGTGGAACAGGTGGGGTTCGAGGAAGCCGCCATGGGCATAGACCTTGCGGTCCTGTTCAGGCAAGCGATCGAGCAGATCGTCTTGCAGTGCACCGGGGGCGGCGATCGCATCAAGCAGTGCCTGCCTGTCGTCGAAAGCCAGCAAGGGTTCGCTGTGCAACGGGCGGTATAGCAGGCACGGCTGCGAGGTGGCGGTTTGTGCCTCGATCAGCCATGTGTTGAGCGGGTGGTCGGGGCTGGCATCCAGGCTTCTGAGCAGCCCGAACTGGCGCAGTTGCCAGGACGTGCTGCGTTGCGGGGTCTCGGCAAACACGTCACCGATACCTTTTATAGCGTCGAAGTCTATCGGTTTGCCCTGCAGGTTCAGCGCCATGGCAAGGGCGGGTAGCTGGGTGTGCAGTTGCCGTCTTAACAACGATTCGCGACGCGACCGCTGCGACGGATCGTCCAATAGGGTGGCGCGCAACATGGCGGGGTAGTGTTTTGCGACATCCGCGTCGGTGATGAGGTTGCGCAAGTAGGTTTCATCGAACCAGTCCGGCACCGGCTTGCCGTCGAGGGCCTGCAGCGTGATCTTGCCTGGACGCAGCAGCCCCAGGTTGCTGATCGCCAGTTGGGGGAGCGTGAATGTTTCGATATGGGGTGTGTTGTCTGTGACGATGGTTTCGTGGACAGACAACGCGCCGATGGTCGTCTGGGCGTTGACGACCCTGAGCGCCGAGAGGTCCAGGTCGGCCTCGGGATGATCGTTCTGGATGCGAGCCAGAAGTTGTTGCGTGGCGAAGGTCTGGGCATCGGCCACGCCATCGAGCCAAGAGGTGTACTGGGCGTCATGGTAGCCTTGAGCGATTTGGGTCAGCTGCGTGCTGTAGCGCAACAGTTTTTTCGGGGAAGCTTCCTTCAGCCAAGAGGGCAGATGGCTCGCCAGGCGCTCGTGCAAGCTGGCCTCGGCCGGGCTGCACAGACCGAACATCGATGTCAGTCGGTCCAGGGCGACCGACATATCGGTTGCGCGGACCAGATCGTCCCCCTGCCAGGCGGTAAGCTGCGATCCGTGCAACTGCTGGCACAGCACGCCAAGTGCCTGGTTTTGGAAGTATGGCAAGGTCGGGGATACCAAGTGCACGTCCGGCCCGGAGACACCAGGCAACAGTGGCCAGGGCTTGGCGGCATGGCTCAGCAGCGTTTGGCGTGAAGGGAAGGACACCAATTTCCCGGTAGGGGTGTAGAGCAATGTCGTGCCCCGTTCGGCCGGGGCGTCACTGCGTTCGATCAAAAGGGCACTGGATAGCTCCGGGTCCAGTTGCCAGTTGCTCACGAAATCCATGCGCAGATTGCTGACCCGAACCTGAAAGCGTTCCAGGCTGGCTTGCGTGCGTGGGTCAGGATGCGCTTGCACCCATAGCGCTGTGCTCAGAGCCTCGGGAAGCAGCGTCGCGTCACGTTTGCCGTCCAGGACGGCCTGGGTGAACTGTTGCTGCAGGTAATCGCTGTACCAGTGCCAGGGCGTCTGTCCCTTGTCGTCGCTATCGCTCCAGAAGCTGATCAAGGCCTGTTGATACGCTTCCAGCATGAACGGGCCGCATTCATTGATCATGACTGTCAGAGGATCCAGATCCAGCGACAGCGCGTTCTTGGGGTCATGTTCCTGCACCGGGGAGACGTAGTCTTCGTGCGGCGTCAGGTTCAGCGTCCGGCGTAGGCAGTAGCGCTCGACGAGCACATGGCTCAATGGGCGGATAAAAGGAGGGGCCGACGCCGGCCCGAGGCTGACCAGAAACAGGTTGCGAGGGTCTGCGCTGGATGGCAGACGGCGTGTCAGCCATTGTTCGGCCAGCACCTGGGCGGCGATGTCGAGCAGGCTGGGACGGGCATTGAAGCGAATCGCTACCTGGCACTCCAGGCTTGGACTTGTGGGGCGTTGGGACGTGTTGCTCATGGACTGCTCCGGCTGTGAAACGGTCCATTAGCAAAGGCGTTTTCATGCCGCTGCGGTCGGTAGCCAGGTACTACTTTGCATACACCTCGCCTGGCTGTTGCACGTTACAGCGCAAAACCGACGAACTGTTGCCGTGGCGGTGGGCGCAATCGGGGGGATTTCGGTAAATTCACGGATCAATGGTGTTGCCCCTCGCGGCCTGCCGCCTTAGACTGCCGCCCCCTGTAAAAAGAGCCGGTTGGCGCTTTTAAGAATTTCGTTACCCACGCACGATCGTGGGTGACACCCGAAACGCCCAAAAGCCTATATTTTCATAGAGAAATCGATGACCAAGGAACAGTTGCTGGCCATGCCGGCCGATGACTACATGAACGCTGAACAGCTGGCATTCTTCACTGAGCTGCTGCAGGCGATGAAAGTCGAAACCCACGAGCGCATCGAGCTGAGCCGCAACACCATCGAAAGCCTGGATACGCCTTCGGACCCTGCCGATGTGGCCTCGGTGGAAGAAGAGCGTCACTGGCTGGTCAACGCCATCGAGCGTGACCAGCGTCTGCTCCCGCAGCTGGAAATGGCCCTGGGCCGTATCGCTGACGAAAGCTTCGGTTGGTGCGATGACAGCGGCGAACCGATCGGCCTGCAGCGCCTGCTGATCAGCCCGACCACCAAGTACTGCATCGAAGCCCAGGAGCGCCACGAACAGCTCGACCGCCACCAGCGTCAGGTCTGATCGTCACGGTTTCCAGAGGCCCCACGGAGCAATCCCTGGGGCTTTTTGCGTTTCTTTGTCCTGGCGGCAACTCTCTGTTCTGGCCTCCTTCAACAGCAAGAAATGCGCTGGCCCTCTCGACGGATTTCAGTCTTTTCGTGCATATTCTCCCCCTGTAATGTGCTGATGGATATCGAGGCCCGTTCTGCCGAGGGCCGGCGCTATCTGTTGCATCTTTTCCTGCAATTTTGTTGTCAGACATTACGTTCCCTGTAGGGAATACTGCCGAAAAGCCGTCTTGAGGTCTTGGCTGGCAAGCTTGAGTAATAATTCCTGCCTGCCGCATCGCCTACCTGTACAGACGTTTCGCGCATCGCTTGATTAGTCTTTCAGACATCGACTTGAAATGATCGCGCCCCCACGTATTGGGTTGGGGGTGCCTGTAACCGGTTCGAGGAATTCTTCATTGGCAGTCAGTACTCTGGATACCCACGCGTTGTTCGCCCTGGGCGATTTGCGGGCCAAGTTGGCCAAGCTGTTTCAAGGGCGTTTCATCTATGTGACCGAACAGAACCCGGATGGCCTGTACATGGCCGAGATCGACACCGATGACGCCTTGGTGGTCGATAACAAACAACACCTGGAATTGAAGGTCGGCGACCACTTTCGCGCTGCGGTATTGCCCAGTCGTGAGGGTGGCAAGCTGGAGCTGCGCTTTCGCGATATCAAGCTGAACGTCTATGGCGTCGGCGATTACGCCTTCGTCTCGGTGCCGGAAGGTGAAGGCATCGTGTTTCGCGAGGGCCATGGCGTGATGCTGGTGTTCGCCGCCCAGCAACAGGTGCAGGAAGGCCTGGGCAAGCTGCTCAAGGCGGTGACCGGCAAGGTCGCCAAATGGCGCAAGGGCGAGCTGACCACTTTCAAGGCCAGCGAATGAGCGACAAGGCGCCCACCGGTAGAGCGCATTTTCATCAGCAGCACCAGGCCCAGGCCGTGGCGCAGGCCGAGCGCCTGCTGGCCAGGCGTGAGGCGCTGGGGGCCGGCTGGTTGGCTTGGGTGGCAGGTGAGTTGTACCAGCTCAGCCCGCCCGAGTTCGCCGCCATGGTGCGGCGGGAGCTGCAACGCCTGACCCAGGGTTGAGGTATACCTGGCTTGCCCCGGGCAGCCAGCCTCAGTTGCCGTGGTCTCGCCCGCTGCTCACCTCTTCAGGCACCGGCTCGCCGGACATGCGCTTGCGAAACAGGGCCGCCCTGGCCAGCAGCAGCGTGGTCACTGGCACGGTAATGGACAGCAGGACCGGAATCAGCCAGGCATGCAGCACCGGGCCTTGCTTGATCCACGAGAAATACAGGATCGAAGCCAGGCAGACACACCAGGCGCCGAGGGTCGAAGCCAGGGCAGGTGGGTGCATGCGCTGGAAATAGTCCTTCAGGCGCAGCAGGCCGAGGGCGCCGATCAGGGCGAACAGGCTGCCGCCAAGCAACAACAGTGCAGTGATCAATTCCAGCCAGAATGGCAACACCAGGGTTTCGTTCATTCGATCACCTCGCCGCGCAGCAGGAATTTGGCCAGGGCGAACGAGCCGACGAAGCCGAACAGGGCGATCAGCAAGGCGCCTTCGAAGTAGGTATCGCTGGCGTAGCGGATACCCAGTACCAGCATCATCAACATGCCGAGGATGTACAGGTAGTCCAGCGCCAGGACCCGGTCCTGGGCGCTGGGGCCGCGAAACAGCCTGACCAGCGCCAGGGCCATGGCAGTGGCGAAGATGAACAGGCTGGCGAGAATGGCGTTGGCGAGCAGGCCAGTCATTCGAAAATCTCCATCAGCGGGCGTTCGTAGGTGTGCTTGAAGTGCTCGATGAAAGCTGCTTCGTCCTCCAGGTCGAACACATGCAGCAGCAGGACGCTGCGGTCCAGCGCCAGCTCCGACCAGACCGTGCCAGGTACCACCGTGGTGATCATCGACAACGCTGCCAGGCCATGGGCGTCACGCAGGGCCAAAGGAATATGCACGAAGGCCGAGCGTGGCGGGCGTCTGCCGGCCATGAGCACACTGCGCGCCACCAACAGGTTGGAATGAATGACATCGAGGCCTACCCGGCCGATCAGCCGGGCGACCACCAATGGCCGGCGCACATGGGCGTGCTGAGGGCGCAGCGGGGCCATCAGCACCGGCGCCAGGGTCGCAAGGACCGCCGCGAGCAGCAGGTTGCCTGGGCTGACCGACAGGTTCAGCAACAGCCACAAGACGAACAGCGACACGGACAGCAGCGGGGCGGGGAACAGTCGCTTCATGGCTGTACCTGCGCATCGAGGGTGGTTGGGCCAGGCAGCGGGCGGGTCGCCATCACGGCTTCGATATAGGTATCGGGTGCCTGCAGGCTGGCCGCCGTGTCCTGGGTGTAGCGCAGCAAGGGTTCGGCCTGGATGCTGAGCAGGATGCACAAGCCCAGCAAGAGGACGATAGGCAGGCATTCATAGCGGCGCAGCAGTGGCGAGGGGCGCTCCTCGGGCTTCCAGAAACGCTGGATGCCAACCCGCCCGAAGGCGATCAGCGAGGCCATGCCGGAGAGGATCAACAGGGCCACCAGGCCCCAGGCGGTAGCGGACAAGGGCTCATCGTTCGGCGTGCCCAGGCCCTGGGGGTTGAACAGCGCACTGATCAGGCTCAGCTTGCCGATGAAGCCCGACAACGGTGGCATGCCGATGATCAACAGGGCGCAGGCGATGAAGCTCAGGCCCAGGAAGGCCATGGTCCAGGGAATGACCTGGCCGATCACGGCCTTTTGTTCGTCGTCGAGGTTGATGCCCTTGGGCGGGTGTAGCGACTCCAGGGGGGGCGGGATGGCATCTTCCTCGTCGTCCAGGGGCGCTTCGTTGGCTGAGCGCGAGCGTTCTACCAGCTCGGCGAGCAGGAACAGTGTGCACAAGGCCAGGGTCGAGCTCACCAGGTAGAACAAGGCACTGCCGGTAAGGATCGGCTGGCCGAAGCCGACAGCCCCCAGCAGGGTGCCGGCCGATACCAGGATGCTCAGCGCGGCCAGGCGCTCCAAGCGCTGGGCGGCGAGGATCGACACAGCGGCGACCGCGAGGGTCGCCAGCCCGCCATAGACCAGCCACTGGCCGCCGAAATGCGCCGAGGCGCCGGCCTGGCCGGAAAACAGCAAGGTCCACAGGCGCAACACGGTATACAAGCCGACCTTGGTCATGATGGCGAACAGCGCCGCCACCGGTGCGCTGGCCGAGGCATAGGCCGGTACCAGCCAGAAGTTCAGCGGCCAGATGCCGGCCTTGACCAGGAATGCCGTGGCCAGGATCGCAGCGCCCGCGTGCAGCAGGCCCCGATCGGCTTCCGGCACCAGCGGGATCTTCAACGCCAGGTCAGCCATGTTCAGGGTGCCGGTTACGCCGTAGAGCATGGCGGCGCCGATCAGGAACAGCGACGAGGCGAACAGGTTGATGGCGATATAGTGCAGGCCCGCCTTGACCCGCGCCCGCCCCGAACCATGCAGCAGCAGGCCGTAGGAGGCGGCCAGCAGCACTTCGAAGAACACGAACAGGTTGAACAGGTCAGCGGTCAGGAAGGCGCCGTACAGGCCCATGAGCTGGATCTGGAACAGGGCGTGGAAGCTGGCACCTGCGCCATCCCAGCGAGCCCTGGCGAACAACAGTGCACTGACCCCGACGATGCCGGTAAGGGTCAGCATCAACGCGGACAGATGGTCCACGACCAGGACGATGCCGAACGGCGCTGGCCAGTTGCCCGGCAGGTAGACACCGATGGATTCGGCCTGCCCCTGGCTGCGTACCCAGCCGAGCAGGGTGAGGGCGATGCCCAGGCCAGCCAGGGTCGACAACAGGTTCAGACGGCCCTTGAGCGGGCGTCGCTTCTCGCCGAGCAACAGCATCAACGCTGCCGTCACCAGTGGCAGCAGGATCGGGGCGATGATCAGTTGGTTCAACCCGCTCATTCCTCACGCTCCCGGCCGTCGACGTGGTCGGTGCCGGTCAGCCCGCGCGAGGCCAGCAGCACCACCAGGAACAGCGCGGTCATGGCGAAGCTGATGACGATGGCGGTGAGCACCAGGGCCTGAGGCAATGGGTCGGTGTAGTTGAGCAGGTCCTGGGGCACGCCGTCCTTGATGATCGGCTCCTTGCCGATGAACAGGCTGCCCATGCTGAAAATGAACAGGTTGACGCCATAGGACAACAGGCACAGGCCCATGATGACCTGGTAGGTCCGTGGACGCAGGATCAGCCAGACCCCGGAGGCGGCCAGAACACCGATGGCCACGGCAATGACTTCTTCCATCAGGCGGCTCCTGCTTGGCTGGATTTGGACGGGTTGCCCGGGCGATGGGCGCGCACCGACTGGTGCGCCAGGGCGGTGAGGATCAGCAGCGTGGAGCCGACCACGACGGTGTAGACGCCGATGTCGAAGAACAGCGCGCTGGCCACGTGCAGGTCACCGAGCACCGGCAGGTGCAGGTGGGCGGTGTGGGTGGTCAGGAACGGGTAGCCCAGGACCATTGCCCCGGCACCGGTCAAGGTGGCGCATAGCAGCCCTGTGCCCATCCAGCGCAGCGGGCGCAGGCTCATCTGCGCCTCGACCCACTGGGTGCCGGCGACCATGTACTGGAGGATGAACGCCACCGACATCACCAGCCCGGCGACGAAGCCGCCGCCAGGCTGGTTATGGCCGCGCATGAACAGGTACATCGACACCAGCAGGGCGATCGGCAGCAACAGGCGCACCAGGGCCGCAGGCACCATCATGAAGCCAAGTGCGGTGTCGGTGGCGTGGCGCGGGTTGATCAGGTCGGTGACCACGTCCGGTGCCAGCTGGCGCTGCTGGGCAGGCAATTGCATGCTCTCCTTCGGCGGGCGGAAGCGCCGCAGCAGGGCGAACACGGTCAGGGACACGGCCACCAGCACGGTGATCTCGCCCAAGGTGTCGAAGCCGCGGAAGTCCACCAGCATGACATTGACCACATTGGTGCCGCCGCCCTGGGGCAGTGCCCGGCTCAGGTAGAACGACGAGATGTCGTTGGGCGTCGGCCGGGTCAGCATGGCGTAGGAGAGCAGGGCCATCCCGCCGCCGACCAGCACGGCCAGCAACAGGTCGCGCAGGCGCCGCAGGCGTGCGCGCTCCTGGGTGCCCGCCAGCGGCGAGACACCTTCGATCCGTCGCGGCAGCCAGCGCAGGCCGAGCAGGATCAGCACCGTGGTCACCACCTCGACGGCGAGCTGGGTCAGGGCCAGATCCGGTGCCGAGAACCAGACGAACGTGATGCAGGTCATCAGGCCGCATACGCTGACCATGATCAAGGCTGCCAAGCGGTGATACTTGGCCTGCCAGGCCGCCCCGATGGCGCAGGCGATGGCGATCAGCCAGAGTGCGACGAACACGCCCGAACCCGGGATCTTTGGCCGGTCGCCCCAGCTCAGGCCGCTGTAGAGCATAGGCATGAGGCCGGCGATGAACGCGGCCAGGGTCAGCATGAACAGCTGCTTCTGCAGGCGCCGGGTGGTCAGCAGCCTTTCGATGCGGCGGGCCAGCAGCATCAGGTGTACGAGGCCGCGTTCGAACAGGCGCTTGCCGTTGAAGCGCTCGATCAGCGGCGGGTGTGGGAAGCGGCCGCGGCGCAGTTGTTCACGCAGCAGCAGGTAGAGCACGATGCCGCCGCTCATGGCGATCAGGCTCATGATCAGCGGGGCGTTCCAGCCGTGCCAGATGGCCAGGCTGTATTCAGGCAAGGTGCCGCCCACCACGGGTAGCGCGGCGGCAGCCAGCAGCGGGCCGACCGATTGCGCCGGGAAGATCCCCACCACCAGGCAGGTCAGTACCAGCAGCTCCACGGGAGCGCGCATCCAGCGGGGCGGCTCGTGGGGTGTGTGCGGCAGGTCCTGGGCGGTAGGGCCGAAGAACACGTCGACGGTGAAGCGCAGCGCATAAGCCACGCTGAAGGTGCCGGCCAGGGTGGCGATCACCGGCAATGCGGTCTCGACCCAGGCGGTGGACGAGATGAACACCGTTTCGGCGAAGAACATTTCCTTGGACAGGAAACCGTTCATCAAGGGCACGCCAGCCATCGAAGCGCTGGCCACCATGGCCAACGTGGCGGTGAAAGGGATCAGGCGGAACAAACCGCTCAGGCGGCGAATGTCGCGGGTGCCGCTTTCGTGGTCGATGATGCCGGCGGCCATGAACAGCGAGGCCTTGAAGGTGGCATGGTTGAGAATGTGGAACACGGCCGCCACGGCCGCGAGCGGGCTATTCAGACCCAGCAGCAGAGTGATCAGGCCTAGGTGGCTGATGGTCGAATAGGCCAGCAGCCCTTTGAGGTCGTTCTGGAACATTGCCGCGAACGCGCCCAGCAGCAAGGTCAAGGCACCGGCGCCGCCGACGATCCAGAACCATTCTTCGCTGCCCGAGAGCACCGGCCACAGCCGTGCCAGCAGGAATACGCCAGCTTTGACCATGGTGGCTGAGTGCAGGTAGGCCGAAACCGGAGTGGGGGCTGCCATGGCGTGGGGCAGCCAGAACTGGAAGGGGAACTGCGCGCTCTTACTCAGCGCGCCGATCAGGATCAACGGCAGCAGCACCGGGTACAGCGTGTGCTCGCGGATCAGCTGGCCGGCAGCCAGGACCTTGTCCAGGTCGTAGCTGCCGACCACATGGCCGAGCAGCAGCACCCCCACCAGCATGCACAGGCCGCCCGCGCCAGTGACCATCAACGCCATGTAGGCACCGCGGCGGGCATCGCTGCGATGGTGCCAGTAGCCGATCAACAGGAAGGAGAACAGGCTGGTCAGTTCCCAGAAGAACACCAGCTGGATCAGGTTGCCGGAGATAACAACCCCGAGCATGGCACCCATGAAGGCCAGGAAGAACGCGAAGAAGCGCGGCACCGGGTCCTGGGGAGACATATAGTAGCGTGCGTACAGCGACACCAGGGTACCGATGCCCAGCACCAGCAGGGAGAACAGCCAAGCGAAGCCGTCCATGCGCAGCACCAGGTTCAGGCCCAGGCTCGGCAGCCAGAGGAATTCCTCGCGAATCACGCCGCCGTGGGCGACCTGCGGGTACATCAACGCCACCTGGATGGTGCCAGCCAGGGCCACGAGCCCGGCAAGAATGGACTCTGCGTTACGTGCGTTGTGCGGCAGCACGGCTGCCAGGCAACTGCCCACGAACGGCAGAAGCAATAGCACTATCAAGGACATAGCGTTCTAATCTGGAGAAGTTTGACAAAGATCATACGTGCCGCACGGGTGATCACCAACACGCAAGCGGCTGCACGATCCTCTAAATGCGGCGTGACAAGCTGTTTTTTTATAACAGTTTTTTTCAAAGCATAGCCGCTGACCAGCGCTTCACAGGCCCGGTTCGCGCTCTGGATGGTCTTCGCGTTCCTGTACCACCGGGGCCTGGCTGGCACGGCGGATTTTCAGTTCGCTGACCACGACGGCAATCACGATCAGCAGGCCTCCGAGCAGCGCGACGCCCGGAAGGCGCTCGCCGGCGATGCGGCCGACGACGCCCGCCCAGACCGGCTCGCCGGCATAGATGAGGGTGGCTCGGGTGGGCGAAACGGATTTCTGCGCCCAGTTCATCGCCACCTGGATCACTGCGCTCATCGCCCCCAGGCCAAGGGCGCTGCAAAGCAGCAGCCAGGAGAAACCCGGCAGGGCTTCCTGGGTCGGAACGATCATCAGGAAGGCCAGGGCCGAGGCGGTCGCCAGTTGCACCACGGTGACCCGGCGCACATCGACCTGGCCGGCATAGCGGCTGATGAGAATGATTTCGCCAGCGATCGCCACGGCACTGACCAGGGTAACCAGCTCGCCTTCGCTGAAATGCAAGGTGCCACCGTTCGGGCCGGCCAACAGCACCAGCCCGACGAACGCCAGGCAGATGCCAAGGCTTGGCATCAGGCCGGGGCGGCGTCCGAGTACCAGCCATTGCAACAGTGGTACGAAGGGCACGTAGAGGGCCGTGATGAAGGCCGACTGGCTGCTGCTGATGGTTTGCAGGCCCATGGTCTGCAAACCATAGCCGAGCATGATCGACACACCGATGAGCATGCCGGCCTTGAGCTCCGTGAAAGTCAGCCCCGGCAGCGAGCGGGCCGACACCAGGCCGACGAACACGGCGGCCGCGGCAAAGCGCAGACCGACGAAGAACATCGGGCCACTGACGGTCATGACATTGTGTACCAGCAGGAAGGTGCCACCCCAGAGCATGGTGATGAATACCAGCACCAGTTCCGCCTTGCTCAGACGCAAGGAGACGGCGGATTGGGTGGGCAGGCTGGGCTGGCTCATGGGCTTGCTTACTCGACAGGGGCGGCGCACAATCGCCGCAAAGTGGGCAGTATACTGCGCAATCCCTATCTGTGAGCAATATAGTGCACAAAGATTCTTCGCACCGAGCATCGGTGCTGCAACATGTCAGCCAGAACGTTCGCCAGTTACGCAGCGTTGCCGGGCTGAGCCAGACGGCACTGGCCGAGCGCTCTGGGGTCAGCCGGCGAATGCTGGTGGCCATCGAGGCGGGCGAAAAGAATGTCAGCCTCACCACCCTCGACCTGATCGCCGAAGCCCTGGGTGTGGCGTTCAGCACACTCATCCAGGCCCCTGATCGCCGTGACCCCAGCCGCATCGATGAGCTGGCCTGGGCCGGCGAGCATGCCGGCAGCAAGGCCATCCTGCTGGGCAGCAGCCCGGCCCGGCGTGAAGTCGAGCTTTGGGAATGGACCCTGGCGCCGGGCGAGTCCTACGCCAGTGAGGCCGACGCCGAAGGGTGGAGCGAGCAGATCTACGTGGCCGCAGGCTGCCTGACGTTGGTCATCGAGGGGCGTGAACGGCGCTTGCAGGCGGGCGAGTTCCACGTATTTCCCAGCAACTGCCGGTACGTGTATCGCAACGATGCCAGCGAGCCCACGCGGTTCGTGCGTAACGTCGTGATCTGAGCGCTTCAGCGGCGATATTCTGCGAGCAGTTGCTCGGTGCTCTCGACCCGGGCATAGGCGAAGGCCAGCGCCGCCATGGAGGCCGCCTGGACCTGCGCTGCGGGTACCTGCTTGCCGGCGAAGTCCAGGGGCAGGGTCGCGCAGGCATCATGGGCTACTGCCACTTGATAGCCATGGTCGGCCGCCGCGCGGGTGGCCGCGTCGATGCACATGTGGCTCATGCTGCCGACGATGGTCAGGGCCTGGACATCATGCTGGTCGAGCAGGGCCTTGAGGTTGGTGTCGCGAAAAGCATTGACCTGGTGCTTGGTGACCACGGCTTCGCCGCTGGCCGGCGCTACCTTGTGATGGATCTGCGCACCGTCCGAGCCCGGCGTGAAGAATGGCGCGTCGGCGCTTTCGAATTCATGGCGCACGTGCACCACCAGGTCGCCCCGGCTGCGGGCCGCGTCCAGCAGGCGGGCAGCGTTGTCGGCGGCGCTCTCGGCACCGTCGAGGGTCCACTTGCCACCGGGGAAGTAGTCGTTCTGGATGTCGATGATGATCAGGGCCTGCTTGCTCATGCTGCCTCCTGTGGCAGTAGTGGTTGGTTGAGGATAGTTATAGGCTTGGGCGATGTCCCCTGGGATTGGCGCGATCGACACAATGACGGCAAAAACTGACAGCTCCGCTACCCTGGAAATCGGTGTTCTTGTCTATCCAGGGGCGCAAGGTGCCGCCGTGCACGGCCTGACGGACTTGTTCACGGTGGCCAACCGGGTCGCCGCCGAGCTGGGCGAAGGCAACCTGCCACGCCTGCGTGTCAGCCATTGGCAGCTCGACGATGAAGGGCGGCTGCAGGTTATTCACGACAGCCTGGCGCAACCTCGCCATGCGCTGCGTGCCCTGGTGATCCCGCCGAGCCTGGAATCGGCACCGGCCCCTGCGTTGCTCGAGCGTCACCGTACTGCCCTGTGGAAATGGCATGGGCAGGGCACCGTGCTCGCCTCGGTGTGCATCGGGGTGTTCTTCATTGCCGCCAGCGGGCTGCTCGATGGACGAGCGGCGAGTACCCACTGGAACTATGCGCAGGCACTGGGTGAGCGCTTCCCCAAGGTGCGGGTGGAGGCCAACCAGCCGTTGCTCGATGACGGCGACATCGTGACATCTGCCGGCCTGATGGCCTGGACCGAGCTTGGCCTGCGCTTGCTGGAGCGTTTCCTCGGTGCGACCCTGGCCCGGGAAACTGCCCGTTACCTGGCCGTGGAGCCGTTGGCCAGCGCCTTGCCGGGCGCGCGTTTCAGCCCGCGGTTGGACCATGGTGACGAAGCGGTGCTCAAGGTCCAGCATTGGCTACAGGGCAACGGGGCGCAAGAGGCCGACCTGGCCAGCATGGCGTTATGCGCAGGCCTCGAGCCACGGACCTTCCTGCGCCGCTTTCGCGCGGCCACCGGGCTGCGGCCGACCGAGTATTGCCAACAGGTGCGTGTGGTGCGGGCCTGCCGCTTGCTGGAGTTTACCCGACGCAGCGTGGACCAGATCGCCTGGGGCGTGGGCTACCAAGACCCGGGTGCGTTTCGCAAGGTGTTCCAGCGTATCGTCGGGTCGACCCCCAGCGATTACCGGCGACGCTTCATCGCCCAGCCCTGAAATCTCCTAATGGGCGGGTGGATGCGGCCCGGGGCCCTGCTCGGCCAGGCGGTCGTGATGATTGCGCAAGGGGCACTCCTTCAACGACAGGCAGCCGCAGCCGATGCAGCCGTCCAGCTGATCGCGCAGCAAGATCAGTTCGTCGATCCGCCGGCTGAGATCGTCACGCCAGCGCGCCGATAGCCGGCCCCAGTCTTCGGCGCTGGGCGTGTGGTCCCTGGGCAGGGTGTCCAGGGCCTGGGCGATGTCGGCCAGGGCGATGCCCAGGCGCTGGGCCATCTTGATCACCGCCACCCGGCGTAGCGTGGCCCTGGGATAGCGGCGCTGGTTGCCCGCATTGCGGATACTGTGGATCAACCCCTTGGTCTCGTAGAAATGCAGCGCCGTGACGGCAACGCCGCTGCGTGCGGCCAGTTGGCCGACGCTCAGCAGCTTTTCTTCGCAAGAGGGCGTTTTGCCTGGCATGGGAAGAAATTCCTTGACCTTGACTTAACTCGAGGTTTTACCCTGCAAACCATCGCGCTGCAAGCGTCCGGAGCAAGGAGACAGTCCATGGCGGCCCAGCCCACTACCTTATGGTTCACCCAGATGATCGAATACGAAGTGCCAACGACCCAGCAGCAGGCGCTGGCCGAGGCATTGGTGGTGCGCAGCGAAGCGTTGGCAGCGCGTTGCGAGGGGCTGCTGGCGGTCAGTATCCAGGCCAGCGACGATGGCAGTCGGGTCTTGCAGTACCTGCAATGGCAATCACGCCAGGCGTGGGCCGCGGCGGCAGATTGCTTCGTGGAGGAGCCGTTCCTCGACTTGCTGTGCCAGCACCAGGCGCGGGGCATCAATTTCGCTGCCTACCAGACCCTGCGCAGCCTTGTGCGGGGCGCCGATGGCGAGTTGCAGTGCCAGGTGGGCGAGCCTCAGGCGTACCAGGGAGCGTAATGCGGATAACGGTCCAGGCGTGCGCCTATGACCATCTCCTCGATCCAGGACGCGAGCATGGCGCTGTAGGCCTTCTGGCATTCCTCGCTGGAAAGGGCATGGTCGGCGCCGTCGACGATACGGTGGGTCAGCGAGTGGGCCGCGACGAACGCCGAGCGATAGCTCATCAGCGTATTGTGCGGCACATAGTCGTCGTTTTCGGACTCGACCAGCAGCACGTCACCGCCGAACTCGGCACAGGCGGCCAGGGCCCGATTGTCGGCAGGGCCCAGGATACGCTGGCGATAGCTGTTCAGGCGTTGCCGATCCAGGGCTTGCTTGGGCGTTTCCCAGTCATCGTCCCAATACAAGGCCGGCACCCTCAGGGCCAGCCATTTGACAGGCCTCTGGGTAGTCAGCAGGGTCGCCAGGTAGCCGCCATAGCTGCTGCCGATCACGGCAATGGCCCCCGGGTCCACGGCTGGGTGGTTGGCTAGCTGGTCGTAGGCGGCCAGCACGTCGCCCAGGTTCTGCCGGCGGGTGACGGTCAGGCGCTGGCTTTCGGTCTTTTCGTGGCCGCGCAGGTCGAAGGTCATGCATACGCAGCCCAGCCCGGTGATGTTGCGTGCCCGGGCCAGGTCGCGTTGCTGGCTGCCGCCCCAGCCGTGGACGAAGAGAATGCCCGGCATCTTGCTGCCTGGGCTGACCACGGTGCCGGCGATGCGGTCGTCCTCGACCTGCAGCTCGACTGATTCACTCTGGATGGTCATGGTGGCGTATCCGTGCATACTTGCTGAGTTGTCCGAGTTCACTGTCGTTTCCCTGGTAGAAAAGTGTGGCGTCGGCAGGCAGTTCGGGAAGGCCGAAGACTTCATGGCTCGAGGCATGCACCCGTTGCAGGGCCGGGTCGTCGGCGAAGGCTTGCAGGGCCAGGATCTCGGCGCTGCTGGCCCCGCCCAGGCGCCAGGACTGTTCCAGCACCCCGCTGCGCAGGCGCTGCCGATGGTCTATGCCGCGGGCGATGTCATAGTTGCGGCGGGAGGCGACGAAGCCAGGAAAGTGCCGCTGCGCGGCGCGTTCATAGGCCATGGCCTGGTTGATGGCCAGGCGCACGTGTTCTTCAAGCGGTAGCTGCAGCAGGGACGTATAGCCGCCTCGCACCACGACCAGGTCAGAACCGCCATAGACCTCGGTGCCTTGATGATCGCGGGTCAGGCGCTGGGTGCCATAGTAGCTGCACACCTGGTCGCCGACGCAGGCCTGGCCCACGCTATAGGTCTCGACGTCGTCCAGGTTCTCTTCCAGCACGAGCCCGACAAGCCCCAGTGTTGCGTCGTCCATCTGCGCCAGCAATGGCTCCAGGTCCTCGGCGTGCTCGACCACCTCCTGCCCACGCCCGGCGCAGGCCAGCACTGGCTTGACCCGGACCGGCCCCTCGCGCAGGAGCAAGGCCGCAGCCTGCCGGGCATCGGTCTTGCTGAACACCGTGTAGCCGCGCAACAGGGCGTCGCGGGCGTCGCGGGCGAACGCATCGGTCCAACCTGATGGGAAGCTCGCCCCGGTTGGCAGAGGGTGGGAAATAGCCTTGGTGGCCATGAAGGGGTGCGTGACCAGGCCGCCGAACAGGTCGTGCTCGTCCACGATTCCCAGGGGGCGGTAGCGCTGCGGGTCGACCAAGGTTTCGGTCGGCAGGTAGTAGTAGCGATCGTTGCTGCCTGGGGGCTGGTCAGGCGCGGCCTTGCCAATGCCGAGCAGGCGCGCCAGGTAGTCGACGAGCTTGAGGTGGACGGCGTGCTCGTGGTCGGGCGTGTGCTCGCGGGTATCGAGCAGTACGACGGCGGTCTTCGGGTCACGGGGTCGGGGCATGGGCGATGGGTGTCCGCTAGGTATGTATGGTGTCTGAAGCCGCTTGACCGACCAAAGTTCAGCGCAATCGATCGGTGGCAGGTGGCTCGAATCGTTGGCCGGGAAGCATTGCGTACCTCGTCGCGATTGCGGCGCTTGGCCGGCTGTTCCATTATCAGCGCCCTGGAATAGTCGAAGATGTATCCGCAGGAGTGCGTATGAACAGTCAGTCCCCGATTCAGCAAAGCGTGCAGGCCCGCCTGGCACGTGTGCGCGAGGTGATGGCCAACGACGGGCTGGATGCCCTCCTGGTGCCCTCGGCCGATCCTCACTTGTCCGAATACCTGCCGGGGCACTGGCAGGGGCGCCAATGGCTGTCGGGGTTCCATGGATCGGTGGGCACCCTGGTGGTGACGGCGGGCTTTGCCGGGCTCTGGGCCGACAGCCGCTATTGGGAGCAGGCGCAGCACGAACTCGCCGGCAGTGGCATCGAACTGATGAAGCTGCTGCCTGGGCAGCCTGGAGCGCTGGAATGGCTTGGCGAACATATCAAGCCCCACGGCACGGTTGCCGTCGATGGTGCGGTCATGGCCCTGGCGTCCGCCCGGCTGTTGGAGGAGCGCCTCAGGGCGAAGGAGGCGCGGCTGCGCACTGACCTGGACGTGCTGGGGAAGGTGTGGGATGACCGGCCGGCACTGCCGGGCAATGCGGTCTACCAGCACCTGCCACCCCATGCCAGCGTCAACCGTGCGCAGAAGCTCGTCGAGTTGCGTCGCACGCTGGTTGAGCGAGGCGCTGATTGGCACTTCCTCGCCACCCTCGATGATATCGCTTGGCTGTTCAACTTGCGGGGCAGCGATATCTCCTACAACCCGGTGTTCGTTTCTTTCGCACTGATCGGGCAGGAACAAGCGACCCTGTTCGTTGGACGGGACAAGGTCGATGAGCATCTGCGACAGGTATTGGCGGCAGATGGCATCGAGGTGCGCGATTATGCCGATGTGGGCCAGGCCCTGGGCACGATCGCGCCGGGCAGCCGTTTGCTGGTGGATCCGGCGCGCGTCACCTGTGGCTTGCTGGGGCATCTGGATGAGCGCGTGCAATTGGTCGAGGGCGCCAACCCCACCACCTTGAGCAAATCGCGCAAGGGCGAGGATGACCTGGTGCATATCCGCCGGGTCATGGAGCACGACGGCGCCGCGTTATGCGAGTTCTTCGCCTGGTTCGAGGCGAACCTGGGCAAGGAAACCATCACCGAGCTGACCATCGACGAGCGGTTGACCGCAGCCCGGGCGCGTCGGCCGGATTTCGTGTCGCTGAGCTTTTCCACCATTGCGGCGTTCAACGCCAATGGCGCCATGCCGCATTATCGGGCCACCGAACAATCCCATGCGGTGATCGAGGGCGATGGCTTGCTGTTGATCGACTCGGGTGGTCAATACCTGGGCGGTACCACCGATATCACGCGGATGGTACCGATCGGCACGCCGAGCCTCGAGCAGCGCCAGGACTGCACGCGGGTGCTCAAGGGCATGATCGCGTTGTCGCGGGCCAAGTTCCCGCGAGGCATTCTTTCGCCCCTGCTCGACGCCATCGCCCGCGCGCCGATCTGGGCGGATCAGGTCGACTATGGCCATGGCACCGGTCATGGCGTGGGGTATTTCATGAATGTACACGAAGGGCCCCAGGTCATTGCCTATCAAGCTGCAACATTGCCGCAGACGGCGATGCAGGTGGGCATGATCAGTTCGATCGAGCCGGGCACCTACAGGCCGGGAGCCTGGGGTGTGCGTATCGAGAACCTGGTGGTCAACCGGGAAGTTGGCAAGAACGCCTTTGGCGATTTCCTGGCCTTCGAGACCCTGACCCTTTGTCCGATCGATACGCGCTGCCTGTTGCCCGAGCTGTTGGGGCAGGAGGAGATCCAGTGGCTCAACGCCTACCACGCGACCGTGCGTGAGCGGTTGACGCCTTTGCTCCAAGGAGAGGCGCTGGCCTGGTTGGAGGCCCGAACGGTGCCGATCTGACGTGGCGGGCATCAACGAAAAAGGGCAGCCGTTTGGCTGCCCTTTTCAGTTCATTTGCACAGGACGATCATGCTACGGCTGGTGTAACCGGCCGGATTGATACCGAATAGGTAGTCGCCCGGTTCTTCGTCCGTATCCCCGGAGCGGGCGATGACCTTGTAACCGCGGTTGCCGCAGGACGTGGCTGCCTTGCTGTAGCATTTCTCCCAAGAGGAGGAGAGGCCGGAGCAATTGATATGCAGCCCTTTTTTCCCCCGCTTCACCTCGGTCTTGGCGGTGGCGGCGCATCCAGCAATGGCCAAGATGGCCAGGATGAGCAAAATACGTTTCATTCCTGTCCTTAAATGCAGGGCCGACCAGCATGCCTGGCCCCGTCGTTATCGCTCTTTTCTTCCTGGAATTTCCCCAACGTCCCTGTCTTGTACAGTAGATAGCGTAAAGATCAAATTTTTGTGACAGCTTAATCAGCCTAGGCTGGAGGGACAATGTGAAAAGTCCGGGCAAATGAAAATATTTCTCATGTCAATCCGCCGCTACGGCTGTCGGGGTCTCCTTGCGCATCGACAAGGTCGCCCCGACGGAAGCGGTGATAATCGCCAGAATGGCGAGCCATTGGGAAAGGGATAGGACTTCCCCCAGGAACAACAACCCTGAAAGCGCAGCGAATACGGGCTCGATGCTCATCAGGGTGCCGAAGGTGCGGGCGGGCATGCGGGTCAGGGCGACCATCTCCAGGCTGTAGGGGAGGGCGGTGGAGAGCACTGCGACGCCTAGGGCCACCGGAATCAGGGCCGGTGCGAGCAATGCACTGCCAGCATGCGCGATGCCGATAGGCGCGACGAACAGCGCCGCCACCAGCACGCCCAGGGCGGCCGTCTGGATGCCATGTTCTGCACCGGCGCGTTGGCCATAGAGGATATACAGTGCCCAGCACACCCCCGCGCCTAGCGCGTAGGCTGCGCCAACCAAGTCGACGGCCTGGCCGGATTGGCCGACAGGAATCAACAGCAGCAACCCGATGATCGCCAAGCCGATCCATAGGAAGTCCACCACCCGCCGCGAGCCCAGGATCGCGACGGCCAGTGGCCCGGTGAATTCCAGTGCCACGGCGATACCCAGCGGGACGGTACGCACGGACATATAGAACAGCAGGTTCATACCGCCCAATGCCAGGCCATAGATGACGACGCTGCGCAGCGTGGCGGCATCCATCCGTGCACGCCATGGGCGCAGCAACAGCAACATGATGATGCTGGCGAATACCAGGCGAAGGGCGGTGGTGCCTTGGGCTCCGACTGCGGGAAACATGCTTTTGGCCAGGGAGGCTCCTGACTGGATCGAGGCCATGGCGATCAGCAGCAGGCCGATGGGAAACAGCGTGGCGGCCAGGCTGCGAGGCTGGTTGTTCATTGCAGGAGGGTAATCCTTATAAATGGAAGTGATACGGCTGAGCACTATAGTGCGCAATGGGCCCTGCCGTCGGCAAGAGCGGTTTGGTAACGTTTTTTGAAAATAACGGTTGACGTGCCGTTTCAGGGGCCTATAATGCGCCCCACTTCCGACGCAGTCGAAACGCAAAACTCCTTGAGATTCAATGAGTTGAACGCTTCAG
>NZ_JBLUPW010000004.1:0-219979 GCF_048068175.1 Pseudomonas sp. NY15356 | reverse complement strand
CCCGGGGTTTGCCGAGCAGCCGCCAGGATGCCAAGGGCCAGCGAATTCGCTACGAGTACGACAAAGCCATTCGCCTGACCGCGTTGGTCAACGAGAACAACGCGACCTACAACTTTGCCTACGATGCGTCGGACCGGTTGGTCGAAGAAGTACGGGTGGATAATCTGACGCGTCGCTTCACCTACAACGAAGGTGGTCATCTCGTTCGCCTGGATGAGATTGGCTATGGTGAGCGGGGCGAGCGTCCGGAGCGTTGTACGATGTTTGAGCGCGACGCTATTGGCCGATTGATGGTAAAAATCAATGACGATGCGCGTCACGATTACTCTTATGATTGCGACCGATTCCGGAGTATTAAGCGACAAATACGCAACGGTAGGAAGTCGGATGCCGACGATGAGACGTTGGAGTTTAACTATGACCTGCTCGGGCGTCTGACCGAAGAAACCACTATTCATGGTAAGTTGAGATACGAGTACGATCCGCTCAGCAACTTGACCACGCTAACATTACCGGATGGCCGCAAGGTCAACTACGTGTACTACGGCAGCGGACATCTGCATCAGCTGAATCTGGACGGCCAGGTAATCAGCGACATGGAGCGCGATGACTTGCACCGCGAGGTTTATCGGACCCAGGGCAAGCTCACTAGTTGCTTTGGCTACGATGCGAAGGGGCGTAAGGCCTGGCAGTTCGCGTCGACCTTGCCAGCCGACAAGCTCTCGCAGGTTCACAATACCGGTATCAATACCTCATTGCTGCTGGAGCATGCCTACAACCCGATTCACCGTCGTTATCAGTACGACCCTGCAGGCGAGCTGGTACGCACGCTCGACAAGCTGCGCGGCGAGATTAGATACGAATACGAAGCCAACGGCCGGTTACGCAGTCGCGATACCGGCTCGCTGATTGGTAGCGAAGAGTTTCGTTACGATGCGGCGGCCAACCGCTTAGACTTTAATGCGCGCCAGTTCGCCAAGGTCAAGGACAACCGGATCAAGCAGTGGCGGGACCAGGAATACAGCTATGATCCCTGGGGCAACCTGATCGAAAAGCGCTCGGGGCATAGCAAGCTGCAGCGGTTTAGCTACGATTGTGAGAACCGTCTGGTACGCGCCGAGACGCTGCGTAATGGTCAGCTGGAAAGTCGGGATGAATACCGCTATGACAGCTTGGGGCGTCGAGTAGCGAAGCAGTCAGAAATCAACGGTGAAGTCGAACAGAAGCGCTTCCTGTGGCAAGGGCTGCGGATGCTGCGGGAGGAAATGCCGGGACAGAGTATTCTGTATTTCTATGAGTCGGGAAGTTACGCGCCCTTAGCACGTGTCGATCAGGTCGAAGGGGAAGGGCAGAAAGTCTACTACTTCCATACCGACCAGATCGGTACGCCGCTGGAGCTGACGGATAGCGAAGGTGAGATTGTCTGGCAGGCGACGTATCGCTCGTGGGGGGCGATTGAGCAGCTAGCCGTCAATGAGGTCGAGCAGAATCTACGCTTCCAAGGGCAGTATTTCGATTGTGAAACGATGCTGCATTATAATACGTTCCGCTATTATGATTCGGAGGTGGGCCGGTTTATTAGTCAAGATCCTATAAGCATATTGGGCGGGGTAAACTTATATAATTATGGTGGCAATCCGTTATTATGGATAGATCCCTTGGGATGGGCTGGGGATCCTGCCAATGCTACTCATATAACTTACGAAGGAATAAAAAACGGTAAGCCATATGTCGGATATGCTAGTAAGCCGGGGCTAGGGCATTCAGCTGCAGATGTGCTGAAATATAGGTATCCAAATATGGATCATTTCGATGTGGAACCCCAGGCTGTTTATCGCGGCGATGGACAAGAGGGTAAAAATATAGCTCGCGGTCTTGAGCAGCGAATATTTGAAGATCGAGGAGGTTTGGATGGAACATCGAACAAGCAGAACCCGGTGGGGATAGGAAACCGAAATAGGGATGTATATTTAGCTGCAGCAGACGCACATCGAGCAAAAATCACGGGTGGTAACCAAAATATAGCGAAAGGAGCAGCCGGATGTTAAAGTCGGTTAAATGGATAGAAGATCAAATTCTCTGTGTTCAAGTTGCAGACGGGGTTTATAGCCTTGCTCAAATGCGGAAAAATTCTCTAATGGAATTTTTTGATGTTTTTCAAACCAATCAAGACTGGACGGGTATTGATTTAAATAAAAAAGACATTCTGTTTTGTCTTTTTGTAGCAGAAAAAAAATTGAAACCAATATTTTTGTCAGTGGTGTCGCCAGAGCAAGTTGCTCCCAATGGTAGGCCGATAAAAAAAATGATGTTGAGCGCTGCGTTTGACCGGGGTGTGCAAGGTGGCGCGAGACTAATAGAGCTGACAGATAACTATGAAAGTTATGGCGCAAAAGTTGTAAAGGATGTCCTGTCCGTACCTGATGATATTGAGGAGATTTATGGGAACGAGTTATGCGGGATGTATGGAAATCCTGAGAAAATGAAAAAGCGCCTAAGAAACTACTTCGAAACAGGTGTTAATTGGGATGAGTCGAAAGAGTTTTTGTTTAGTGGGATTAGTGCTCCTCCACCAAAAAAACATGATATTTTTTGATGCGTATTTTTCTGTGGAGCTGCGAGGTGTCTATGAGTTGTAACAAAACTATGCAGGGCTATGTTTTTTTAAAAGATATGTATGCTGATTCTTACTTTCCTGATGATTTGGTCAAGAAGATTGAGGGAGTGCTGAGAGAGCTATGCATTGAGTTGGAAAGAAGAAGGCCGAGTTCGCTTGAGGAACTTTATGTGATGACGCATGCCGCTACAAATAAAATCAACGAGCTTCAAGCCGAGTTCAATGAAAGAGGAAGTGATATAGAGACTGGAGCTAGAGAGGCTATTGCCGAAGATTTCTCCGCAATAGCTAGAGCTTATGGGTTTACTGAGGCTTACACTGAAGAGCTAATTGCTACACGTGACTGGTAAAATATAGAGGCTCGGCTCCAGAAAATATCCTCTTTTGATGTTGGGGTTAATCTTTAATTTGTTAAATACAGCTATTGGCTAAACATCGATTCCAAGGGCCTAAAAACTGAGGCAGGCTTAGCCGATATGTACGCATTGAGCGCAAGATGGATTTTTATAATTTCCAATGTAGTACTCGGGCCGATGGACCATTGATTCTTGGGGGCTTTCTTAGGCTAAATAAATTCCTAGTTTATTGGGTGCGACCGAGATTTTGAGAATGGCTTGGTAGGTCTTCAATATCTTGAGGTCGCTGGCTCAATGTCTTGGAAGGTGCGCTTGGAGATATCGCCTGACGTATTTCCCACGATTTGTTATTGATAGGGTTCATAAGATCTATTGATATTGCCTTAAGGGGTTGCTCTTTAATAGTTGGGCTTCAGGTGATTGCCAGTTTTTCTCGGGGGCTCCATTGTTGCTGTGCTGTGCTGTGCTGTGCAGGCTAATAGTTCAGAAGATGCCTTAGTGGTCTGAAATTATACGATTCATAACAGTAGCAATGAAATAACTAAAGCATCAGCTCGGCGTAACCGAAGAGAAACTCAGTAAGCCTACGACTTACTTGACCGCTTGGCCCAAGAAGTCACCTCTGCCGGCGTGCTAAGTTATGAATACGACCCGCTCAGCAACCTGACCACATTGACCCTGCCAGATGGCCGCAAGGTCAATCACCTGTACTACGGCAGCGGGCACCTGCACCAGCTGAACCTGGACGGCCAGGTGATCACCGACATGGAGCGTGATGACCTGCACCGCGAGGTGTATCGGACCCAGGGCAAGCTCACCAGTTGCTTCGGTTATGACGCAATGGGGCGCAAGGCCTGGCAATTCGCCTCGACCTTGCCTCGCAGGTGTACAACACCGGCATCAATACCTCAAGGTCTTGGATGCTAGGACCGGATGCAGGAAAAATTCTCACAGGTGACATGGATGCTGTTCATAGAAGCGATCCAAGAATCACAATTGAACATAACAAGCCAGTCGTTGAACATTGGAATGAGCAGGGATGTAATTCCACCCGTGCTGCGCGAAACGATTTTTACAATGATACAGATAACATGAGTATTCGATTGCGCTCTACTAATAGCTTGGACGGTGCTAAGATGGCCGCAGACGGTGTTAAGTACAGGCAGGATGTAGGGCCCGATTATGAGTGAGGACGGTATGTTTTCTCAAGATGATTTATTGCAATCCTTTGCTAGCGTGGATGAGTTTGCTGGGTGTTATTTTTTTCAACATAAACTTCCGAAAGTGGTTTATGAATATTGCTTGAAAAGCACCGGTAGACAAGATTTGCTGGTTATATCTGAAGGTTTAAGCGATAGAGCATTTGCGGTGGAGCTTGTTAAGCAAGTGCCCGAGTCCTTGATTCAAGGTGAGACTGCAATTTTTGATATTTATCCAAATAAATATGGATTTACTCATGCTATCGTTGTCCCTAATACATATCACGGCAGTCTGAAGGGGAGACTGGAAAATAAGCGTGAAAATTTATTTCTATGCATTCCGATACATCGGTGTGAGTTTTCGGGGAGGGAGACAAAGGGTGAATTTAAGGAAATGATCCAGCGAATTATTCCTGTTTTCCGCTGGGATAGAGCTGTCTGCCCTAAGCTTAAAGTTTATTTTGATAATCCGCAGACTGAAGCTGGCACCCATGAGGTGGGAGTATTAATGAAATATTCTACTTTGTTAACTGAAATTGAAAATCTCAATGGCGTGGCAAGCGGTTTTATTGAAATTACAAATTTCAAAGAGAAGGTTGTAGAAGTTCTTTCTCCAAAAAAGGACGAGTTTACTCTGATTCGCGATCGTAAGAACGAGGAGTTGCTCAGGCACTCTCAATTAGTCGAGGCGTTGAGCGACTTTGTTCTGGTTGGATAAGCATAGTTTCAGAGGGCCTGCAGGAGCAATGAAGTGATTAGATTGAATGATATAGTTAAAGATATCAAAAGTACATTTACAGGAAGAAAGTTTTTCTTTGATCGCGAGGAGGTTTCGGCAGGTATTGTCTTACCTAAGGCGTGGGAGAGTTTTGGGCTGCGTCTCGACGATGCTCCCGCATATCCTGATAGCTGGCAGTCGTATTCTACTGAGTTCCCTTCAGTCATTACGCTGCTAAATAATAGTCTGCTGGGTACCGTTTTGCTGGCTGATGATAAGTTGGAGCTGTTGTATGTTTTCCATGATGCGAACGGCTTCTATTATTATATAGGTGGGTTGCCTGTTGAAGGGGGTGCGACTGATAAGGAAATGTTTGAGGCTCTTCCCATAAAACTTCAGAGTTTTTATCGGGAAGTTCATGATGGATATACATTTTTCCCTGCGCGCTCAATGGGGCCACAGAGCCTAAGTGATATTTCGCGTGTGTCGGACTTCATTGACGAAGAAGACGTTTCGTTTGCGGGGAGCTGGATTACCGTATTTTCGAATGGCAGTGGAGACTTTGTCGCGATAGATACGGAGGCGGAAAAAGCCTCAGAAGGCTTAATATGGTGGCATGAAAATCCTACGACGCCAGAGTATGGAGTTGATATTTTCGAAATAATGGATGCATGGATGACCGTATTCTTGGAAGGCACCAGGTCTCGCGAAGAGTTAATTGCTAATTTTTACTGATTCTTCTTGAGTTAGTACTCCAGTCATGGCATGAATAATAATCAGGCTTCATTGGTGTTTCACTTACGCGATAGCAATGCCTGGGCCTGAATCAGCGACGGCTTGCACTACCATTTCGGTCAAATGCTGTAAGGGGATTGAATTTTTCATTTTTGGGAAGGCAAAATGGCTGTTCCTAGCGCTCAATGTAAAATGGTGGCGAAGCACGCATTGCGAGTTTTTGGCGGTCAACTCAAGGTGCAAGCTTATTATGATGATGCTAGAACTTTGTCGATTGATTTGTTGACAACGCTTGACTCGCTACATGCAGGTGTAAAATCCATTGGTACTATAGGCCTATCCGAGACCCCTTTGTTAACAACCGATGGAAATGAATTCGGCACGCGGGTGGAGCTTGTGCCGGAGCATTGACTCAAGAAACCTATTGGGAGAATGCGGTAGCGTCGGCTGCGTTTCATATCAAAAACAGCAGGCCGCAGTCATGCCTGGGGACGTGGTTCGTGAAATTTTTAGCGAGTATCTAGTGCGGCCGAAAATGCCTCATATTTATCTAACGATACCATTTATGTGGAACGACTCCTACTTTCCTGAGCTTCAGTATTCAAATTTTAAAGTTAACTGGCTGCAATGTATCGCCATCCATGAAGAAGAGCGGGTTTTCATAGAGCGGTATGGTGGCGATGTTTTTGATAATCTCCTGTTCGAACAGGAAATAAACACATTAGATTGCAATAGGCCGCGAATCGTTTTTCCTGATAAATTATTTCTTAGAGCGCATGAGCTATATAGATGTTGTCGAGCGGTCGACAGGATATGGATCGGGTGATGAAATTAGAAATCTTTAAGGATTAGGTTTTTAGGAGGTTTGCGGACGAGCGCTCCGAGACATCTGGAAAGCGGCCCCCACCGTTTGCAGTAGAGGGCCCCACCAAAACGCTCCCCCCGCACTCACCGCTGCTCACGCGTCCCCAACACATCCCGAATATTGTCCACCACATTACTGTCCTTGATCACATCGCTCAGCCAGCCTTCCAGCGGCATATTGCCCCATTTGATAGCGCGTTCGATCAGGTAGGGCACCGGGCTCTGGGGTTCGCTCTGCTTGAAGAACTGAGCAATGCCCGCAAGCATGGTGAAGGCTTCGTCGCGGGTCAGTGGTGTGGTGCGCATTTGCGCAGGGGCGAGGGCCTGTGCGGGTGTCGTCATCGGTTCACCTGGTTCGGCGGCAGGGGCGGGCGTGGTGCTCGGTTCAGGCGCGGCCACGGTGGCAGGGTGCAGCTCGACGCCGCGGTCCTTGAGCAGTTTCTCGGCCAGCTGGCTGGCCCGTGACAGCATGTCGGCGAGGCTGGCGAAGCTGGGTGCTTCGTGGCCGAACAGGCGGTCGATGGTCGCTTGCAGGCGGTTGCAGGTCTGCAGGCTCTCGGCAATCTGCAGGGCTTTGTTGCGCAGGTGCTCGGTGTCGGTAAGGGCGACCGAGCGCTGGAAGATCTCAGCGTTGATCTTGCCTTCGTCCAGTGCGGTTTGCATGGCCTTGGCATTTTGCAAGGCGAGGTTTTCTACGTGGCGTGATTCGTCATAGCGCAGCACGCCAAAATTCTGCCCTTGGGTAATGGGCAAGCCACCGGTGATGTCGGTGAGGGTCGTCTTCAGCCAGGACAGCCGCGCGGCGCGCTCGTCCAGGCCGTCTTCGAGGGACGGGTAGGCGGTTTCCCAGAAGCCTTCCAGGATGCGCTCGGTCAGTTCCAGGCCGAAGGTGATGCCTTGGAAGTGCTCACGCTGGGCCAGGCCCTCGCTGAGCCAGGCCACCAGCATCAGGTCCTTGCTCTGGTGGGCGAGGCCTTCGGCTGAGAGGGCGATGGCCTTTTCCCAGTCGGCGGTCTTCAGGTCGGTTTGCCAGTCGCCCTGGGTGAGGTAGTCGGGGTCTGCCCGGCGCGCCTCCTTGATCTGGTCGAACAAGGCGGAGAAGCTCAAGTCTTCGCCGCTGCCACCGTCGATCGGCGCGGCCAGCTCGGCCAGCGAAAGGTCGTTGAGGGTTTCAGGCATAAGGCACTCTGGTCAGGGAAGGAGAAGCGCGCCGGCCAGGCCGGCACGCTGCGGATATGGGCCGCTTGCGCGGCCCATGGCAAAGCGAACGCTTAGGCGAACACTTTGTTCGCGGTGCGGTCCCAGCCACCGACGATGTTGCCGCCAGCCTGGCCGTCGGTACGGTTCTGCTGGGTGTAGGTGGTCTTGATGCGAGCGAAGTTGAAGCTGATTTCTTCGATCGGCAGGTCGCTGACCGCTTTGTCTTCGCCGGACTGGTTGCCACCGGCGACGAAACGCACCGACGACACCACGACTTCTTCCATGTCGATGGTCAGGTAGGTCACCTTGTCACCACCGGCACGGTTGACGTTGAGCTTCAGCTTGGCAATGTGCTTGCCGGTGCAGCAGTGTTCGAACAGCTTGGCCGAGGCCTTGTCGACATACTTGCGGATCTTGAAGTCGCTCAGGGCGACACGCTCGGAGGATGCACCGCCCGAGGAGCTGGCGGTCGCCGAGGTGGCCTGGGTGGCGCCGTACTCGTAGCCCAGCACTTCGATCCAGTCCTTGTGTTTGTCATCCAGCACTTCGCCTGGGATGCCGTCGATTTGGATATACGCGTCAAATGCCATTGTGAAACTCTCCATTTACATCAGTGAAGGGGCGCTCATGCGTCCCTTGGTTTTGACCCCTGCGAACGTGTCGGCAGGGGTAGCTTGCCGCCCTCCAGGCTTCCTCCTGTGAGGCCCGGGTGGCCGGTTCTTGCCGCGCGGCCTCAGTTCAGGCCGCGCACTTCGATCTCTACCCGACGGTTGGGCTCCAGGCACTTGATCAACTGCGCGCGCGGTTGCTGCATGTCGCAGTTGACCAGGGGCTTGCGGCTGCCTTCGCCGCGGGCATCCACCAGCTCGGCTGGCACGCCCTTGCCGACCAGGTAGGTGCGGATGGTCTGTGCTCGTTGTTTCGAAACCTGCAGGTTGCCCTGGGTATCGCCGAGCTGGTCGGCGTGGCCGGAAATGATGATCTTGCCGATGTTGGGGGTGTTCAGCAGCTTGCTGGCGATGGCGCTCAGCTGGTTCTGGCCTTCGTTGCGCAGGCTCTGGAAGTCGGCGCGGCCAAAGGCGAACAGGGTGTCGGACTCCAGGGTGATGGTCTCGATCGAGCGCAGCGACTGGGCCTGCAGGCTGTTGATGTAGTTGCGCGAGCTCGACATCAGGAAGGCGTTGTCGAGGATGCGCGGTACGTCCGGCTCGCGGATCTGATCGCTGTAGAAGGTGATCTGGCGGCTGGCGTACAGGTAGTCCTGGTTGCCTTGGGTGTCGCCAGCGCTGGCCGCCATGCTCTTGCCGGTATGGCGGGCGATGGCCGGGTACCAGTAGTCTGGCAGGCGTGCCTTGAGGAATGCCGGGTCGGCCTTTTCCCGCTGGGCAGGCGAGAGCATCACATAGGTATCCAGGGCGGCCTTGCCGAACTCGGCGATCGACTGGGCGCGGTTGTCATGGGGCAGGGCTTCGGCCTCGACGCTGTCCACGCCCGACACCGGCTGCAAGGTGTTGGTGTTGCGCTGGTAGACCTTGAGCGTGGTCAGCAGGTACAGGGTACGGGTGAGGTTGTCGGCCGTGGGCTTGAGCATCACGTTCTGCAGGGTAGCGAAGTAGCGGCTGCGTACCAGCGGCTCCACGGCGTGGCCCTGGTACAGGCCCAGGCGCATGCGCAGCGGTACACCGTGCTGGCGGTGCTGCTGGTAGTAGTGCTCGGTCCAGAAGCGCAGGCGGTCGAGGCTGCGCCAGGCGGTGTACTGGCCGCTGGCGGCCTGGTCCTGGGCCTTGGCCTGGGCCAGCTCGTCGGCGAGGGTGGCCAGGGTGCTGCGGTTGTTGAAGTACGACCAGCCCCACAGGCTGCACAGCACCAAGCCTGCCAGGCTGGCGGCGCCCACCCAGGCGGCCTTGCGCCGGCGCTCGCGCTGGTTGCTGGTGTACAGCGCCACCAGATGCTGGTCGGGGATGATCACCTTGCGGAACAAGCTGTTGATGAACAACGGCGCCGGCTGGCTGGCGGTGCCGGCGCTACCCTGGCCATGCTCCAGGGCAAAGCGCTCGGCGACATGCTGGCCGTGGCTGCCCCATTGGGCTTCGTCGGCCTCCAGCGCAGCGGTGAAATAGAACCCGCGCAGCAACTCGGCATTCTGGTACGGGTTGGCCCGCAGCAGGCTGTCGACGAACTGTTGCAGGCGCGGCTTGAGCGCGGCCAGCTCCAGCGGGAAGCGGTAGGCGGCATTGTTCTGCCGGGTGACCAGGATGTCCTGCTGCACCAGCTGCTGGGTGGCCACTTGCTGCCAGTAATCGGTCAGCTCGTCCATGGCCTTGCCGAAGCGCTGGCCCCAGTTGGCCTGCTCATAGCCTTTGTGGGAGAAGGTCTTGCCCATCACTTCGCCGCGGGCGGCGTCGTCCAGCTGGCGATAGAACGGCATGAAGCCAGGAATCAGGTCGCACTTGGTGAACACCAGGTAGATCGGCAGGCGCACCTCGAGCAGCGCACAGCTTTCCTGGATGCGTTCGCGCAGGCGCTTGGCCACGCGCTCGCGGTCTTCGGCCGAGCCCTGCAGGATATCGGCGATGCTGACGCTGACGATCAGCCCGTTGAGTGGGCGGCGTTGGCGGTGCTGACGCAGCAGTTGCAGGAAGCCGCGCCACTTGCCCGCTTCTTCGGGGCTGTTCATGTAACGGCCAGCGGTGTCGAGCAGCACGGCCTCGGAGCTGAAGAACCAGTCGCAGTTGCGCGTGCCCCCCAGGCCCGCGACCCGGGCGCCCTCGCGTTCGGCGTAGGGGAAGTTCAGGCCCGACTGCAGGATCATGGTGCTCTTGCCGGCGGCCGGCTGGCCGATCACCAGGTACCAGGGCAGGGTATACAGGGCGTCCTTTGCCGAGGTGCCGCGCGGCTTGTTGCCCTGCAGGCGCTCCAGGCTCTGCAGCAGGCGCTCGCGCAGCAGGCTGATTTCCTCGCGGTCGGCCGGCGGGGCATTGAGCACGGCCTGGTCGGCATCGTCGCGCAGCAGCCCTTCGAGGTTGCGGTGCTGGCCGACGCCCCGGTACATCAACAGTACATAGCCTGCCGACAACAGCAGGAATACGCCGATACCTGCCAGCAGGCTGTGCAACGAGGTGAAGCCCAGGCCACGGCCGACGGCCCAGACCAGGAAGATCACCAGGAAGAACGCCACCCCGAGCAGGTAGGGTTGGTAGCGCAGGCAGTAGTACTTGATCTTGTTCATACAGGCGTCGCATCCAGCGCATCGACGAAGCGGTCGATGATGTGTTCAAGAGGTCGGTCGTAATCGTACGGGCGCGTCGCCCCGGCCAATGGGCCCAGCAGCTCCAGGTGCAGGCGAGGCTGCGCACTGGCCGTGAGCAGGTGGTAGGCACTGGTGGCATGGGGCGACGGGAAGCAGTACAGCCGCGGGTGCATGAAGTCGTCGGCCAAAAGGCTCACTGCCGGCACGTCGTGGCGCCCGCTCATGCGCGTCAGCCAGGTCAGCCAGAGGTCGGCGGTGGGGTTCTTCAGGCCGCGCTCGGCGGGCAGGGGCAGCTCGATGCCGCCTTCGAAGTCACCGTGCAACGTGCCGCGGGTCGCCTCGAGCCGGGCCAGCGCCGTGGCACTGTCGAAGCCAGGCCAGGAGCCATGCAGGGCGCGGGCGATGTCGCTGAAACTGAAGTCATGCAGGAACTTGGCATGCACGCGGCGGAACAGGTCCAGGTCCTGGGCCTGTAGCGGGCGCAGGGCCTTGATGCGCTCGAAGATGCCGGCGCGGTCGGCGCCTTGCACCGCCTGGTGCAACAAGGGCTTGATCTGCGCGCTGAACAGCTCGCCCAGGGTGAACGGGTTGAGCAGCGCTTCGCCTTCCTGGCCCTTGAGCAGTTGGAAGATGAAGAACGGGTAGCGCCGCTCGCTGGCATCGCGCGAGCTGAGCAGGCCGCCCAGCAGCCAGTTGCCAGTGCGCGCACGGTAGCTGAAGAAGCACATCGGCAGCGGGTCGAACGACGCCTGCCAGTCTTCGCGGTGGCGCATGGCCGCCAGCGAAGCCTGCAGCCAGGCGTCGAACTCGCAGACTTCCTCCGCCGCGCCATGCAGGCTGACGAAGTCCGCGCTCGACGGGAGCTTGCCGAAGCAACCGATCATTGTGCGCCCCTGCCGCTGTCGTTCAGCGCGCTCAGCGCCTTGACGTCGCCCAGGTCGGTCAGCTTGACGCCGCCGAAATTGCGCACCAACAGGCTGACCCGGCCGTTGGCGGTGTTCCAGCTGAAGCGCTGCTGGATACCGTCGAGGTCTTCGACCCGGGCGCTTTCGTTCATGCGCAGCAGGCCCCAGCGCCCAGGGAAGTCGAACACGGTGACGCGTGCGCCGCTCAGGGTGATCACGTCCAGGCGCGCGCCCGGCGCGTTGCTCTTGCCCGGCCAGGCGAAGCGGTTCCAGCTGCTGCGGCCGTTGCGGTAATGCTGTTCCTGGCCATCGAGGGTGAAGACGATGTCGGTGAAGTTGCCCGACGGTTCGAGCATGATCTCGAAGCCGTTGTCGCGGTCCGACAGGCTGGCGATCACCTGGCCCACGGAGCTGGCCTTGTCGATGCTGCGCAGCATGCCTGGGTTGACCAGCGAAGGCGCCTTGCCGTCGCCCAGGCCTAGGCCTTCGCCACCGGAGAGGTTGCCGATCTCGTTGCGCTTGAAGGTCGGCAGCAGGCCGCTGTCGGGGTCGACGAAGCGCTGCAGGTCCTTGACCGAGGCTTCGTTGCGGCTGCCGGTGGCGATGGGGTAGCGGTGCGCCATGACCTGCTCCCAGGGCTTGGCGATCTGCTGGGCCCAGGCCTTGGCGATCTGCTGGCCGGCCGGGTCGCGCAGGGTTTCCCAGGCGTACTGGATCGGCAGGCTGAACAGGCTCTGCAACGAGCGCGACAGGCCATCCTGGCTGGTGTCGACGCTGGTTTCCACGTAGTTGCGCACGGTGGTTACCTCGCTCGGCTGGCCTTCGAGGGTTTCGCTGATCAGCTGCTTGCTGCTCTTGCCCACATCCTGCGAGCGCTGGATGTTGTTCATGCGCACCTTGAGCTTGCGCAGGGCGGCCAGGTAACGGTCCATGATGGTGCTGTCGGCGCCTTCGGCGTTGTGCTCGGCGAACACGCGCGAGATCGGCTCGAAGCGCTTGGCCAGGCTGCCGTCGTCGATGGCCGGGAGGGTAGGGGCGACGTCGGTAGGCAGGGCGTCCTTGTCGTCGAACAGGCCGGTGACCTTGCTCCAGAAACCGTCCACGCGGGCGGTGCCGGCGCGCGGGATTTCCTGCTTGATCGGCAGGTCCCACTGGGTGTTGTCGTTGACCGCCGCCAGCAGGTTCTTCACCGGCGAGTTCTGTACGTCGCTGAGCAGCCCGAGCTGCTGGGTGGCCGAGGCCAGGTCGGCGAAGTGGCGTACACCGACGCTGCTGACCATCTTGTACCAGGCCTGGGTGTAGTCGCGCTTGTAGCGGGTCATGAACTCGCGGACGAAATTGGCCTTCTGCACGATGGCATCACCGCCTTCGCCGTCCAGCACCCAGTCCGACTCGTTGCGCAGGTTGCCCGAGACCAGCTTGATCAACTCGGGCTTGACGAAGGTGTCCCAGCCCTGGCGGGTATAGATGGCCGGGACGCCGGCCGAGCCGTACAACAGGGCGCGGCCGGGCTGCGGCACCAGGTCGTTGAGGCTCAGGGCCGGGAACTGGCGGCTGGCTTCGAGCTGCAGGCGCAGGTACTCACGGTCGACCAGGGAACTGGAGATCATGAACGACTTGAGGTTCTGTCGGGTCTGGCTGATCAGTTGCTCGTTGCGTGGCAGCGACGGGGCCTGGCCCTGCTCGAGCAGTTGCACGTACAGCGGGGCGTTCTGCGCGATCACGCCTTCGCCGGCCGCGGCGCCTTCACCGGCGGCACTGGCCCAGGCCTGGGGCAGGCTCGCGGCGATGAACGCAGGGTCCGGGTGCGCCTTGGGCTCGGTCAGCAGCAGGTACAGCTTGAGGGTGTTGTAGGCGTCGATGATCGAGGCCACCTGCTGTTCGTCCAGGCGTCCGAGCATTTCCTCGGAGAGCGACAGGCCCCCGGTGGTGGCGGACAGCTCGGCGGCATCGCTGGCCGTGGCCAGGTTGACCTTGGCGGCATAGGCGCCGACGCGGGTCTTGCCCAGTGCCGCCTTGGCCTTGGCGGCCACCGCCGGTGCCAGGCGCTTGCCGTTGTTGTGCTTGGGCGCCGGGGCCGGGGTGAACTGCAGTTCCTGATTGATGCCGTCGGCGAAGGTGTTGAAGGCGCGCATCTGCACCTGCAGTTGACGGGCGATCGGCTCCAGGGCCTGGCTGCGCAATTGTGCCAGGTAGGCGGTACGCGCCACCTGATGGATCGCCTCGCCCTGGTACAGGCCAGCGCCCAGTTGCAGCGGTACGCCTTGCTGGCGATGGGTTTCCACGGTCGCCATCTGCTCGCGCAGCACTTCCAGGCCTTCGCCGGCCGCCAGCAGCTGTGGGCGGTCTTCGGCCTGGTCGATCTTGGCCAATTCCGCGCGCAGGCCGTCCAGCCATTGGCGGTTGTTGGCGAACGACAGCGCCTGCCAGGCGATGAACAGCACGCCAGCGGTCGCCGCCAGGCCCAGCAGCAGCGGGCTGAACGCGGCCTGGCGGCCCAGGCGCGACTGGTACAGGGTCAGGTCACGGTCGGGGAAGATCACCCGGCGGAAGGTGTCGGTGATGAAGTAGCTGCGGTTGCCCTGGGGCTTGCCGGTGGCCTGGGCGCCGTCTTCAGAGGCGGCTTGCAGGGCGAATTCGTCGGCAATGGCGTCTTCGTACACCTGGCCCAGTTGCTGGTCGGTCTGCAGGGCGCTGGTGAAGTACAGGCCGCGCAGCAGCAGCGGGGCATTGCCGCGGTGGCCACGGGTGAAATGCTCGAGGAAGTGTTCGAGCACACCGCGCAGCTCGGCGAAGTACTGCGGGAAGTTGAGCAGGGTGCTGTCGGCCTGGGCGCCGAGCGCGATCATCTGCGCATCGACATGGCGGCGGATGTGGCTTTGGAGGTTGTTGAGGCGGGTTTCGAGTACCGCGTGCAGGCCGTTGTTGCGGATTTCCGCCAGGCCGAAGGTCATGCCCAGCGGCTGCTGGCGTTCCTGCAGGTCGAGGCCTTCGAAGGCCTGGTTGAAGCCCGGCAGCTGGTCGGTCTTGCTCAACATCAGGTAGACCGGCGGGTTGGCATCCAGGCATTGGGCGTATTCCTCCACCCGTGCCACCAGTTGCGCGGCCAGCGCGTCGCGCTCGTCGCTGTTGGCGGCCAGCAGTTCGGGCAGGCTGACCACCAGCACCAGGCCGTTGATCGCCGCCTTGCCCCGTTGCTTGCGCAGCATGCGCAGGAAGGCCGAGAACTCGCTGGCCGACTGGTCGTCGCGCAGGTAGCGGCCGGCGGTGTCGATCATCACCGCGTCCGGGCTGAAGTACCAGTCGCAGTGCTGGGTGCCGCTTTCGCTGTCGTTGGCGGTGGCGATGCTGGCCGACAGGCCCGAGTGGGTCAGCAGCGAGGTCTTGCCGGCCGCCGACATACCGATCACCAGGTACCAGGGCAGGTCGGACAGCGCCGCCTTGCCGCCTCCGCCGGCGGAGCGGTCGGTGCGCAGCATGGCGATGGCGTGCTTGAGGCGTTCGCGCAGCACCTGCTGGTCACGGAACTCGCCGGTGGCGTTCCAGGAGCGGTCGACCTCGATGTGCAGCAGGTTCTCGAGGTTGTGCTCGGCACGGATGCGCTGGTACTGGCGCAGCACGATCACCAGCAGGAAACAGGCGCTGATGATCGCCAGCGCTTCGGGCACATGGTGGCGCAGCCACGGTACCAGCGGCGCGAACAACCAGCAGATCAACAGGCTCGCCAGCCACAGAAGTGGCAGGAGAATCCAGAAACTCTTCAACAGACGCAATAGTGTTTTCATGTCTTCCTGACTCGGCTACCTGGGTGGGCTCAGGCACTGAACAGCTGGCGGATTTGTTCGGAAAGGGCGGCGACGTCCTTGCCCAGCAACCAGTCGAGCGTCAGGTACACGGCGACGCAGACCAGCGCGATCAACGCCAGGTACACCCACAGCGGGACTTCGTGGCGCAGCATCTGCGACACCTGGTCCGGCAGGGCCCAGTCCGGCGACAGGGTTTTCGGTGGTTTGCGGTAGCGGGCGATGTCCTGGCCCAGGGTATTGGCCAGGTAGCGCAGCTGGTCGTGCTGGCCGAGGCCGAACTTGCCTTCGAAGCCCAGGGCCAGGCACAGGTGGTACACCTCGAGCACATCGACGTTCTGCTTGACGTCGGCGCGCAGCGCATCGACCTTCTCGAAGAAGCCCTCACCGGCCAGGTGCACGCCGAAGTAGCGGAACTGCAAAGGTTGCAGCTCGAAGTGCCGGCGCAGCTCGTTGTCGCCCGAGCGCAGCACGCTTTCATCGAGGAAGGCGCACAGGGCGTACTGGGTGTCCTTGACCTGTTCGACGCTGTAGTCGGCGGCGCGGGCTTCGCGCTCGAGGTTGGCGAAGAAGCGCTCCAGGCTGGCCTCGAAAGCCTGCACCGAGGTGACCTGGCGTCCGCGGCGCACGATCAGCGCCATGCTGATGAAATCCTGGACCAGGCCCTTGAGGGTCGGTTTGTCGTGGGCGGCCGCGACGGCACCCTGCTGCAGTACGGCTTCGGTCATTTGAGCACCGCCATCAGTTCGAGCTTGAGGTTGGTAAAGGCGCTGGGCGCATAGAAGCAGATGGTCTGGGCATTCATCATTCGCTCATACACGTGGCCGTGGGGCTCGATGGCGAAGTACTGGTTGTCCAGGCGCACCGGGATTGCATTGGGCAGCCGCGCGGCATGGTTGAGGGTGACACCCGGCATGGCGCTGTTGACCACCACCTCGATGTCTTCCGGCGAGCCGACCTTGAACGCCCTGGGTACGAGTTCCAGAAGGCTTGCGCCCGGCATGTCGGCATGCACCGAGATGTAGAAGTCGGCCTCGACCAGGCGGGGGTCGCGCAGCTGGCCTTGCCAGTACGACGGCTTGGTCTGGGTGAGGTTGATGACGATGCACTGGTTGGGCACGACGTTGTCGAGCATCACCCGGATCATCTCGTCGAGCTTGACCAGCGAGGCGGCCGGGTCATGGTGGTCGTACTCGGGGATGTCGCTGAGCTGGGTGTCCAGGGTGAAGGTCAGCAGCCCGCCGGCCAGGTCGGCCAGGAACAGGTACAGGCGCTCCGGGTGCAGGCGCGGGTGCGCCAGCAGATGGGCCAGCTGCGGGTGGGCGCGGTTGACCGTATTAAGCAGCCAGAACAGGGTGACGTCGCTTGAGCCGAACTCGGCGATCTGGTCGGCCCGTTCGCGGCGGCGCCCCGATAGCGCCTTGCTTTTGGCCTGCAGCGCGCCCAGCAGGCGCTTGCCGATGCCCGCCAGGGTGTCGTGGCTGCCCAGGTGCAAGGTCGGGTGGACGAAATGCGGGTCGAGGTTGAAACCGCCCATGCTGTTGCGCGTCAGCTTGGCCAACGGGCAGTGGCTGTAGCCGTCGAGGCTGTCGCCATCGACCAGCAGCACCACGTTCAGGCGCAGGCTGGTGATCTCGTTTTCCAGCTCGCCTTCGTTGAGGTCGGGCAGGGTGTCGAACTGTTTGCGAAAGCGACGTGCGGCCTTGTGCTCCTGGCCATCCTCGACGTAGTTCAGGCCGAACGGCTCGGGCAGCTTGAGCGCGGCGTAGACCTTCAGGTCGTTGGCCTTGAGCAGGTCCTTGAGGTCGCGGGCGGCCGGCAGCGGGTCGTGCTGCGGGGCGTCGTACAGGCTGCCGTCGGGGAACACCAGCTTCAGGCGCTTGAGCTGCAGCGACCCGTTGGCCAGGGCGTCCTCGTCCACCTGCAGGGTCTGCACGCCCCAATGGAACGGGGTGCTGCGCAGGGTCGCCTCGGCCAGCTGGTGCTGGTGGAACTCATCCTGGTACTGGAAGTGCTGGGGCAGCAGGAACATGCCTTCCGACCACATCACCCGGCTCTGCTTGCTCATTTGACGCTATCCACTAGAGAGTTGAAGGTTGAATCCATGGCGTTGCGCGCCGACTGGCCAGCGGCGTCGCTGGCTTTGTCGATGACCGCGTCCTGCACTTTGTCGGCCAGGGTGGGCGGTGCGTTCTTTTGCTGCTGGGCCGCCAGCTGCTCGGCGGTGGGCGGCTTGTTCAGCACGTCCACGCCGCGCATGGCGGTGATTTCGGTGTTGTCGACGAGGATGCGCAGGCCGTCGGAGGAGAACCAGATGCCGTCCTTGCGCAGCGAGTTGGCATCGAACGCGACCTTCCAGCGGGCATCCTGTTCGTCGCGGAAGAACGCCGCCACGCCGACATAGCGGGCGTTCTTGGCCAGCGGCCACTGGTCGATCTGGCCCATGCCCGGCAGCAGGGTGATCTCGCGGGCCTCGACCAGGGTGTTGCCCAGGGCTTTTTCCGGTGCGTCCCAGAGGGTGTCGGCGTCGGCCGAGGCGAAGCGCTCGAGGTCGGTCAATTGGTACACGCGCATCACCACCGACAACGGCTTGCCATCGGCACCGGGGTTGAGCGTATTGCCGCCGTCGGAGGTCAGGATCACTTTCTCGCTGTCGGCCAGCATGTCGGCCGCCCAGCTGTCTTCCATGCGCTTGCCGATTCGGTCGGTGACCCCGCAGCCGGCCAGGGCCAGCAGCAGGGCCGCGGCGGCCAAGCGCTTGAGGGTGGTGTGGTTGTGTTGCATGACGGCTAAACCTCCGGGTACTGGTCAGGCCAGGCGATAGGCGAAGTCGCCATCGCTGCCCAGCTCGATCACAAGGCGTTCGATCGGCATGTCCTGGGCCATGCGCTCGAGCACATGCTGGGCGAGCTCGGGCATCAAGGTCTGGGACAGGATGTTGTCGATGTTGCGCGCACCGCTGTCGACCTCGGTGCAGCGCGCGGCGATGGCCTTGACCAGCGCCTGGTCGTAGGCGAGCTCTGCCTGGTGGTTGCGGGCGAAGCGCTTGGCGATGCGGTCGAGCTTGAGGGCGACGATGCGCTCTAGCACCTGGTCCTGCACCGGGTAGAACGGCACGATGCTCAGGCGGCCGAGGAACGCCGGCTTGAACACACGGTTGAGTTCGGCACGCAGGTCTTCGACGATGGCCTCGGGCGTTGGCAGTTGCTCGGCGTTCAGGCAGGTCTGCATGATCCGCTCGGTGCCGGTGTTGGAGGTGAGGATGATCACCGTGTTGCGGAAGTTGATCTCGCGGCCTTCGCCGTCGTCGAGCACGCCTTTGTCGAACACCTGGAAGAACAGTTCGAGCACGTCGGGGTGGGCTTTTTCCACCTCGTCGAGCAGCACCACGCTGTAGGGCTTGCGGCGTACGGCCTCGGTCAGCACACCGCCTTCGCCGTAGCCGACGTAGCCGGGTGGCGAGCCCTTGAGGCTCGACACGGTGTGGGCCTCCTGGTACTCGGACATGTTGATGGTGATCAGGTTGCGCTCGCCGCCGTACAGGGTGTCGGCCAGGGCCAGCGCGGTTTCGGTCTTGCCGACGCCGCTCGGGCCGAGCAGCAGGAACACGCCGATGGGCTTGTTCGGGTCTTCCATGCGCGCCCGGGAGATCTTGATGCGCTTGCCGATCTCGTGCAGGGCATGGTCCTGGCCCAATACGCGCTCGCCGAGCAATGCCGGCAGGCGTTGCACGGTGTCGATTTCGTCACGCAGCATCTTGCCCAGCGGGATCCCGGTCCAGCCGCTGATCACCTGGGCGATGGCACCGGCATCGACCAGTGCGTGCACCAGCGGCTGGTCGCCTTGCACCCGGCCCAGCTCGGCGCGCAGGGCGTTGAGCTGTTGGGCGTCGGCTTCATTGGCGGCATCCAGGGCCTTGAGCTGTTCGACCAGCGCCAGCTCCTGCTGCCATTGCTCGTTGAGCTGCTGTTCGTGCTGCTGCTCTGCTTGCAGGGCGGCCTGCAGCTCGGCCAAGCGGCGGGCATGGTCGTGCCCCTTGGCGGCCTCGTGGTCGAGCACGGCGATCTCGGCCTGCAGGTTGTCGATGTGCCGGCGGCAGTCCTCCAGCGCGCCGGGCTGCGACGACTGCGCCAGGGCGATGCGGGCACAGGCGGTGTCCAGCACGCTGACGGCCTTGTCGGGCAGCTGGCGGCCGGTGATGTAGCGGTTGGACAGGCGCACGGCCTGTACCAGCGCCTCGTCCATGACCGCGACCTTGTGGTGTTCGCGCATCTTGCCGAGCAGGCCGCGCAGCATGTGGATGGCCTTGTCCTCGTCGGGCTCTTCGACCTTGACCACCTGGAAGCGGCGGGCGAGGGCGGCGTCCTTCTCGAAGTACTTCTTGTATTCGGCCCAGGTGGTGGCGGCGATGGTGCGCAGCTCGCCACGGGCCAGGGCCGGCTTGAGCAGGTTGGCGGCGTCGTTCTGCCCGGCCTGGCCACCGGAGCCGATCAGGGTGTGGGCTTCATCGATGAACAGGATGATCGGGTGCAGGCTGCGTTTGACCTCTTCGATCACCGCCTTGAGGCGGTTCTCGAATTCGCCCTTGACCCCGGCACCGGCCTGCAGCAGGCCCAGGTCGAGGGTGTGCAGGGCCACGTCCTTGAGCACGGCGGGCACGTCGCCCTGGGCGATGCGCAGGGCCAGGCCTTCGACCACGGCGGTCTTGCCGACCCCGGCCTCGCCGGTGAGGATCGGGTTGTTCTGGCGACGACGGGTGAGGATGTCGACCATCTGCCGCACTTCGAACTCGCGGCCCAGCACCGGGTCGATGCGGCCTTCGCGGGCGCTCTGGGTCAGGTTGACGGTGTACTGGTCCAGGGCTGGGGTCTTGCCGCCGGCCTTGCCTGCAGGGGCGACCGGTGCCGCGGGGCTGGCCAGGGGGCTGGCGAGCTTAGACTCGGCGCTGGCTTCGACCAGGGCGGTGAAGTTCAGGCGCAGGTCGTCGACATTGACCTTCTCGAGCTCCGGCGCCGAGGCGATGACCACGCGGCGCAGCTCGGCGTCGTCGAGCAGGGCCAGCAGCAGGTGGCCACTGCGCACCTGGCCGACACCGTACTCGATCGACGCCAGCACCCAGGCCTGCTCGATCAGGCGGGTAATGTGCGGCGACAGCGCCGGTGTGCGGGTATTGCCTTTCTTGAAGGTACCCAGGGCGGTGACCAGTTGCGCCTGCAGGCGTTCGGCGACCACCTCGTAGTGGCGCAGCACCTGCGGCAGGTCGCTGTCGGTATTGTCGAGCAGTTGCAGCAACAGGTGCTCGACCTCGACATCGTAGTGCTGCTCCGACAGGCACAGGGCCGCCGCGCTTTCAGTGGCCGTGCGGCTGGTTTCGTTGAGCTTGGCGAACAGAGACTTCAGGTTCACAAGGCGACCCCATCGTAAGGAATGTGGAAGACGGCGCAACGGGAAGGCTCCGCGTCACGACCAGGGCGTTTGAGCCAGCCCAGCCAGCCCAGGGCGACATTGCCGTTGCGGCCCAGCTGGGCGCAGGGCACGGCCTCGCGCTTGAGGCGCGGGGCGATTTCGAAATCGAGTTCGGCACCGATGTAGAAGCGCACCAGCTCGACCAGCTTGCGGTAGTCGTCGGTACCGGGCTGGAAGCGCTGGTAGTCGGCCAATGCCAGAGGGCCCAGCTCGATGCGGATGCACGACTGGTAATCCCATACCCGGTTGCCGGCCACGGCGCTGTGGCCCAGCTGCGCGTTCTTGCGGCCAAGCTGGGTGCACTGCTGCGGTTGCAGCTTCAGCCAGCGCCCGGCGAACTGCTTGACCTTGATCGGCAGCGAGAAATAGAAGCCCAGCATCACCTCCAGGTTGAGGGCGTTGCGTGGCTTCTGGCTGAGCATCCCGGAGAAGTAGCTGAACAGCTCGCGGCGCAGCGCCTGCGGCTGTTCGAACTTCAGCTGCTGGGCGCGTGGGCCCAGGCCCACCAGGTTGAGCAGGTAGCCGTCGAAGCTCGAGGTGCCGTTGCGCTCGTGCTCGATATGGAACTTGTACTTCTGCCACGCCTCGTAGAACAGCGTGGTCATGCGGTGCGAGAAGATGTCCAGGAACGCGTGGGCGGCATCGTCGCGGTATTGCACGTGGCGTTCGAGCAGCAGCTCGGTATAGGGCCGCGGCAGCACGCCCGATGGCCCGACCAGGCCCATGAAGGTGACCTGCACCTCCGACAGCGGCAGCCCGGCCGGCGACACCTTGCCCTCGCGCTCGAAGTGCAGGTCGCTGACCTCGCTGGCCGGGAACGCCAGGGACAGCTGGGTGCGAAAGCGCAGCGGGTCTTCGTGCGGCCGGGTCGCCAGGTCCATACGCCCGGAGCGGCTGTAGTGCAGGCGAAGCAGGCGCACCAATTGGAAGAATTCGAATCGGTGCGGCTCGGCTCGGGCCTGATCGATCAGACCAGGGGCTGATCGCCAGTACGTGCTGGCCATTGGACGACTCTCTTTTCTCGTTGTTGGGTGCGCAGGGTCAGTTGGGTGAAGCTGTTCATCGAGCAGTACTGGCCGAAGAAGTGGTCCAGCACCATGCCGAACAGGAACACGCCACTGCCGGTGAACTGGCTTTCGTCGAAGGTCAGGGTGATGCCCACGCCGCGCACGAAGTTCGGCCGCGGGTGGCCGATGCGCGCGACCACCGGTTCGCTGCTGATGGCCTTGATGCCGTTGAGCTGTTTGCGGATCGCCGAGACGTTGCGGTAGTTGTACAGCGACAGCAGTTCGAGCAGCACTTCGCGGCCCTGGCTCACCAGCGACAGGTGGTTGAGCGACAGGTGCGCGATCAGCCGCCAGATCAGGCCCTTGCCCAGCGGTACGCGCACCGTGGCGGTGGGCTTGCGCAAGCAGCGGATGTCCTTGATCACCGAGTTGGCCGGGATGTTGAAGTCGCCACGCTCGCCACCGAAGGGCAGCATCAGGGGCACATCGCGGTTGCTGCAGGTGAGGTTGATGCTCAGGGTGTCGGCGTTGCCGTCGATCAGTTCCAGGTCGCGGTCGACCACACGGATGCTCATGGCGGTGGCATCGCCCTGGTTGCGCCGGCGGGCGATCCAGAAGCTGGTATGCGGGTCCTGCTCGCCACGTGGCTCGAAGAACGGCTGGCAGGTGCCGACCTGGTCGATGCCGCCCAGCTTGCGCACACGCCGCACGCGGTCGATCGACACCACCTCGGCTGCGTTGTGCAGGCGGATGTCGGGCGTGACCGGGTATTCGTGCTGGGTATGGGTCAGCTTGATCGGCTCGGCCTGCTGGCGGAACAGGTTGATGATCGGCGTGCAGTTGAGCTTGAAGTTGTTGCGCCCGATGTTCTGGGTCAGCCGCGCCAGGCGATCGCTGAGGTCGTAGTCGGAAAAGTAGAAGTTGATCTCGACCTGCTCGATGGCCTTGCCCTGCAGGATGCGGGCGAAGCCGCTGAGGTCGAAGAACATGAACTTGTCGGGGAAGATGAAGTACTCGTGCAGCAGGCGGTAGCCCAGGAACGAGCGCTCGGAGTAGTCCACCAGGCCTTCGTCGCGGGCATAGCCGACGGCTTTGAGGGCGTTGGCCGGCAGCGCGACCTCACGGGTACGGCCTCCGTCCTGGAAGCTCAGGGTGGCCTTGGCCAGGTTGTTGAACAGCAGCTCGTACAGCTGCAGCATCAGCGTGGCTTCGCCATCGAGGAAGAAGCGCAGGCGCTCCAGCTCCATCTGGCCGAACAGCACATCGCCGGTCGCCTCCAGGCGGATGCGCAGGCGTGCCACCAAGTCGGCGCTGTGGCCGTTGAAGGCCGAGCGTTCCATTTCGGCGAACGAGGCGTGCTGCACGGCGATGGGCCAGAGTTCCACCGGGTAGCAGGTGCGGAACTTGCAGACCACGCCGTCGATGGCATTGGCGTGCATCTCGGTGTGGCGTGCCACGTGATAGGCCTCGGTGACCTTCTCGTGCTTGCCCAGGGTCAGCTCGGCGATCGACATCGACGGGGTAGGGCGCAGGTAGTGCGGGTACAGCACCTCGAGGAAGGACTCGACGATTTCCGGGAACTCGTCATCGAGCTTCTTGTGCACCCGTGCAGACAGGAACGAGAACGCCTCGATCAGGCGCTCGGTGTGCGGGTCCTCGCAGTTGTCGCCCTCGATCAGCAGCCGTGAGGCGATTTTCGGGTACTGCGCGGCGAACTCCTGGCCGAGGAAGCGCAGGTGCGACAGTTCCTTTTCGTAGTAGGGCAGCAGTTCGTCGAGCATCAGTTGAGGTTCTGCACTTTGTATTCCTGGGTGTTGACCTGCAGCACGGCGTCGAACGACACCTGGCGGCTGATGTCCTGCAGACGCAGCACGGCGTCCACGCGGAAGGTCAACATGCGGTGCCCGTTCTGCTGGGCCAACAGCTGTACGCGAACCCGGCGGAAACGCCGGTCGCCGGTGCTGATCGCCCGCTCCAGCTGTTGCTGGATGAGCCGGCGATCCTGCGGGTCGAGCACGCTGCGGCTGATGAAGTCGGGCATGCCATATTCGAGAATGGTGCCGCCGAGCTGGCTGAAGCCTTCGAGCTCCTCGGCGACCAGGGATTGGCGAGTGTTCACCAGCACTTCCAGGTCGCGCACGATGCTCGCCTTGTACTCGGCCAGCGAACAGGTGCGCTGCGTGGCCGGCTCGGCCGACTGGTACGGACGGTCGTCCAGCAGTCGGTCGAGCAGCGAGGGCAGCAGGCGGGCCTGGTTACTCATGTGTCAATCCCTGTACACATTCCGTTCACATGGGCCGTCAGCCGCGGGCGCCTTGCGGCAGCTCCGCGACCAGGCGCAGCGAGGCGGTCAGTTCGTCGAGCTGGTAGTGCGGGCGCAGGTAGGTCACGGCCTTGTACACACCCGGTTTGCCTGGCACCTCGAACACCTCGGCGCGGGCTTCGCGCAGCGGGAACTTGGCCTTGGCTTCCTGGCTGGCGGTGTCGTCGAGCAATACGTAGCTGGCCAGCCACTGGTTGAGGAAGCGCTCCACATCCATGCGCGAGGCGAAGCTGCCGATCTTGTCGCGCATGATCGCCTTCATGTAGTGGGCGATGCGCGACGTGGCGAAGATGTACTGCAGTTGCGCCGACAGGCGTGCGTTGGCGTTGGCGATGTCGGTGTTGTACTGCTTCTGCTTCTGCGCCGACTGGGTGCCGAAGAACGCGGCGTAGTCGGTGCCCTTGCAGTGCACCAGGGGGATGAAGCCCAGGTCCGAGAGCTCTTTTTCACGACGGTCGGTGATGGCGATCTCGGTGGGGCACTTGAGGGCGATTTCGCCGTCGTCGGTCTTGAAGGTGTGGGTGGGCAGGCCTTCGACCAGGCCACCGCCTTCGACGCCACGGATGGCCACGCACCAGCCGTAGCGGGCGAAGGCATCGGTGACGCGGGTGCCGAGGGCGTAGGCGGCGTTCATCCACAGGTACTTGTTGTGGTCGCGGCCGTCGACGCTTTCGACGAAGTTGAACTCCTCGACCGGGGTGGTATCCGGGCCGTAGGGCAGGCGGCCGAGCACATGTGGCAGGGTCAGGCCGACGTAGCGCGAATCTTCAGAGGCGCGGAACGACTTCCATTTGGCGTACTCGACGGTGTCGAAGATCTTCGCCAGGTCGCGCGGGCCAGACATTTCGGTGAACGAGTCCCAGCCGAACAGCTCGGGCGAGGCGGCTGAAATGAACGGCGCGTGGGCCGCGGCGGCGACGTGCGAGATTTCCTCGAGCAGGTACATGTCCTCGGGGTTGCGATTGAACTCGTAATCGCCGATCAACATGCCGAACGGGGCGCCGCCGAAGGTGCCGTACTCTTCTTCGTAGACCTTCTTGAACAGTGCGCTCTGGTCGAATTCGCTGGCGGCCTTGAGGTCGCGCACCAGGTCCTTCTTCGAGGCGTTGAGCAGGTGGATCTTCAGCGTGGTGCTGGTCTCGGTCTGGTCGACCTGGTACTTCAGGCCGCGCCAGGAGGCTTCCAGCTGCTGGAACTCACGGGCGTGCATGATCTCGTTCATCTGCTCGGAGAGCATCGCGTCGATCTCGGCGATGCGGGCGTCGAGCACGGCGATCAGGTCCTTGCTCGGGGTCATTTCGCCCTCGAGTACCTGGCTCACCAGTTCACCGATCAGGTCGCGGGTGCGGCTGCGCTCGGTCTCGGAGCGGGCCACGCGGCTTTGCGAGATGATGCTGTCGAGCAGCGAGGACTGCGGCGCGAAGGATTCCACTTCCACCAGGTCGGCAGCCTGTTGCGGCATGGTTTGCTTGTCGGTCATGTTCAGGCTCCTGCTCAGGCGCGGTCGTCGCTGGATGGATCTTTCACTTCGGCTTCACGGCCGAATTCCTTGCCCAGGGTCTTGAGCTTCTCGGTGTTCTGCAGCACGTCCATGAGCAGCTCTTCGAGCTTGTCGTTGCCGCCCATCTTGTTGCGCAGGTCGGCCAGCTTGTTGCGCACTTCGAGCAGCTTGCGCAGCGGCTCGACCTGCTTGACCACGTTCTGCGGCTCGAAGTCCTCGAGGCTGTTGAAGTTCAGCTCGACGCCCAGCTGGGTGCCGTTCTTGGCCAGGGTATTGTCGACGCGGTAGGTCAGGCGCGGCTTGATGCCCTTGAGCACGCCGTTGAAGTTGTCGCGGTCGATGTAGACGAACTTGCGGTCCTTGAGCTTGGGCAGTGGCTCCAGCGGGTTGCCGGAGAAATCGCCCAGCACGCCGACGACAAAGGGCAGTTCCTTTTTCTCGATTGCATCGCCGATGTCCACGTCGTAGGTGATGTGGACCCGAGGCGCGCGAACGCGGTCGAGTTTGTGCTGGGTGCTTTCCTTCTTCGCCATCGTGATCTCCAGTGCGAGCAATTCGCTGCGAATCATTGCGCGGCCCGTTGCCGGGCGCTGCGCGTTACAGTCCTTCGATCGTCAGCAACAGGCGCTGACGGATTTCGTCGTTCATTTCCAGTATGTTGTCGCGCCCCACCAGCTCTTCGAAGCTGGTGTTGCCGGCAATTTGCGTGCTGCTACGGATGACCGAATCGTCGGGAAGTTCCGAACGTACCGGTGAGCTGATGATGCAGAAGGGCAGGTCGCCGAAGCCTTTGAGGCGTTCGAAGCCAAGGGCGAAGCGCAGGCCTTCGAACAGGCGGCCGAGCCCTGGCGATTTGCTCAAGCAGTAGAACAGCACCAGGTAGTGCACCACGAAGCGGTACAGCTCGGCGCTGCTGCGGTCGGGGTCCTTGATGACGGTGCGAAAACGTGCCAGGTCGAAACCCTGGTAGCCGACGACCCAGCGCACGGGGCTGGTGATGCGAATGACCTGGCCGCCCGGGGCGAGGGCCTTGTCGTACTCCAGCGGGAAGAGTTCGGGGGTGGTGCTGATCAGGTTGAGCGGTACGTCCAGCTCGCTGACCAGTTGGAACGGGGCGGCCGAACCGATGCGCTCGTAGAGTCCGATGAGCGACTGGAAGTGGCCTTGGGTTTCGCGGCCACTGCTGCGTTGCGCACCTTGCAGGTACTCACCGAAGAAGGCCTGGGGACGGATCAGCGGAGCGAGGCTCGCGAGATAGTCCGACGCCTGCGCCTTGAGCGCATCGGAAATCGCACGGGTCTGGCTGCGTAGCTTGATCAGTGCTTCAACATCGAACGTCTGTGTCATTCGGGTGCATCGTCCTTGAGCCTTCGTGTTCGTCCCACGACGCCTTGGGAGGCGTGGACCTGAAGGGCATTTCGTTCTCGTTCGCCGCGCAGAAAAACGTGTGGCGAACCCTGGATCAACCGTGCTGGCAAAAAAATATCGAGGTGCCAGTAATGCCCTCTAGGGCAGCTCCTTTGGGAAGAAGTTCCAGTTAGGAAACGGATTTTTTCCCGGTTTTGTGACGCACTGCAATGATGTCTAAGTGATATCAAATGCCCGGATCAGAGCTGCTAAATGGCCTGCAGGCCAGGAATTTAAAGGGGTTTGTCGTTGCTGGTTGGATCCAATGGGCTGTTCAATGTTTTTTTTCAAAAAGTGAACCAGGTCGCCCTTTGGTCGCCTGGTTTTCGCTCAAAAGGGGATGAGGGAGGGGTGGCCAATGATGGCAACCTGAGCGTCGGCTGGTGATTTTTTGCACAAATTCAAGCTCAATTTCAAAGGGTTGCGCAGTCCTGGCGACCCGTTCAGGCAAAGCACGCGCGAATCCATTCGTACAGGCTCGCGCCCTCTCGAGACAGCTCACCGTCCACGCGTCGGCACAGGTAGTAGCCACGACCGTCATCCAGCGCATGCTCGAACAGCTTGACCAATGCGCGGCTGTCCCGCTGCGCCGCCACCAGGGGTTCGCGCAGCAGGGCGCAGCCCAGCCCACGCAAGGCTGCGGTAAGTGCCAGCTGGCCGTCCTCGAACAGCAAGCCCTGCAACGGGGCTGGGTGGCGTATGCCGGCGCTGTGCAGCCACTGGGGCCAGGTACTGCGGTCTTCGTCATGCAACAGGGGCATGCGCGCCAGCGCCAGGGGCGGGTCGAGCGGGCCGAAGCGGGCGAGCAGAGAGGGGCTGCACCAGGCGGTCACGGCGCCGCTGATCAGCGGCTGGCTGTGGTAGCCGGCCCAATGCCCGGTGCCGAAGCGGATGGAGATGTCGGCGGCGTCGCTGGGGTAGCTGCGGTGGTTGGCGTAGGTGACGTTGACGTCCACACCGGGATTGGCGGCCAGGAACTCGCCCAACCGCGGGATGAACAGGTTCAGGCCGAACAGGGGGATCAGGCTGACGGTTACCTGGCGCGTGGCATTCTGCTCCCGTGCATGCTCGGTGGCGCTGCGTAGCACCGCGAAGGCCGAGCGGATGGCGCGGTAGTACTCGCGGCCCTGCTCGGTGAGGATCAGGTTGCGGCCCTGGCGCAGGGTCAGCGGCAGGCCGAGGAAGTCCTCCAGCAGGCGCAACTGATGGCTGATGGCGGAGGCCGAGACGTTCAGTTCCCTGGCGGCTGCGTTGACACCGCCATGCCGGGCAAACGCTTCGAACGTACGCACGGCGCGCAAGGGCGGATCGGTGTCAAATTGTTCGATTAAATTCATGTGTTGAGATTAATTGGTGAATTTTGCCTAGAAAAACCCAAATATGGTGGGCTTTCAAGGGTTATTTGTCGGTATTCATTCATTCAAGTTGATTAAATCAGAATGGTTGCCTTACCGTGCAGACACAACAGAACCGCTGCCTGAGAGGTCATCCCGACATGAGTGCAATCGACGGAGAACTGGGCATTCTTGCCCGCCGGCGCATCGAAGCCGAGATCATCAAACCCATCTACGAAATCCTCGTGCGCGACTATGGCAAGCAGAAGGCCCAGGCGGTGATCGGCGAGGCGGTGTCCGGGGCGGCGGTCGCTGCCGGGCGTCATTTCGCCTCGCGCGAGCCGGAGGGCCCGAGCCTGGCGGGCTTCGTGGCACTCCAAGCCTTGTGGGAGAAGGACGATGCGCTGGAGGTGGAGGTGATCGCCAGCGATGCCACCCGCTACGACTATGACGTGCACCGCTGCCGGTATGCAGAGATGTACCAGGCGATGGGGTTGGGCGAAATCGGCCATCTGCTCTCGTGCAATCGCGACGAAGTGTTCATCGTCGGCTACGACCCGAGCGTGAGCCTGACGCGTACCCAGACCATCATGGGGGGTGCGCCGTGCTGCGACTTCCGTTATCGCCTCAAGGAGCAGCAGCCATGAGCGGCGTGCCAAGGGTCGATGGCGCGCGCTTTTGGGATTCACTCATGGAAATGGCGCGCATCGGCGCCACGCCAGCCGGCGGGGTGACGCGCCTGGCCTTGACCGAGGAGGACCGCCAGGGGCGCGACCTGTTCGTGCGCTGGGCGCAACAGGCAGGGTGCACCGTGCGCGTGGATGCCATGGGCAATATCTTTGCCCGTAGGGCTGGCGCCCGGGACGACCTGGCGCCGGTCATCACCGGTTCCCACGGCGACTCGCAACCTGCGGGCGGGAAGTTCGACGGTATCTATGGCGTGCTCGCCGGCATCGAAGTGGTGCGCACCTTGAACGACCTTGGGATCGAGACCGAGCGGCCGATCGAGGTGGTGAACTGGACCAACGAGGAAGGGTCGCGCTTCGCCCCGGCGATGATCGCCTCGGGGGTGTTCGCCGGGGTCTATGACCTGGCGTATGGCCTGTCGCGCATCGATGCCGAGGGCGTCACCCTGGGCCAGGCCCTGCAGCAAATCGGCTATGCCGGCCCGGAGCCGGTGGGCGGTCGGGCTCTTCATGCGGCGTTCGAACTGCACATCGAGCAAGGCCCGATCCTGGAAGCGGCAGGCATCGACATTGGCGTGGTGAGCGGTGCCCAGGGTCAGCGCTGGTATGAGGTCGAACTGACTGGGCGCAGTGCCCATGCCGGTACTACGCCGATGTCGCACCGTCTGGATGCAGGGCTGGGGTTGGCGCGGGTGATCGAGCAAGTGCATGCGCTTGGGGGCGAGCAAGGCGATGACGGCCGGGCCACGGTAGGCTGGGTGAACCTATACCCCAACTCGCGCAACGTGGTCCCTGGGCGGGCGGTGTGCAGCGTGGAGTTCCGCCACCCCAGCGAGGCCGTGCTGGAGGCCCTGGAGGCGCGTTTGTATGCTGGGGTGGCAGGTATCGCCGAGGGCCTTGGGTTGGAGCAGCAGGTGAAGCGGATCTTCCAGTACGCGCCCATCCAGTTCGACCCGGGGTGCGTGGCGGACGTGGCCGAGGCGGCACGCGCCCATGGCTACAGCCAGCGGCCGATGATTTCCGGCGCGGGGCACGATGCCTGCTACCTGAGCAAGGTCGCGCCTACGGCGATGATCTTCGTGCCCTGTGTGGAGGGGTTGAGCCATAACGAGGCCGAGCATATCCATCCGCATTGGGCCGAGGCCGGGGCCAATGTGCTGCTGGGGGCGATGTTGGCGAAGGCGGGTGTGATCACCTCTTGAGCGCTGCGGCTCTTGTGGGAGCGGGCTTGCCCCGCGATTAGGCCGGGCCCGATATCACCGTCGCCTGGCAAGGGCTTCGCCCTTGATCGCGGGACAAGTCGGACCGCCGCACCGCCGCTCCTACAAGGGCAGCATTGGCCGCTTGTTCTCTGCGCGACAGCGCAGCCCGAAGGGCTGGTTAATCTCCCACAAAATACGGTGCCCCAGCCAATTGCCGGGGGCCACCCACACATTCGGGGTATGTTCCAGGCCGCCGAATCTTCCGATAGTAACGCCACCGGCTCATCCCGAGCAGTCACACGATGGAGTTGCTATGGGCAAGGCACTGAAGGTGATTGGCAGTCTGTTGTTGGCATCCTGCGCCAGCGCCACGCAGGCGGTGGAGGCAGATGCGAGCAATACGTTGCGGCTGTACAACTGGACCGACTACATCGGCGAGACCACCCTGGCAGACTTCGAGAAGGCCACTGGCATCAAGGTGATCTATGACACCTTCGATGGTTACGAAACCGTGCAGACCAAGCTGCTGACCGGGCGTTCCGGCTACGACCTGGTCATGCTCAACGCCTCCCTGGTACCGCCGCTGATCCAGGCCGGGGTGTTCCAACCGCTGGACAAAGGTCAGTTGCCGAGCTGGCACAACCTGGACGCCAAGGTGGTCGCGCAGCTGCAAAGCTACGACCCGGGCCTGAAGTACTCGGCACCTTATACCTGGGGCAGTTCGGGTGTGACCTACAACGTCGACAAGATCAAGGCCCGCATGCCCGACGCCCCCATCGGCTCGCTGGCGATGCTGTTCGACCCCAAGGTCGTCTCGCGCTTCGCCGACTGCGGCGTGACGCTGATGGATGCACCCAGCGAGGTGATCCCGCTGGCCCTGCAATACCTGGGCAAGGACCCGCACAGCGCCGCGCCCGCCGACCTGAAGGCGGCCGAAGACCTGCTCATGGGCATTCGCCCCTATGTGAAGAAGTTCGACTCGGTCAACTACCTCACCAGCCTGCCCAACGGCGACACCTGCCTGGCCTTGACCTGGTCGGGCGACTACGCCACCGCCCAGGCCCGCGCCGAGGAGGCGAAGAAGGACATCACGCTGGACTTCTTCATTCCCAAGGAAGGCTCGTTGATCTGGTTCGACAACCTGTACCTGCCCAAGGATGCGCCCCATGCGGCGAACGCACACCGCTTCATCGAGTTCCTGCTGCAGCCACAGACCATGGCCAAGGTGACCAATTACATCCACTACGCCAACAGCAACGCCGCCGCCACGCCCCTGGTGCAGGCGGGCATCCGCGCCAACCCGGCGATCTACCCTGACGACGCCACCCGCAGCCGCCTGTTCGCACAGAAAACCCAGGCGCCCCGGGACATGCGCGCCATCACCCGGGTGTGGAGCACGGTCAAGACCGGCCTGTGAACGATTTCCCTATCATTTTTCCCGCAAGGAGCTGCCCCATGGCCATGCCAAGCCAAGCAGTCGCTTCGACACTCGCCCAGGACCCACTGGTGGAGGCCGACAAGGCCCACTACATGCACGGCTACCACATGTTCGACGAGCACCGTGAGCAGGGCGCGCTGAACATCGTCGCCGGGGAGGGTGCCTACATTCGTGATACCGAGGGCAACCGGTTCCTCGATGCCGTGGGCGGGATGTGGTGCACCAACATCGGCCTGGGCCGCGAGGAGATGGCCCAGGCCATTGCCGACCAGGTGCGCAAGCTGGCGTATTCCAACCCGTTCTCCGACATGGCCAACGACGTGGCCATCCAGCTGTGCCAGAAGCTCGCGCAGCTGGCGCCGGGCGACCTGGACCATGTGTTCCTCACCACCGGCGGCTCTACTGCCGTGGACACCGCCTACCGCCTGATCCAGTACTACCAGAACTGCCGGGGCAAGCCGCACAAGAAGCACATCATCGCCCGCTTCAACGCCTACCACGGCTCGACCACGCTGACCATGTCGATCGGCAACAAGGCGGCCGACCGGGTGCCGGAGTTCGACTACCTGCATCCGTTGATCCACCATGTCTCCAACCCCAACCCGTACCGCGCCCCGGACGACATGGACGAGGCCGAGTTCCTCGATTTCCTGGTGGCCGAGTTCGAGGACAAGATCCTGTCGCTGGGCGCAGACAATGTGGCGGCGTTCTTCGCCGAGCCGATCATGGGCTCGGGCGGCGTGATCATCCCGCCCAAGGGCTATTTCCTGCGCATGTGGCAGCTGTGCCAGACCTACGACATCCTGTTCGTGGCCGACGAAGTGGTGACCTCGTTCGGGCGCCTGGGCACGTTCTTCGCCAGCGAAGAGCTGTTCGGTGTGCAGCCGGACATCATCACCACCGCCAAGGGGCTGACGTCGGCCTATCTGCCACTGGGCGCGTGCATCTTCTCCGAGCGGATCTGGCAGGTGATCGCCGAGCCGGGCAAGGGGCGCTGCTTCACCCATGGCTTCACCTACAGCGGCCACCCGGTGTGCTGCACCGCGGCGCTGAAGAACATCGAGATCATCGAGCGGGAGAACCTGCTGGCGCATGTGAACGATGTGGGCACATATCTGGAGCAGCGCCTTGTCAGCCTGCGCGAGCTGCCGCTGGTGGGCGACGTGCGCTGCATGAAGCTGATGGCGTGCGTCGAGTTCGTCGCCGACAAGGCGAGCAAGGTGCTGTTCGACGATGCGGTGAACATCGGCGAACGCATCCATCGCAAGGCTCAGGCCAAGGGGCTGCTGGTGCGGCCGATCATGCACCTGAACGTGATGTCGCCACCGCTGGTGATCACCCACGCCCAGGTCGACGAGATCGTCCAGACCCTGCGCCACTGTATCCTCGAGACCGCCGAGGAGCTGCGCGCCGAAGGGCTGTACCAGGGGCGATGAGCCACCTGGAGCGGGCTGTGCGCCCCCATGCCCGGCAGGTTAGACTGCCGGGCATGACCCAGCCCTCCCTCGATACTCCCGTCACCCTGAGCTTCGGCGCGCTACAGCAGTGGCATGCCGCCCTGCAGCAGGCGTTCGCCAGCAGCGGAGCCCCGGATGCCCTGGCGCACCTGGCGACGGCCATCGGCCGGCTGGTGTCGGTGGAGTCGATGATGATCAGCCTCGAGTGCCGGGGGCGGGCGCCACGGCTGCTGTATCAGCAAGGCATTCCCGAGTGCCACCGTGATGCGGTGCTCAACCGCTACTTCGCGGCCGGCTACCTGCTCGACCCGTTCTGCCTGGCGGTGGAGAACGGTCTGGCCGAGGGTTTCTACCACCTGGAAGACATCGCCCCGGACAACTTCTTCGACAGCGACTACTACAAGGCTTATTACCTGGGCACTGGCTGTAGCGAAGACAGCTACTTCATCGCCGACATCGCCGAGGACCGCAAGCTGTCCCTGAGCCTGTTCCAGGGCTGCAGTGGCACGCGCCTGAGCGCTGGGCAGGTGGACCTGCTGCGGGCGGTGGAACCGATGGTGCGGGAGTTGCTGGGGCGCTATGCCCGGCATCACCTGCTGGAGGCACCAGGGGCGTCGGAGGCGGGCGGCTTGCAGGCGGCCTTCGACAGTTTTGGTTGCCAGGTGCTCACTGACCGTGAGCGGCAGGTGGCGCACATGATTTTGCGTGGGCATTCGGTGAAGTCCACGGCCATCGAGCTGGGAATTTCGCCGGAGACCGTGCGCATGCATCGCAAGAACCTGTACCTGAAGCTTGGGATCAACTCGCAGTCCGAGTTGTTTGCCCGGTTTATCGATTGGTTGAGACAGGGGTAGGGCACGGGCGAAGGCTTGTGTTGCCTTTGCGGGCCAATCGCCGGCGAGCCGGCTCCCACAAAAAGCGGTGCCGCTTCTACAGGTTGTGGGAGGGCCCTTGTGAGGGCGTCTGCACCCGCTGGGTTTCTTCCTCCAGGTAGGTCAACAGTGCGCTCACCTCGGTGTCGCCCAGGCGCAGGTTGGGCATGGCCAGGCCTTTGTACTGGTCGTACAGCAGCATGGCCAGCGGGTCTTTTTCGGCAAGCATGCGGTCGGGCTCCTTTAGCCAGCGCACCAGCCAGCGAGCATCGCGTTGCCGGGTGACGCCCAGCAGGTCGGGGCCGATCCCGCCCGAGGCGCTGGGCCCGGCGTCGCCAAGGCTGTGGCAGGAGGAACAGCGGGTCCTGAAGATCTGCTCGCCCGTGCTGGGCGTACGAATCTGTGTGGCCTGGGCTACAGCCGTTTCCGGCAGTTTCCAGTTGTGCAGGCTCTTGCCCAGGCGGTCGGCCAGGATGTAGGGGCTTTCGAAGGGCGAGGCCTTCATCCAGCGGCCGGTGGCCTGGTTGCCGATGATCAGGCTCAGGTTGTGGTCCTTGGAGCGGCCATTGTCCAGGCCTTCGATGAACAACCCCAGGCGCCTGCGCAGCAGCTCGATGTCGTCGGGCTCGCCGGTGAGCAGGCGCCAGCCTGGGCCCAAGTTGAATTTCTCGCCATAGCGCTTGAGGGTGGCCGGGGTGTCGTTGTACGGGTCGATGCTGATGGAATAGAAAAAGATGTCCTTGCCCACCCGGTCGCCCAGCAGCTTCTGCACCTGGCGCAGCCGTGCGGTTTCCAGGGGGCAGGCGTCGGAGCAGCCGGTGAAGATGAAGTTGATCGCCACCACCTTGCCCTCGATCAGGTCGTCGAAGAAACGCACGGGGTGGCCGTCCTGGTCGAGCAGGCGGATGTTGGGGAAGTAGTCCCGCCCCCAGGGCGTGGCCTGGGCCACGTCCTGGGTAGCCTGGGGAGGCCAGTAGGGCAGGCAGGCCACCAGCAACAGCAGCAGGTGGGCACGTGTAGGACGCCGGAACCAGCCCATGGTCGTGCTCCTTCGTTGTCAGCGGACACTGATCGGTACGGTGACGCTCTGCCCAAGCGCGGAGCGCGCGGTCACCGTCGCTGGCGATGCCGGGCCGGCACCGGTGGTGGTGACCGACAGCCGCCAGCGCGCGCCGCTGGTGGTCGGGCTCAGGGTCGCCAGGCCCAGGTCCAGCGGCCCGTTGGTGGTCGAAGCCGTCACCCGAATGCTGTTGCCGGTGGCCTGGCTGGTGGTGCCGGCCAAGTCCCAGGTATAGCGGTCGTTGCTGCGCCGCTGCACCGTGGCGCTGCTGACCCTCAGCTCATCGGCGATCACCGGTGGCGTGACCGCGATGCTGACCGTGGCTGGGCTTGCCGACTCGGCGCCCAGGGCATCGCGCGCCTGGTAGGTGAAGCTTGCGGTGAACGGCGCAGTCACCTGCTGTGGCGGTGTGTAGGTGACCTGCGTGCCATCGCTGGCCACGGTGCCCTTGCCTGAGTCCGGTTGGGCCAGGCCCACCACGCTCAAGGGCAGGTTGCGGTCCGGGTCGGTGTCGTTGGCCAGCACGTTCACCACGACCGGGGTGCCGGCCTGGGTGGCTGCGCTGTCGGGCATGGCCACCGGGGGCTGGTTGCTGCTGTTGTCATCGCCGCTGCCGCTGCCGCTACCACTGTTGCTGGTGCGGAAGGTCGGCAGGGCGGCGGAGCTGACGTACTGCACGCCATCCCAGCCTGGCAGTGGTGTGGGCATCATCTGGAACTGGCCGGGATGCTCCAGGTCCCAGCGCAGCAGCATGGAGGAGTCTTCGTGCTGGGTGTTGTGGCAGTGTTCCATGTAGGTGCCGGCGAATTCGCGGAAGCGGATGGCCACCTCGATTTCTTCCGACGAGTCGGCGTCCGGCCCGATGCGATACACGTCCTTGCGTGCCCATTTCTCCCACTCCGGCGGTGCCTTGCCGTCGCGGCTGAGCACCACGCCTTCCTCGAAATGCACATGCACCGGGTGGCTCCAGCCGTTGCCGCCGTTCTTGATCTTCCAGACCTCCAGGGTGCCGTCGCCACTGAAGCCGCCATCGGTCGCTTCGGCGGACAGTTGCGGGGCCGCGCTGATCCGGCGTGGGTCCATGCTGTAGCCGAAACCACCGTCGGTCTTGATGGTCCAGGGCGCGGTGTCGGTGCCGTCGGAGCGGCCAAAGAGAAACTCGCGGTGGCGGGCGTCCTTGAGCTTGGCCTGGTCGCTGGCGCTGTTGCGGTCGATGGTCAGCGGCAGCATCTTCAGGCCTTCGGCCTTGCCGGGCTTGGCCGGTTCGTAGGCCACCGGGTCCATGCTCAGGTCCTGGCCGCTGTAGGGCTGCACCACCAGTTGCAGAAACTTGCCGACAGCGGGGTCGCCGCGGTCCCATTCCGGGCCTTTGCTGGTCTGCTTGATGACGGCCTTGTAGTTCCCCGAGAGCACATCGGCCAGAGGGATCGCCTCGCTGGGGCCCTTGCCGGTCTCGTGTTCCATCAGGTTGACGAAGTACAGCTTGTCGCCGACCTGGATGCCGTGCTTGGCGAAGTTGATGATGATGTCGTAGCGCTCGGCGATGCCTTGCAGGGGCAGTATGCCGTTGTTGTCCTGGCGATTGCCGTCGCCGTTGAGATCCATGGTGCCGTCGAACGGCACTGCGTGTTCCATGAGGTTGCCGTCGTTGGCGATCATGTGGAACGGCACGCGCTGGTACGAGACGTTGGAGCCGGACGGCCCCTTGAATTCGCCGCCGCTGCCCGCGACTTCACGCACCACGGCGAACTTGAAGTACCGCGACACCGAGCCGTTGAGCAGGCGGAAGCGGTAGCTGCGTGCCCGCACCTTCAGGCGTGGCTGGTACTGCCAGTTGACCAGCACCTGGTCACCGAGAAAACCGTCGGTATTGAAGGGGTTGAACCACAGCTGGCCGTTGGCATCCCAGGCCTTGTCGGCGATCACCAGGTTCACGTCATAGTCACGGTTGCCCCAGGGCAGCGCCGAGCCGCTGGGCAGGCGCAGGTTGACGCCGTCCTGCAGGGCTTCGTTGCCGCGATCGAGGGCGCTGTAGTAGTTCATCATCACGGCGTTGCCTTTGTAGACGTTCTGCGCCGTGAAATCGAGCATGTGGTCGTGGAACCAGTGGGTGCTCATGGTTTCGCGCCAGTCGCCACGGATCTTGATGCTGCCGTTCTGGCACGTCTTCAGGCCCGGCGAAGCGTCGTTGACGAACAGGGTTTCGCCCGGCGAGCAAGGGAAGGCGGCGCGTGGGTCTTCGGCGCGGGTGTTGATGGTGTCGTAGCCGGCCAGCTGCACCGGCCAGCGGTAGTCGTAGTACTGGCCGGGGAAGAAATAGGCATTGGCGAAACCGTCGCTTTCGGCTGGCGAGTGGCCATTGTGTTCATGGGTCGAGATGGTGTGCAGGCCGAAGCCGCCGTTGGCCGACGGGTCGATCGGCAGGGCGTTGTAATGGCGCATGAGGATCGGCTGGCCGTAGCGCACCATCAAGAGCTTCGGCGGGAAGGTGCCGTCGAAGGTCCACAGCGACTTGTGGTTCTGTAGCGGCATCTTGGGGTGGAAGCGGGTGTCGATGCCTTTGGTGGTGCCCAGCGTGGTGGGGATGTCCGAGGTCTGGTAGTACAGCCCGCCTGGGGCGAACTCGCCTTGGGCGTAGTTGTGCAGTTGCCGACGATCGCGCAGGCCCTGGTTGATGCGCGCACCGGCCTGGGCGGTCTTGAATGCGGCCTGGGGGTAGAACTCGTTCCAGCGCTGGTGCGACCAGCCTTTTCCTGGCGGGCGGCCTTCGGCGGGCGAGCCGACCGGGTGCCGATTGAGGAAGTCTTCGATCTGCGCCTTCCACGGGTTGCGATCGAGCACGTTGGCGTACTGGGTGGGGAAGGGGTGCAGCCCTGGTTGCTTGAGGAAGGCTTCCAGGGCATTGCCGTCCGGGCCGCTGCGGGCGACGTTGTTCGGGTCCTGGGCGGGCGCCGGCCCTTTGGTCGGCAAGGGGAAGCCCAGCTCGGGCGGGGGCGCGGTGGGGTCGAGCTTCTCGGTGCCGAATTCTTCGAAGAGCAACAGTTGCTGGGTGAACGGCTCGGCGCCGAACAACGGGCTGGGCTTACCGTTGGTGGGGTATTGGCTGGAGGTTTGCTGCAGTGGCGGCAGCACGTTCTCGGTGGTGGGCGTGGAGCGGTCACCGAACACGCCGTCGGTGAGCTCCAGCGCGCCTTCGTTGGCCTCCGGTTCGCTGTTGATGTCATCGAGCGCCTTGGCCGGGTCGTCTGGCGGATCGTAGTAGGCCGAGGGGTCGGTTGGCGGGGGCTGGCTGGTGTCGTCGAGGGGGGAGGCTATGGCCGTGATCAGTCCCAGACTGAACAGCATCGCCGTGACCGACGATAACCGGAAAACATGCATGGATGAACGCACTGCCGGATGTCTTTTCATCGCTTTCGCCTCGGGTCGTACAGCATGGCCATGGTCACATCGAGGTGGCCATTTGCCTTGTTGCTGAGGCAGAAGCAATGAGTGCGCCAGGTATTTGTAAGCATTTATTTCAGTACGTTTCGGCCGTACTGAATCGCCGGCTCGGATAGAAAAAGGGGATAGAGGCCCAAAAGCGGGCAAACCCTTACCCAAAGGTGGTAAAGCGTTGAGGTGGGCCTTGAATGGGCGCGCGAATACTCGCACAATCAGCCCCTATTACGTAATACGTACTACGTTACGAACACAGGAGCGCACATGGCCCGGGCCGGTATCAACAAAGCGGTGGTGCAGCAGGCACGCCAGGCGCTGCTTGCCCGAGGCGAGCAGCCAACCATCGACGCAGTACGTATCGAGCTGGGCAACACCGGCTCCAAGACCACCATCCACCGTTATCTCAAAGAGCTGGACGCAGCTCAGCCCAGCAGGGCCGGCCTGAGCGAGCAACTGGGCACGCTGGTGGAGAAACTGGCCGGGCAACTGGAGGACGAGGCCCAGGCACGTATCCGCGAAGCCGAGGCCACATTCGACGAACAACGCGAACGTCTGCAGGCACAACTGCAAGTGGCCCAGCAGGCGCTGGCGGCGGCTCACCAACAACTGCAGGCCCAGGCCGGCGCGTTGCAGGCGGAGTCCGAGAAGCTGGCGACCACCCAAGACGCCTTGCAGGCCGAGCAGCTACGCAGCGCCAGCCTCAGCCAGGCGCTGGGGGAGCTGCAGGTGCGCCTGGCCGACAAGGACGAGCAGGTTCGCTCGCTGGAAGAGACGCAACGCCATGCACGCGATGCGCAGGAGCAGGACAAGCGTCGCCACGAGACGCAGGTGCAGCAGTTGCAGGTGGAGGTGCTGCGCCTGCAACAAAGCGTCGCCTTCCGCCAGGAGGAGGCCACCCGGCTACACCGGGACAACGAACGGTTGCTGGCGGACAATCGGCGGGCTTCGGCCAAGCGCAAGGTGCTGGACGAACAACTGGAACAACGCGACGCCCAGGTGCAGGGGCTGCGCTCGATCCTCGCCCAGGCCCAGGGCGCAGGGGATGAAATGCGTCGGCAACTGGAGCAGTTGCAGGCCAAGCTGGATGCCCGAACGGCGGAGCTCTTGGCGTGCCAGGCGCGCCTGCCCTGACGCCGTCGGGCGCAGTGGGGCGCAGATGGATCAAACTTCGTGAGGCTTGCAGGTTCTTCCGTAGACACCTCTACCGGAGACAGCCCATGAGCAGACCCGAACAGCACAAGCCCGACGACGGCCCTCATTCTTCCGAGCACGCGACACGCAAGAACGACCTGGGTTTCGACCCGGACTCACCCGACCTGGAAGACCCGCAAGTCGACCCGCAAGGCCCGGCCAAGCCGCCTCGGGACGACGAAAAAAAAGATTGAACCAAGAAGGCTTCACCAGCGCCCCGGGGTGCCGAGGCGCTGGTGAAGGTCAGGTGCCGCCAGCAGCATTTCAGCCTTGCGGCATTTTCTTGGCTTCCTCGACGCCTGCGGACGACAGCTTGATCGGGTAGTTCACGCTCAGCCGATGCTCGGCATCGACATCGACGCTGCCATCCTGGATCAACCCCTGCTCCTGCAGAGTCTTGAGCATCCCGGCCACGGCTTTTTCACCGCGGTAGTTGTCCAGCAGCTCCTTGCCCAGGCCTTGTGGGTGGGCATGGAACAGGCGGGTGAGGATTTCGGAACGTAGTGCATCGTTACTCATGGCGTGCCTCACACGTGCTGCAGGTCATTTGCCGTGCTTGGCCTGGAGCTGCTTGGCGTGCTCCAGGTGCTGCTCGAGCTTGGGCAGGGTTTCGCTGGCAAAGGCCTTGAGCTCGGGTTTGTCGGAGGTATTCGCTTCATCCTTGAACAGTTTCACGGCCTTTTCATGGGCCTCGACCTGATTGTTGATATACGACTGGTCGAAGGACTCGTCGCGCCATTCCAGGATCATCTTCTTGACCTTGTCGGTCAGCGCGGCTTCGTCCGGCACGCTGATATCCAGCGAGCGGGCGATATCGCCGAGCTTCTGGTTGGCCTGGGTGTGGTCGGTGACCATCTGTTGGGCGAAGGCCTTGATCTCAGGGTTCTTGCTCTTTTCCTGGGCCAGGTTGCCCGTCACCACTTCGGCGATGCCCGACTCGGTGGCACTGTCGACGAAGTCGTTGGAGCTGGCGGCCAGCACATGCATCGAAGCCATGCCCAGCGCGACGGTCAGGCCGACCCGCTTGAGGAACAGATTGCTCATGTGTCACTCCTTATCCATTGGCGCGACCTCAGTGTCGCTTATGGTTGAGCACGGCCAGTGGGCAAAGGTTTGATTTTTCTGCACGCCATGAGGCGAGTGGTCATTGGGTTGAACGTTGCCGACAACCTGGGCTCAGACATTCAAAGGTTGCACCGAGGAGCCTGCCCATGAGCATCGAACGCAGCATTCCCGAGCTCGAAGCCTGGTACGCCCAGTACGATGACGCGAGCTATCGGCGCGAGTCGCCGGATGCCTACCACCATGAACTGATCCGTACCGCCGAAGCCCTGCGCGACGATGGCGCCATCGACTGGGACGACTGGCTGGCGCTCAAGGCCCTGGCCGACCAGGCCCATGGCCGTGCGCTTGAAGAAGCGGTGCAGGCCCATGTCGATGACCCTGACGCATGAAGACCTTGAAGATCGCCACGTTCAACATCAACGGCATCCGCAGCCGCCTGCCCGGGCTTCTGGCCTGGCTGGCGCGCGAGCAACCGGACATCGCCTGCCTGCAGGAACTCAAGGCCGCCGACAAGGATTTCCCGCGCGATGCCCTGGAGGCCGCAGGCTATGGCTGCCTGCACCACGGTCAGCCGTCCTGGAACGGCGTGGCCATCCTGGCCCGGGGTAGCGAGCCGCTGGAGGTGCGACGCGGCTTGCCAGGCATGGAGGCGGACAGCCAGAGCCGGTACCTGGAGGCCGCAGCCCATGGGGTATTGGTGGCATGCTTGTACCTGCCCAACGGCAACCCCCAGCCTGGGCCGAAGTTCGACTACAAGCTGCGCTGGTTCCACTGCCTGAACGCGCACGCCCAGGGGCTGCTTGAGAGCGGCCACCCGACAGTGCTGGCAGGGGACTTCAACGTGGTACCCACCGACCAGGACATCTACAACACGCGCTCCTGGCTCAAGGATGCGCTGCTCCAGCCCGAGAGCCGTGAATGCTACCGCCAGCTGCTGGCCCAGGGCTGGAGCGACGCCATCCGCCAGTTGCACCCGCACGAGCAGGTCTATACGTTCTGGGATTACTTCCGTAACCATTGGCAGCGCAACGCGGGCCTGCGCATCGACCACCTGCTGCTCAGCCCCGAGCTTGCACCACGGCTGGAGGCGGCCGGGGTGGATGCCTGGGTGCGCAACGAGCCGAAGGCGAGCGACCATGCGCCGGTCTGGATCTCGCTGCAAACCGCGTCGTAGGCCAGCGCAAAGGTGCCAAGCGTTGTTCGCGTGCCTGGCACGCTGTTCTATAGTCATAGGCGGCGAGGGCGGGACAACAAGGGACTGTAATGGCTGCAAGCAGGAAACCGCACGAGGAGGGGCTTTTGGCGATCACCGGCGAAGGCCGGGCTGTCGCGTTGTTCCGCCTGGTGTTGAGCTTCATGGCCGTGGTGATGCTGGCTTTCGTCTCGGTCGAAAGCTGGCGCATCGCCCGTGACTACCGCCATGCGTCGCTGAATGCAGAGGACGCAGTGATCAACCTGGCCAGGGCCACCGCTCAGCACGCCGAAGATGCGATTCGCCAGGTCGACGCCATTAGCGCAGCGTTGGCCGAACGGCTCGAAGGCGATGGCTTCGCCAACCTGGACCGGCCGCGCTTGCATGCCTTGCTCAAGCAGCAGAAGGCCATCATGCCGCAGTTGCACGGCCTGTTCGTCTACGACGCCGAGGGCCGCTGGGTGGTAACCGACCGGGCCTCGACACCCAAGCACGCCAACAATGCCGACCGCGATTACTTCATCTATCACCGCACCCATACCGGCCGAGGCGTGCGTATCGGTTCGGTGGTGCGCAGCCGTTCCACGGGTGACCTGGTGATCCCGATCTCTCGGCGCCTGGACCACCCGGACGGCCGTTTCGCCGGGGTGCTGCTGGGCACCATCAAAGTGGACTGGTTCGTACGCTACTACGGCGACTTCAAGATCGACGAACGCGGCGCGCTGGTACTGGCCAAGCGTGATGGCACCATCCTGGTCCGGCGGCCGTTCGTCGAGCAGGTAGTGGGGCGCAGCCTGGCGGACAGCGAGATCTTCCGCAACCACCTGCCTTACGCCGACCAGGGCGTGGCCGAGGCAGTGGCGGTGGTCGACGGTACCCCGCGGCTGTATGCCTACCGGGCACTGTCGAGCTACCCACTGGTGGTGGAAGCCGGTTTGTCGCGGGAGTCGATCCTCGCCCCGTGGCGCCACGACATGCTCAAGTCGGTCGCCGTGCTGCTGCTGTTGCTGGTGGGGCTGGCGACCTTCGGTTGGGTGGTGCTGCGCCAGCTACGCGAGCGCATCGTCATCGAGCGCGCCTTGCACCAGGCGCACCAGACCCTCAAATCCCTGGCGCTGACCGACAGCCTGACAGGCCTGGGTAACCGGCGCCGGCTCGACGGTGTATTCGACGCGGAGATCCGCCGGGCACGCCGTCAAGGCTACCCGTTGGCGCTGGTGATGATGGACCTGGACTACTTCAAAGCCTACAACGACCGCTATGGCCACCCCGGCGGCGATCAGTGCCTGCGACGCGTGGGCGAAGTGCTGCGCCATGCGCTGAAGCGCCCAGGCGATCTGGCGGTGCGCTATGGCGGCGAGGAGTTCACCTTGCTGCTACCGAACACCGACGCCCAGGGTGCAGTGGCGATCGTGCAGGAGATCCTGGCCTTGCTGCGCCGGCAGATGATCGAACATGCCGGCAGCCCGCTGGGGCATGTCACCGCCAGTGCGGGCATCGCGGTGGGGTACCCAGGGCCTGAAACGATCACGCCGGAAAACCTGATGGCGACGGCGGATAGCGCCCTGTACGAGGCCAAACGCCAAGGGCGGGACCGCTATCAGCTGGCCACTGGTGCGCTGACCGGCACCCATTCGTGAGCGATCAAGCCGCCGGCACGATCGCCAATGCCATCGCGCAGCGCCCAGTCAGGCCGTGGGCGCGTTCGGCCTGCAGGATGTCGCCCAGGCGGGCGTCCAGTTGTGCCGGCTCGATGATTTTGAACCCGTGCCGGGCGTAGAACGGCGCGTTCCAGGGGACCTCGGCGAAGGTCGTCAGGGTGGCGACCCGCTTGCCGTGGCTCCGCGCGATGCTGATTGCTTGCTGGAGCAGGGCGCGCCCCATCCCTAGGCCCTGGGCCTGCGCGCATACCGACACTTCGTGGATATGCAGCCAGTCGTGTGCCTGCTCGGTGCAGATGAAACCTCGCGGGCAGTCGTTGCCGTCCACCGCCACCCAGCTGCCTTGCCCGGCAATGAAGGCCCGGTGGGCGTTTTCGTCCAGCACATCGCCGGTGGCCAGCCAAGCCAGGTCAGGCAAACGCAGGAAGGCCTGGGCCGCCGAGCGCTCGATGGCGGCAAGCAAGGGGACATCATGAAGGCGGGTAGGGCGAATGTGCATGGGTGGTCCCTGACAAAACGCCCAGTCTGCGAGCCCTGCCGCGCCAAGGCAAGGCAAGGCAAGGCTCGCCAGCGGCTCATTCGCCGACCAGCTCGCGCAGCTGCCAGCGCACCGAGCTGACGCCTTTCTCGAGGCTTACCCGGCTGACCAGGCGTTCCAGCTGGGTAGGGGCCTGCGGTGTACCGAGCAGCTCGGCACGCACCTCAAGGCGCGCGGGGTTGGCCAGGTCTTCGCTGTGCAGCGACTGCAGGCGCAGGCCGGGGTCGCTGAGGCTGTGCAACATCAGGCTGCGTACCTGGATTTCGTCCTCGGCGCGGCAGACGATGCGGACCTCGAAACGCTGCTCCACCTCGCTGGCCGGCAGTACCTCCTGGCGGTCCAGGCGCTGGGCGATGTCACGCAGCAGGATATTGGCACACAGCACCACCAGGCTGCCCAATGCCGCCTCGAGCAGCAGGCCCAGGCTGCACAACACACCGATGGCGGCCGTGCACCAAAGCGTGGCGGCGGTGTTCAGGCCACGGACATTGAAGCCGTCGCGCATGATCACGCCACCGCCGAGAAAGCCGATACCAGACACCACATAGGCGGCGATACGCGAGGCATCGGTGGGCGCCATGCCAGGCACCGCCTGGGTCATGAGCACGAACAGGCAGGCGCCGGTGCTGACCAGCGCATTGGTGCGCAGGCCGGTCAGGCGCTGGCGCAGTTGACGTTCGGCACCGATCAGGGCGCCGAGTACCAGGGCTACGCTGACGCGCAGCAGAAAGACTTTCCAATCCATAGCAAACCTCATTTCCCGGGCACATGCCCGTGGGGCGCCGCCATTTGCGGCGCAACTGAAAACAACGAGTGCGAGGACCACATGCCCGCGTGCCGGGCACGGGAGCAGGAAGGAAAGAAGTGGAGACATCGGCCCGCCTGGGCCGTGATGAACCACCGTCTACCGTGTGCGGCAAGACAGTGGCAGGAGGGCTGCCGGACTAGCTTGCCGTGTGGGCCTGTCGCAATCGACTGGGGCTACTGTCCAATGCAGGACTCCTGTTGTGGGATGCAAAACTGCGCCGCGGACCTTACGCCTGGCGCCAGGCAGGGTCAAGGACAGTTGCGTGACAATTGCGCGATCTGGGAAATTTCCTTCATGAAACTGGATGTTCGGCGACCGGACTTTCATGAAAAAGGCCTCTGAAGCGCGCCCAGGCGGTGTTAACCTTGCGCCCTTCGTTACAACCTCGGACCGTTACATGCTGTTCAATCTCGCCATCCTGTTCGGCACGCTGGTGGCCATGGAAGGCGTCGGCACGCTGGCCCACAAGTACGTCATGCATGGCTGGGGCTGGTGGCTGCATCGCTCGCACCATGAGCCGCACCTGGGCATGCTGGAGACCAACGACCTGTACCTGGTGGCACTCGCCCTGATCGCCTCGGGCCTGGTCGCCCTGGGCAAGGCCGGGTATGCGCCGCTGCAATGGGTCGGCGCTGGCGTGGCGGGCTACGGCGTGCTGTATGTACTGGCCCACGATGGCTTCTTCCACCGCCACTGGCCCCGGGCGCCGAAGCCGGTGAACCGCTACCTGCGACGCCTGTATCGGGCCCATCGGCTGCACCACGCGCTGCCCGGGCGCAAGGGCAGCGTGTCGTTCGGGTTCTTCTATGCACCGCCTTTGCGGGTGCTCAAGCGCCAGGTACGCGAGCGTCGGGCACAAGGCCTGTAGACACGTCAGGGCTTGCGGCGCAGCATCAGGATGAAGAACATGCCGCCGATGGCGGCGGTGGCGATGCCGATGGGCAGGTCCTGGGGCGCGATCAACGTACGTGCGCCGATGTCCACCCAGACCATGAACAGCGCCCCGAGCAAGGCACAGGCCGGGAGCAGCCGTCGATGTTCGGCGCCTACCAGCCGGCGGGCGACATGGGGCAGCATCAGGCCGACAAAGCCGATGGCCCCGGACAATGACACCAGCACGCCTGTGAGCAGCGCACACCCCACGAACACCTGGGCTCTTACCCGACGGGGCTCGAAGCCCAGGCTGACGGCTGTCTGTTCGCCGCTCATCAAACCATTGAGGGCCCGCGCCAGGCTCATCAGCAAGGCAAAGCCCGCCAGCACGCACAGTGCCGGCAGCCACAGCAGCGACCACTGCGCCAGGCCCAGGCCGCCCAGCATCCAGAACATCACCGAGCTGGCCGCATGTGGGTCGCCGGTGTAGAGCAGCAGGTTGGCCAGGGCCATGATCACGAAGGACACGGCCACCCCAGCGAGCAGCAGCCGGTCGCTGTCCAGGCGCCCGCGTCGGCTGGCCACCGCCAATACCAGCAGCATGCTGGCGAGCGCGCCGATGAACGCCGCCAGCGGCAGGCTGAACGGGCCGGCGAAGGCGCCCAGGAACAGCACCACCAGGACCGCGCCCAGCACCGCACCGGAACTGACCCCGAGCAGATGCGGGTCGGCCAGCGGGTTGCGGGTCACGGCCTGCAATGCACCACCGACCAAGGCCAGGCCTGCACCCACCAGCGCACCGAGCAGCACCCGCGGCGCGCGGATCTGCCAGACGATCTGTGCCTGGCCCCGGCTCCATCCTCCTGGGTCGACCAGGCCTGCCTGTTGCAGCACGATGCCCAGCACATCGGCCAGGGGTACCTGGGCAGCACCGAACCCCAGAGACACCAGACACGAGCACAGCATTGCCATCAGCAGCGCGACGAGCAACAACCGGTAGGCGCGACGATCACGTACCGGCATCACTGCAGCGTGCCTGCGAACAGGCGGGGATGCAGCGCCGCTGCCAAATGCTCGATGGCGCTGGCGTTGTCCACCGATGGGGTGACCTGAATATAGGAGAGCACGACGAAACGTCGTTCGCGGATGGCCGTCACTTCGCCTAGGGCCGGGTGCGCGAGCAGGAAATCGCGCTTCTGTTGCCAGGAGGTCGGGCCGTAGTCGACGATCACGATCACCTGCGGGTCGCGCTCCACCACGCTTTCCCAGTTCACTTCGGTCCAGCTGGCGTTGACATCGGCCATTACATTGTCACCGCCGGCCGCCTCGATCAGCGCTTGGGGCATGCCGAGGCGGCCGGAGGTGGTGGGGCGGTCTTCGCCGCTGTCATAGAGGAATACACGGGGAGCCTGGGGCTCAGCGGCGACCTGCGCCTGCACGCGCGCCACGCGCTGGCGCAGGGTGGCGATCAGGGCCTGGGCCTGCTGGCGAACGTCGAAGATGCGCCCCAGGTTGTCCAGGTCCCGGTACAGGTCATCGAGGCTGGCGCGGTGTTGGGGCATGACCCGCGAGCAGGACTCGCTGAGCTCGTACACCGGGATGCCGAACGGTGCCAGGGTCTGTGGCGTGACCGGGCCGCCCACGTACATGCCGTAGCCCCAGCCGGCAAAGAGGAAGTCGACGTTCGCATCGAGCAGGGTTTCCACCGATGGGTAGCGCGGCGCGAGTTCCGGCAGGCCGTCCAGGGCACCCGTCATGGTTGGGTCAAGGGTCTTCCAGCCACTGATGCCGGTGAAGCCAACCATACGCTCGCGCAACCCCAGGGCCAGCAGCATGCCGGTCAGGTTGCTGTCGTGGCTCACCGCCCGCTGGGGCGGCTGGCTGAAGGTGACATCACGCTCGCAGCTGCGGACGGTCACGGGGTAGTCGCCTGCCCAGGCGACGAAGGGCAGGGCGGCCAGCAGGGCCAGGCAGGTGAGGCTTCGCTTCATGCGGGGCTGATCCAGGTGATGCGTGGGTGAAAGGCCACGGGGTGACGGTCGACCAGTGCCCGTACGCCGAAGACTTCGGCCAGGCACTGTTCGGTCAGTACCTCGGCCGGGGTGCCGTGGGCAACAATGCGACCGGCCTCGATGACATACAGCCGGTCACAGAAGGCCGCAGCCAGGTTCAAATCGTGGAAACTGGCGAGCAGGCTCAGGCCGGTGGCGCGCAAGTGCTCCAGCAAGGCCAGCTGGTAGCGGGGGTCCAGGTGGTTGGTGGGTTCGTCGAGGATCAACAGGCGCGGTTGCTGGACCAGCGCGCGAGCCAACAGCACGCGCTGCTTCTCGCCGCCGGACAACGGGGTAAAACCATGATCGCCGCGCGCTTGCAGGCCCAGGCGATGCAGGCTGGCGTCCACCAGCGCATCGTCATCGTCGCCGTCGAACCAACCCTGGTGCGGCGTGCGGCCCATGGCGACCACATCGCGTACGCTCAGGCCGAAATCCTCGGGAAACTCTTGGAGCATCACCGCGACGCGTTGTGCCACCCAGCGCGCCGGGCGCTGCCAGATGTCCTCGTTTTCGAGCAGCACGCGCCCGTCATCAGGCCGTGTGAAGCGATAGGCGCAGCGCAGCAGGCTGGTCTTGCCGCTGCCGTTGGGGCCGATCAGGCCGACGCATTCACCGGGGCGTACCTCCAGGTCAATGCCGTCGAGCAGCCGCCGGCCACCAGGCGATGGCGCCCAGTGCAAACCTTCGAGACGCAGGGTAGGGGCAGACATGACGAGCAACCGTACCGGGAATGAATGTAACCCGACGATGACAGCGCGCAAGGGAATCGCGGGCAGGCTGCTGCCCCAAGACCGGCCCGCGCCCGCCCACCGCGGGAGTTGCCAAACGAGGTGACAGGCCGGTCTCCGGGCTTGCGAGAGGCGTGAGGCATTCACCTTCCCATGCCGGTGGCACAGTGGCGTATCGAATGCATCGCTCGCTTACCGTTGCGGGGGCAGCGCCGGACTGATCGCACAAGGCGAGGCACCGGCTTCCCGTTTAATCCCCGGCACGGCGGCAGGGGACACCTGAAACTGGGGCGCATCTGAGCATTTATGGGATGGGGAGTCAACTTGCAGGGCGGTCGTTCTGGCGTCGCAGACAGCCAAAACCTGAACCGGCGCACCCGGTTCAGGTTTGGCGTGCGGCAGCTTACGAGACGAAGTCGGTGGAAAGAGACAACACGTTGTTGGGTTGCGTCGGTGGGTCAACGATCGATCGGGTCGTCGATTTTATTCTTTTCCTGTCCCCCCTGATCGAAAATCTCGACCTAAGCTCTTCTATTGTTTTGCACGCCTGCATCGAAGCCGTCCAGGCGCAACTACCCGTAGTGCAGACGAGGGCGATCCGATGACCCAAACGCTAACGATCAATGGAACCGAACATCAGGTGGACGTGGATGACGACACGCCGCTGCTATGGGTACTCAGAGATGTGCTGGGGATGACGGGGACCAAGTTCGGTTGCGCAATGGCCCTGTGCGGTGCGTGTACCGTGCATATGAACGGTGTCGCCATCCGCTCGTGCGTTACACCTGTCGGCAGCCTGGCGGGAGCCAGCATCACGACGATAGAAGCGGTGGGTGACACGGATGTGGGTCGTCGTGTACAGCAGGCGTGGCTCGAACACGAGGTCGTTCAATGCGGCTACTGCCAATCAGGGCAGATCATGGCCGCAACGTCATTGCTCGCCAGCAATGCGAACCCCAGCGATGCCGATATCGATGCCACGATGGCAGGCAACATCTGCCGTTGCGGCACCTATGTGCGCATTCGAGAGGCAATAAAGACAGCTGCAAGCAAGTCTCAGCCTACGAGCGGGGAGGCTAAATCATGAGTAGCCAGGATCTGATGGCCTCATCTTCTACCGAAGGGGTCAGCCGTCGTGGTTTTCTCCGGGCCAGTGTTGCACTGGGCGGTGGCTTGTTGATCAGTATTTCGCTCCCAGGAGCCTTGGGGACGGCGCTGGCACAGGACTCAAGCTTCACACCCAATGCCTATATTCGGATCGAGCCCAGTGGCAAGGTGGTGTTTGTCATCCAGCCGGTGGAAATGGGGCAGGCCACCTATACGTCAATGCCCGCGCTCATAGCGGAGGAGTTGGAAGTAGGGCTCGACCAGATCGTTGTCGAGCATGCCCCGGCAGACGACAAGCGCTACGCCAACCCCGCACTGGGGTTCCAGGTGACGGGCGGATCGACATCGGTGCCTGCCAACTGGAAGCCGCTACGTGAGGCGGGCGCGGCGGCACGCATGCTATTGATCAGCGCAGCGGCCAATCAGTGGGGGGTGGCTGCGGATAGTTGCAAAGCAGAAAACGGATCGGTGCTCCATTCGGCCAGCGGCCGGAAGCTTGGCTATGGAGAGCTCGCCAGTGCTGCGGCGAAACTGCCTATTCCAGATACGCTGCCTCTGAAACCATCCAGTGAATTCAAGCTCATTGGTACTCCCGCCAAACGGACCGACGGGCAGGATAAGGTTACGGGCAAGGCAGTGTTCGGCATCGACGTTCGGCCGGAAGGCATGAAAGTCGCTGCAATCACGATTTGCCCTGTTGTTGGAGGCACGCTGAAAGCGGTCGAGCCAGGCCCGGCCATGGCCATGGCCATCAAGGGCGTTCGGCAGGTCATAAAAACCGATAATTCGGTAGCGGTGGTCGCAGATCACATGGGGGCCGCGCGCAAAGGGTTGGCTACATTGCAGATCCAATGGGACGGCGGCCAGAACGCATCGGTGTCGAGCGAACAAATGCTTGAGGCGATAAAAAAAGCGTCGATGCAACCCGGTCGGCAATCCCGCAAGGAGGGTGATGCAGAAGGGGTGCTCAAGACTGCCACCCGGAAGGTAGATGCGGTTTACCAGGTTCCATTCCTGGCCCATGCCTGTATGGAACCGGTGAATTGCACGGTACATGTGCGCAAGGATGGTTGCGAACTCTGGGTCGGTAGCCAGGTACCGGCGCGTGCAAAGGCGATTGCTGCAGAGCTCACTGGGCTGCCCGAGGATAAGGTGGAGGTACATAACCAATTGCTGGGAGGTGGCTTTGGCCGACGCCTGGAAGTCGATTTTGTAGCCCATGCCGTAAAGATCGCCAAGCAAGTGGATTATCCCGTCAAGGTCATCTATTCACGGGAGGAAGATACGCGGCACAGTTCGCTGCGGCCGTACCATTACAACCACCTGAGCGCCGCGCTCGACGAGCAGGGCCGTCCCGTCGCGTGGGTCCACAAAGTAACCGGCGGCTCCATCTTGGCGCGTTGGTTGCCTGCCGCCTTCAAGGACGGCATCGATCGAGATGCGGTACGCGACCCTTCCGGTCCGTACGCATTTCCCAACATCAGCGCTTATTACGTACGCCACGAGCCTCCTGAAGGGATCTACCCCGCATTTTGGCGCGGTGTGGGCCACACCCAGAACGGTTTCATGGTTGAAAGTTTCCTGGACGAACTGGCGCATATCGCCAAGATTGATCCGTTTGAGTATCGCTATCCATTGCTTCAAAAGCATCCTCGGTTACTCAAGGTGCTTGAGACGCTTCGCGAAAAATCGGGCTGGGGCACGCCAATGGGCAATAGGGAAGGGCGCGGGTTGGCCCTTACTTATTGTTTTGGTACTTATGCCGCCCAAGTGGCTGAAGTCAGTGTCCAGCCCTCGGGGGAGGTCAAGGTGAAACGGATCACCAGTGTGGTGGATTGCGGCATTGCGATAAACCCGGACAGCGTAGTGGCGCAAATGCAAGGAGGCACCATCTTCGGGCTGACGGCGGCGTTGTTCGGAGACATTACCTTCAAGGACGGGCGGGTCGAACAAGGCAATTTCGATACGTATCGGATCTTGCGCATCAACGAGACACCGCAATTCGATGTTCACGTCATCAAGAGTGATGAGGCGCCCGGCGGCCTGGGTGAAGTCTCCACTGTCCTGATTGCACCTGCGGTCACCAATGCAATATTTGCCGCCACAGGCAAACGCCTTCGCCGATTGCCGATTGACCCGAGTGAGTTGCGCCAGGCTTGACGGACACTGCTTACCTGCCACAGCGTTCGTGGCGGGTGAGCAGCCCGCAGAGAATATAGGGAAGTCAAGGTTCCAGAGGCGGCCAGATTCATAACTCGACTAAATGAATATTTAGTGTAGTTATTCCTTGAAGTCATAGGATAAAAGGTAGGGTAGTTCACCTGGTGAGCTACCTTCGGCGTCATTGTGACCATCGAGGATTGCTACTCAATGACTCATTTTCCAGGCTGGATGCTTGAAAGCGTCCATAACTACCTTAAGGCCGCTGAGCTTCTACACGCCCAAAACCTCCCACATGTCGCCATGGTCAATGCGGCGATCGGTATGGAAATCCTGCTGAAAAGCTTTATTTCCTTGCCAGATCAGCACCAAGGTACTTCTGGCGAAACCTACAAGCTCGACGTCGAAGCTCTCAAAACGGCCCACCAGCACCTGCAGTCAATCGGCAAGATTCCACCCAAACAAAGGCGTGATGCTCACGATCTGCTGACGCTGTTTCACGCGATGCCTGCGGCGATTCGAGAGCGCCTGGCCCTTAACAGCCAGGAACATTCATTCGAGCGGTATCGCGATGTGTTCACCAACAGCCGATATCAGTATGAGTCGGTCAGTTGCAAATTTTCCGATCCAGTGCTGATGGGGTTGCTGCGGTGGACATTGGCCAACGTGGTTGGCTACTACAAGGAGCGAGGCTCGCAGGATCCGTTCGTGCTGGGTTACATCGCTGAGGTCCAAGCTCTATCTGCAGCGCAGTGATCTAGGCCAGGGGCCTGGCTTCAAATCTGTCCACCCACGGCCCCGGTAACTCCATACGAAGATGCGCATAATGTATATTATGTTAAATCTTGTATTATTAGGAGCTTGCAGTCCTCAAGTTGAAATGCCTTGGATGCCATTGAGACTTACCGTCACGTTCCCCCTCCACCATTAAAAATCCACCTTTCCGCGACCCGCCTTGACCTCACTCCGCCTGGCCTTTCCTTCGAGGCGTCGTGTCTTGGACCCAAGGGTCGGCTTGGTGGGACGGCGTTTCTTCTCGGTCTTGCCGGCAGCGATGATCAACTCGGCAAGACGTGCCAACGCGTCTGCGCGGTTCTGCTCCTGGGTGCGGTATTGCTGGGCTTTGATAATCAACACGCCATCGCCGGTGATGCGACTGTCACGCAACGCCAGCAGCCGCTCTTTGTAAAACTCAGGCAGCGACGATGCCAGGATATCGAAGCGCAGATGCACGGCGCTGGACACCTTGTTGACGTTCTGTCCGCCCGCGCCTTGTGCGCGGATGTATGTCAGTTCGATGTCGGCATCCGGCAGATGCACGCTATTGGAGATGGTCAGCATGACATGGCCCTTTTGATTTCCCCCATTATCACAGCCTCCACGACTCTCCCATAGCACACCGCAGCCTTCCATTTACAGTGTATGTGGCCACGCTGCTCGGGCGCGGCATTGTTGGGCATTACTCACGTTATGTCGTAAGGTAGCCGGTTGCCGAAAGAACCGTCATGGCCCTAGCCATGAAGGGCTTTCATCCTTTACAAGCGAAAGTGGTGAAGATGAACAAGCCTTTCATTTCGCTGTGCCCTGAAATTACTCGGGCACACGCGCTGATGCTGATGGATTGGTTGCAGGATGAGCGAGTCACCTGTTTTCTGAGCGATTCGCGTCACGTCTCCCGCTCCATCGAGCAAGCCATCGATCGGACGCAATTGCCGATCCTGACCCACCTGTTCAACCGTGGCGGCCGATTCTTCATCGCCTATGACCGGCATGACGCCCCGGTGGGTTTTGTCCGCCTCGTCAAGACCGGTTCGGATTGCGAGATCGTGCTGGCCATCGGAGACCGCAAAAAATGGGGTCGGCGGCTTGGTCTGCGCACGATCCGCGAAGGCATGAAACTGGCCTTCTTCGACATGCGCGCGGCGAAACTGATTGCCAAGATCCACCCTGACAACACGCGTTCGTTGCAAGCCTTCCTGCGCAGCGGCTTCGTGCTGGAGAGCGAAACGCCGACATTGAAGTCGTTTTCCGTGACGCTGGCACGCTATCGCCAGTTATTGCGCGACGGTGTCGTCAGCGATTGCTCTGGGATCTACATCACTGAAATCGACAAAGCCAGGCTCGAGCGCTTGATTGCGCTTGAGCAAGGCCCGGCCGTTGTCGACCTCGAACATGAACTCGAGCGGGCCATTGTCGTCAAGCCGCAGAAGGTGGCGAGTACCGTTGTCACGATGAACTCCAGGGTCTTGCTGCAGCTGGACGATGAAGAGATCGAGGTCGCCTTGGTCTACCCTGAAGACGCGGACAGCGGCGCGGGGAAGCATTCCGTGTGTTCCGACATTGGTGCGGCCATTCTGGGCTACCAGGAGGGGGACGCCATCGACTGGCGAATTTCTGAACGCAATCGCCGGATCGAGATCAGGAAAGTGCTTTACCAACCGGAGACTGCGGGACATTTTCACCTGTAGCCACACGCCGGCTACAGTGCGATACACGATGGGCCTTGCTCGACACATCCCAGATAAACGCCATTGGCACCATGGCTCCACCACGCGGCGGCATCCCGCTCGCCGCATTCCCTCCGGAGCCTGCCATGAACCGAACCGCTGACACCGCCAACCTGCATGGTTGGCGCCTGTTTTCCATGTTGTCCGTGCTGGTGCTCATCGCCGCCGCACTGGCCCTATGGGCCCAGCCGCAATGGGTGGATGCCCTGCGTAGCGCCATCAGGGTCACCGCGCGCACGTCCTTTGCCCTGTTCCTGGCGACTTTTCTCGCCTCGTCGATGGCAGCCCTGGTGCCCAGCCCATTGACCCGAGGTCTGCTGCGGGAGCGACGCTTCCTAGGGCTGGCATTCGCGTTCTCCCATGCCGTGCATGCGGTGCTGATCATCCTGTACGCGAACGGGTTTCCCGAATCGTTCTGGCATGGGCGCAGCGCCGTCACGAATATTCCAGGTTCGATCGGCTATGTGTTCATCCTTTTGTTGACAGTCACCTCCTTCCCCGCCGTGGCCAAGTTGCTCGGTGCCCGTTTATGGAAGGCGCTGCACAGCACGGGGACCTGGGTGATCGCCGGTGTGTTCCTGCTGTCCTTCTACAAGCGTTTGCCCATGGGGTCTTGGTATCCACTGGCGTTCGCGCTGATGTTCAGCGCGATCTTGTTCAAACTGACCGCCAAATGGGCCTTGCGTCTACGCCGCAACGCTCGCGCAGGAACAGAGCGAACCACAGTGGCTTGAGCGATGGAGATGCGGCTCGGGCGGCTCGAGATGCAGGTCCTGCTCTCCCCTGCTTTCTGGCGATTCCCGGCCCGGCGGGGTCGATTCAAAGCCCGAGCTCACTCAACCCAGGGTGATCGTCCGGTCGCCGCCCTAACGGCCAATGGTACTTGCGCTCGCTTTCGGCGATCGGCAGGTCATTGATACTGGAGAACCGCCGCTGCATCAGCCCGTTCGCGGCGAACTCCCAGTTTTCGTTGCCGTACGAGCGGAACCAGTTACCCGAATCGTCGTGCCATTCGTACGCATAACGGACTGCGATACGGTTATCCGCAAACGCCCACAGCTCCTTGATCAACCGGTAGTCGAGCTCCTTGTGCCATTTGCGTTCAAGAAATGCCTGCACCTGGGCGCGGCCTTCGATGAACTCGGCGCGGTTGCGCCAATGGGTATCTTCCGTATACGCCAGCGCCACTTTGGCCGGGTCGCGTGAGTTCCAACCGTCTTCAGCGCCACGGACTTTCTGGATGGCCGTTTCCAAGGTGAACGGCGGCAAGGGTGGACGCAGTGCTTCGGTCATTTCGGTGCCCTCTGTAAATGATCTGGCGCATTAAGCTATAGCTCAAGCAAGTCGACATCGCGTCGCTTTTCTATTCCAAAACAGGTCGCATGAATCAACCAAACTAAGCAGTTTGGTTATAAGATAGACCCATTCATTCTTTCCTCTCCCTCCCGCTCCCCTGCCAGAATCCATCTCGCCAGCGGTCTACCACCGCCGCTCTACAACGGGCCTTTCCTATCCGCAATCGCCCGCTCTCGCCCATCCCAGGAGCTGCATATTCATGAAGAAACTCACTGCCCTCACCGCCCTCGCCCTGGTCGTCCTTTCCGGCGCGGCCCATGCCGATCGCCTGGCGGATATCAAGCAAGCCGGTGTGCTGCGTGTCGCTGCCTTCGACAGCAACCCACCGTTCGGCTTCGTCGATGCCAAGAGCAAGCAGATCGAAGGCCTCGACGTGGATTACGCCAAAGCGTTGGCCGACAAGCTCGGCGTCAAGCTCCAGGTGCTGCCAACCAACCCGGCCAACCGTGTGCCGCTGCTGACGGCGAACAAGGTCGACCTGGTGCTGGCCAACTTCACCATCACCCCGGAACGTGCACAGCAGGTGGACTTCAGCATCCCCTACTTCTCCTCAGGGCAGCAGTTCATCGTCAAGAAAGGCAGCCTGAAAAGCCCGGACGATCTGAACAAATGGCGCGTCGGCGTCGACAAGGGCACGGTCAACGAAGGGGTGCTGCGCGACAAGTTCCCCGGCGCCAAGGTCATCGCCTACGACGACACGCCGTTTGCCTTCACGGCGCTGCGCAACGGCCAGGTACAGGCCATCACCCAGGACGGCCCGAAGCTGATCGGGTTGTTGGCCAACGTGCCGGACAAGGACAAGTACGAAGTGCCGCCCTTCACCATCTCCAACGACTTGATCGGTGTCGGCATCCCCAAGGGCGAGACGGCCCTGGCCGACTTCGTCAACCTGAGCCTGCGCGACCTCGAAGCCAACGGCCAGGCACAGAAGATCTACGACACCTGGTTCGGCCCCCAGACCAAGACCCCGCTCGCGCGCCTGTACAAGATCGGCGACAAGAGCTGATCGCGCCGCTGCAACCGCGCGCCTCACGCCCGTAAGGCGCGCGACTCGTTTCATTCGCTGGAACCCCCTCGATGTTCGGTGACCTCCTCGCCCCGCGTTACCTGCTCCTGCTGCTCGACGGTTTCTTGATCAGCCTGGGCCTTGCCCTGCTTAGTTGCGTGCTCGCCACGCTGATCGGCGCACCATTGGCCATCGCCCGCCTTGCGCGCAGGCGGCGGTGTGCCTGGCCGGCGCGTGCCTATCTGGCCGCCTTTCGCAATACCCCGCTGCTGGTGCAGTTGTTCTTCTGGTACTTCGGTGTGCCGGCGCTGTTGCCGGAAACTCTGGTGGCCTGGCTCAACACGCCGCATCAATGGCTTGGCTTGCCGTGGCCTTCGTTCGAGTTCCTCGCCGCGGCCTGGGGGCTGACGCTCTATACCGCGGCCTTCGTTGCCGAGGAAATCCGCGCCGGCATCGCCTCGGTACGCCCGCAGCAGCGAGCGGCGGGCCTGGCGCTGGGGCTGCAGCCGGCACAGGTGTGGCGGGTGGTGGTGTTGCCCCAGGCGCTGCGTACTGCGCTGCCGCCGTTGCTGGGCCAGTACATGAATGCGCTGAAGAACTCCTCCCTGGCCATGGCTATTGGCCTTGCCGAATTGTCCTACGCCTCGCGCCAGGTGGAGACCGAGACCTTCAAGACCTTCCAGGCCTTCGGCGTCGCCACCCTCCTCTACATCGGTGCGATCGCGCTCATCGAAGCCCTGGGCCAAGCCCTGCAGCACAGCCGCCGCTACCGTCAGGGAGGGGCGTGAGCCATGGACTTTTCGGTGGTTGTCGACAATCTGCAATACCTATTGATGGGCGCCTATCCCGACGGGCCGATCGGTGGCGCCGTGCTGACCGTCCTGCTGGCGTTGTTCTCTGGCCTGACCTCAGCCGTGCTGGGCCTGGGGCTGGGTATCGCCCTGGCGGTGTTGCGTGGCTGGCCACGCTGGGTATTGGTGACGGTACTGGGGTTCTTTCGCGCCATCCCGGTACTGATGCTGATCTTCTGGAGCTACTTCCTGCTGCCGATCGTGTTCAAGGTCGACGTGCCGGCGTTGGCCACGGTGGTCTGCGCATTGTCATTGATCGGCGGCGCCTACCTTGCGCACTCGGTGTACGCGGGCATCCACAGCCTGCCCGTCGGGCAATGGGCGGCGGCGAAAGCCTTGGGCCTGCGACCTTGGCAGGTACTGCGTCTGGTGATATTGCCCCAGGCGTTGCCGATCATGCTGCCGTCGTTCCTCAATCAATGGGTCTCGTTGATCAAGGACACCTCGCTGGCCTACGTGATCGGGGTGGGCGAGCTGTCGTTCGTGGCGACCCAGGTGAGCAACCGGGTGATGGTGCATCCCACGGAAATCTACCTGTTCGTTGCCCTGCTCTACTTTCTGTTCTGCTCCATGCTCGACCTGTTTGCCGGGTCGCTCGCCAAGTCTCGTAGCCCGGGGCAGCCAAAGATGCACTGACGTTATTCTTGCCATGACCTGCAAGGCTTCAACGACGTCCACCCGATCGGTCGCGTTGGTACATCAGAGGATGTCGCTGACGTGATAACCTTCTTGCTTCCAAGGCCTGCTGGGTCACCGGCGCGATCAGGGACGTGGACGGCGGCGTGATGGCCGGTGGCAACTGAGTCGTGGCAATCGATCATGAAGGGGCCGGCCCAAAGCTGGATTACGCAGATGCTCGTCAACGCAGACTTCTCCCGCCGCGCCACCGTTTCACCCGATGACTACCAATGGGTGCCCTCGCCGCAGCAGGGCGTCGAGCGGGTGATGCTCGACCGGCTCGGCGGCGAGCGGGCGCGGGCAACCAGCATCGTGCGATACGCGCCTGGCTCGCACTTCCCGCCCCATGGCCACCCTGGAGGCGAAGAGGTGCTGGTCCTATCCGGCACCTTTTCCGAAGGCGATGTGCACTACCCTGCCGGCTACTACCTGCGTAACCCGCCAGGTTCGGCCCACCGACCTTCCAGCGCCGAAGGCGCGATCATCTTCGTCAAGCTCTGGCAGATGCAGCCGGACGAAAGAACGCCCGTGCGAATCGACACGCGAGACGCCGCCAATTGGCAAATGCAAGGCGGCCGAGAAGTCTGCCCCTTGTTTGCCAACAACACCGAGCGCGTGAGTTTGCAACGCCTGCCGCCAGGCGCACCGTTGTTCGATGGAGGGGTGGCAAGCGCCGAATGGCTGGTCGTCTCCGGCCGGCTGGAAACCGCTGACGGAGCATTTGACCAAGGCAGCTGGATGCGGCTGCCGCAAGGCGTGTACCCGGACATGTTGGCCGGGGAACGCGGCGCCGTCGTGTATCTCAAGACCGGGCATCTGCCCCCGATACGCTGAGTGCGGCCAACCCGCCGCTATCTCAATACGATGGCGCCGATACAGGCGCTTGTCCGGCAACGCGCTGCTCGCGATGTGCACCGCGCTAGCGGTGCTGCATTATGCACCCATCAGATCCCGTCGCGGGCCAGGTCCATCGCGAAGTAGGTCAGGATCAGGTCGGCGCCGGCACGCTTGATCGAGCCGATGCTCTCGCGCACTACCCGTGCCTCGTCGATAGCGCCGGCCAGGCCACCGAACTTGATCATCGCGTACTCGCCACTGACCTGGTACGCCGCCAGCGGCAGGCGCGAGGCGGCGCGGATGTCGGCGATCACGTCGAGGTAGGCGCCGGCTGGCTTGACCATCAGCACATCGGCCCCTTCCTGCTCGTCGAGCAGCGACTCGCGCACGGCTTCGCGGCGGTTCATCGGGTTCATCTGGTAGCTCTTGCGATCGCCCTTGAGGGCGGTGCCGCCGGCTTCGCGGAACGGGCCGTAGAGCGAAGAGGCGAACTTGGTCGAGTAGGCCATGATCGCCGTGTCATGGAAGCCTGCACCGTCCAGGGCGCTGCGGATGGCCTGGACCTGGCCGTCCATCGCCGCCGACGGGGCAATGAAGTCGGCACCGGCGGCAGCGGCCACCACGGCCTGCTTGCCCAGGTTGGCCAGGGTGGCGTCGTTGTCCACGCCATGGTCGTGCAGCACGCCGCAATGGCCGTGGCTGGTGTACTCGCAGAAGCAGGTGTCGGACATCACCACCATTTCCGGCACGGTGTCCTTGCAGATACGCGCCATGCGCGCCACCAGGCCGTTTTCGTTCCAGGTGTCGCTACCGGTCGCGTCCAGGTTGTGCGAGACGCCGAAGGTCATCACCGACTTGATGCCGGCGCGGGCGTAGCGCTCGATTTCGCTGGCGAGCCTCTTCTCGGGGATGCGATTGACCCCGGGCATGCTGGTGATGGGCACGAAATCGTCGATGCCTTCTTCGACGAAGATCGGCAGGATCAGGTCGTCGAGGCGGAATTCGGTCTCTTGGAACAGGTTGCGCAACGACGGGTTCTGGCGCAGGCGACGTGGGCGGACGATGGGGAAGTTCGACATTGGAGCTCCAGACAAGTTTTGCTACCCGCCACCATAAGTCGTAGGGCCGCCACTGACCAGTCTTGACGTGAAGAATATGTGTTGCGCCCCGGGCAACAAACCCGGGCGGGCGCGTTCTGGCGCCCGCTCCGGTGTCTGCTGAGCGACAATCGGTCGCAATCACCTGGGCAGCGGGTACAGCGCCTCGTCGAACTGCGACAGCTTGGGGAACTCCAGTGGCAGGTCGTCCGAGAGGTGGGTCAGGCGTTGCCGGTAGTCGTGCAGGAACCCTTTGCGCGCCTCATCGCTGATGTACGGCACATGCCAGGCCACGAACGGCGGCAGCACCTCGAAGCCGACATAGGCCAGGGTGCCGCGCAGGATCGGCCGCAGCATGTCCTCCAGCGGCCCATGGATCGCACCCTCGCCGAACATGTGTTCGCGCCCGCCCAGGGTCACGGTCACCAGCGCCTTCTTGCCCACCAACCCGCCCTGGTCGTAGAAGCGCTTGCCGCCGTAGCACACGCCCGAGACCAGCACGCGGTCGATCCAGCCCTTGAGCATGGCCGGGGTGGAGAACCAGAAGATCGGGAAGTTCAGCACCAGCAGGTCGGCCCACAGCAGTTTGTCCAGCTCGGCCTGGATATCCGCGGCGATGGAGCCGCTCTTGACCCCCAAGCGCTGCTCCAGGGCATACACCAGGTAGTCAGGGTTCTCACGTGTGCCGAAATCCTCGGCGCTGGCCACTGGGTTCCAGCCCATGGCGTACAGGTCGCTGACCTGCACCTGGTGCCCCTGGGCCGTGAAGGTCTCGACCGCCTGGTCGCGCAGGGCGGCGGTGAAGGATTTCGGCTCGGGGTGAGCGTGGACGATCAGTACGTTCATGAAGGTTGTCCTTGCACAGTTTGCAGGTTGGATTGCCCGGCCCGGCGGGCCAGCAGGCGGTTGAGCCAGTCGGGGTCCATTTCCGGTTCGGAGGAAAACAGCAGCCCGGTGTAGTCGTGGTACGGCGGCGCGAAGATGGCTTCTCGGCTGCCATGGTCGACCACTCGCCCGCGCTGCATCACCATCACTTCGTCGGCGATGGCGCGTACCGTGGCCACGTCGTGGGTGATGAACAGGTAGGAAACGCCCAACTGGCGTTGAATACGGTCAAGCAGCTTGAGGACGCCCTCGGCCACCAGTTGGTCCAGGGCCGAGGTGACTTCGTCGCAGATGATCAGCTCAGGCTCGGCGGCCAGCGCCCGAGCGATGCAGATGCGCTGCTTCTGGCCGCCGGAAAGTTCGCGAGGCTGGCGGTGCATGTACTTGCCCGGGTCGAGTTCTATCATCTCCAGCAACTCGGCCACACGTTGATGCAGCGCCTTGCCCTTGAGCCCGAGGTAGAGGGTCAGCGGTCGACCGATGATATCGACGATACGCTGGCGTGGGTTCAGTGCGGTATCGGGGATCTGGTAGATCATCTGGATCCGCCGCAGCTGCTCCTTGCTGCGCTGACGATAGTCCGCCGGCAGTGCCTCGCCGTCGTACAGCACCTGGCCGCTGCTGGCCGGCAACAGGCCCGTGATCAACCGTGCGGTAGTGCTCTTGCCGCTGCCGGACTCGCCGATCACCGCCAGGGTCTGGCCACGGTGCAGCGTGAGCGAGACATCGTGCAGCACCGGCTGGGCGCCATAACTGGCATTGGCCCGGCGGACTTCCAGCAAGGGCCGGGCGTGGGCCAGGCACGGCTTGACCTCGGTATGGAAGCTGCGCACGGCCCACAGCGACCGGGTGTAGTCCTGGCGCGGGCTTTCCAGCATGGTGCGGGTCTGGGCCTCCTCCACCAGGCTGCCATGGCGCAGCACCATGATGCGATCGGCGATCTGCGCCACCAGCGCCAGATCATGACTGATGTACAAGGCCGCGCTGCCGTAGGTGCGTATCGCATCGCGAATGGCGGTCAGTACTTCGATCTGGGTGGTGACGTCCAGAGCGGTGGTCGGCTCGTCGAAGACGATCAAATCTGGATGGCACGCCATGGCCATGGCGGTCATCACCCGCTGCAACTGGCCACCGGAAACCTGGTGCGGGTAGCGTTGGCCGATGCGTTCCGGATCCGGCAGGCGCAGTATCCGGTACAGCTCCACCGCCTCGGCCTCGGCGCGGACACGGTCGATGCCGCCGTTCTTCACGGCGGTCTCGATGTGCTGGTCGATCAGCCGATGGGCCGGGTTGAACGAGGCAGCGGCGCTTTGCGCTACATAGGCAATGCGAAGGCCGCGCAGGCGGCGCAAAGTCTCGGACGCAGCGCCCACCAACTCTTGGCCGTCGAAACGCACCGAGCCGCCGCTGATGCGGCAACCGTCACGCACATAGCCCATGGCCGCCAGGCCCAGGGTCGACTTGCCCGCCCCCGACTCGCCGATCAGCCCCAGCACCTCGCCTCGCGCGAGGGTCAGGTCGATGCCCTTGATCAACGGGTGCCAGGCGTCGTCATGGTGTCCGTCGATGCGCAGGTTCCGTATTTCCAGCAACGGTGTATTCATGCTCAGCACTCCTTCAGGCCACTGGAAGTATGCAGTACCCAGTCCACGACGAAATTCACGCTGACGGTGATCAGCGCCACGGCCAGCGCCGGCAGCAACGGGCTGAGTTCACCGAAGGTGATCAGCACCGCATTGTCGCGCACCATGCTGCCCCAGTCGGCGGTCGGTGGCTGAATGCCAAGGCCCAGGAACGACAAGGCACTGATGAACAGGAAGACGAAACAGAAGCGCAGGCCGAACTCGGCGATCAAGGGGGCTGCGGCATTGGGCAGCACCTCGCGGCTGACCAGCCACCACAACCCTTCCCCACGCAGGCGCGCGGCCTCGACGAAGTCCTGCACCACCACGTTCATCGCCACCGCCCGTGCCAGGCGGAACACCCGGGTGGCATCGAGCAGCGCGATCACCAGCACCAGCGAAGTCGCGGTGGTGCCGACCACGCTGAGGATCAACAAGGCGAAGATCAACTGTGGGATGGCCATCAGGATATCCACCAGGCGCGATAACCCCTGGTCGACCAAGCCGCCCTTGACCGCCGCCATCAGGCCGCAGAAACCGCCCACCGCGAAGGCCAGTGCGGTGGTCAGGAAGGCGATGCCCAGGGTGTTGCGCGCACCGTAGATCAGGCGGCTGAACATGTCACGGCCCAGGTTGTCGGTGCCCAGCAAGAATTGCCCGCCCCAGGGCGCGAAACCCTCGCCGACCACTTCGGTCTCGCCGAACGGCGCCAACACCGGTGCGAACAGCGCCACCAGCACGTAGAGCAGGATCACCAGTACACCGAACTTGGCGCTCAACGGCGCACGTTGCAATTGCTTGAACAGGCTCATCGGCTACCCCTTGGGATGCATCAGGCGCGGATTGCTGGCGATCGACAGCACATCGGCAGTGGTATTGAGCAGGACGTAGGTGGCGGCGAAGATCAGGCTGCAGGCCTGCACCACGGGGATGTCGCGCTTGGCGACCGAGTCCACCAGCAGTTGGCCAAGCCCCGGGTAGACGAACACCACCTCGACCACCACAACGCCGACCACCAGGTAGGCCAGGTTCAGCGCCACTACGTTGATGATCGGAGCCAAGGCGTTGGGCAAGGCATGGCGGAAGATGATCCGCCCCGGCGAAATGCCCTTGAGCCGGGCCATTTCAATGTAGGGACTGGCCAGCAGGTTCACCAACGAGGCGCGGGTCATGCGCATCATCTGCGCGATCACCACCAAGGCCAGCGTCAGCACCGGTAGCAACGAACGCTGCAGAACCTCGCCCAAGGAGGCGTCCGGTGGCAGAATCGAGATGCTCGGCAGCCAGCCCAGGCTCACCGCGAACAGCAAGATCAAAATGTAGGCCACGAAGAACTCGGGAAACGAAACAGCGGTCAGGGCACTGGTGTTGAGCAACCGGTCGAACCAACTGTTGCGGTACAGCGCCGCGAGCATACCCAGCAGCAACGCCAGGGGCACTGATACCAATGCGGCCAGCAACGCCAGGCTGAAGGTGTTGCCCAGGCGCGCGCCGATCAGTTCGGCGATAGGCCGCTGGTTCGCCAGGGACACCCCCAAGTCGCCGTGCAGCAATTGCCAGGCCCAGTGGCCGAAGCGGCTCGGCGCTGGCATGTCCAGGCCCAGCTGGGCCCTCAGCGCGGCCACGGTTTCAGGGGTGGCGGACTGGCCGAGCATGGCCTGGGCGACATCGCCGGGCAGCATGCCGACGGCCAGGAAGACGATGACCGAAACCGCCAGCAGCGACAGCAGCCCCAAGGCCAGACGCCGTGCAAGCAATGAACCAAGGCTATTCATCATTGAGCTTCTCCAGGAACAACCAAAGGGTCACGCCAACCACCAGCGCTCGATCAAGCGCAGGCCGTCCAGCTCGCCATAGGGTGCGGTGACGCCGCCATGGGTGACTCGGCGCGAACGCGCCGCCACGGAGCTGGCGAACAAGGGCACGATGGCCCCGCCATCATCGCGGCACAGGCCCTGCATTTCGTCGTACATCTCCTGGCGCAACGGTGCGTTCATCTCTCCCCGGGCGGCGGCCAGCAACTGGTTGAAGCGGGCATTGTCCCAGTGCGTCTCGTTCCAGGCCGCGCCCTTGGCGTAGCCGATGCTGAACATGCGGTCGGCGGTCAAGCTGCTGTACCAGAACGAGGTGGTGAAGGGCTGTTTCATCCACACGTTGGTGAAAAAACCATCGACCGGCTCGCGTACGACCTCGATGTCGATACCGGCACGCCGTGCCTGCTCCTTGAACAACACCGAGGCATCGACCGCGCCGGTGTAGGCAGCTTCCGACGCCTGCAAGCGTACCTTGAGCCCGTCCATGCCGGCCTGGCGCAGGTGAAAGCGCGCCTTGTCCGGGTCGTAGCTGCGCTGTTCCAGGGCGGCGTTGATGAAGCGGCTGCCGGGCTGGATCGGATGGTCATTGCCGATCTGGCCGTAGCCGTGCAGCACAGAAGCCAGCAGGGCCTTGCGATCGATGGCGTACTTGAGCGCCAGGCGCACGTCGTTGTTGCGAAACTGCGGGCTGTCGCAAAGCATGGGAAAGGTGTAGTGCTGCGCGCCCTTGGTTTCCTCGATGACCAGCTGCGGGCTGCGCTTGAGCAGCGCCACGATCTTGAGGTCGACCTTGTTGATCACGTCCACCTGGCCGGTGACCAGGGCATTGACCCGCGCCGTACCATCGGAGATGGCCAGCAGCTGCGCGCCAGCGAAGTGTGCTCGGCCGGGTTTCCAGTAGTCCGGGTTGCGCTCCAGGTCCATGCGCACCCCCGGCTCGAAGCGCTTGAGGCGATAACCACCCGTGCCGATGCTATGGCGCCAGTCGGCCACGCCGTCCTTGGCCGGCATGATCACCAGGTGGTAGTCGGCGACTACATAGGCAAAGTCGGCGTTACCCGCGTGCAGCTCGAATACGACCGTATCATTGCCCTGGGCGCGCACCTGGGCTACGTCGCCCAGCACGGCCTTGGCCGCCGAGGTGGACTTCTCGCCCAGGTGGTGCTGGATCGAGGCGACCACGTCCTGGGCATCGAGGGTCTTGCCGTCGTGAAAGGTGACGCCCTGGCGCAGGAAGAAGGTCCAGACCCTGGCATCGGGGCTGGACTCCCAGCGTTCTGCCAGTTCAGGGATCGCCGTGCCATCCACGTCGATCTCGCTGAGGGTGTTATACACCGCCGAGAAGCCGACAAAGGTGAAGGTGTCGCTCCACGAGCCAGGGTCGCCAGAGTCGGTGCTGCTGCCGCCGGCCAGCCCTAAGCTCAGGATACCGCCGGCCTTGGGTGTGGCCTGCCCGGCCCAGCTCGGCAACGGCAGGCCCAGAGAGAAGGCGCCGGCGACGGTCGCAGCGGCCCCGTACTTGAGAAAATCCCGACGCGGCAGGCCAGCTTCGGGTATCGCTTGAGTGATCTTGTTCTTGTTATCGCTCATGGCATCGCCTTTTTGAACCGCTAAGAGAAAGGTCGCGCACTTCGATGACTCATAATTGTAATTGTCATCGTGATAAATACATTAGACTCTATGCCGTGCCTCTGCCAAGTGGATTTTCACAGGGGTGTAGACTTCGATTTTCGACCCAGGAACCTTCGCCGATGAGCCAGTCGACGCGTCTGATCACCGCCTCCTATATCCTCTCGTTCGTGGCCGCCAACGCCCCGCAGAAGCTTCGCACCGACACCATCTCCAAGTGGGTCAAGGTTCACCCTGCACGGGTGCGCAGCCTGGCCTCGCAGCTGGTCAAGGCCAATATCCTCAAATCCTGGCGCGGCGCCCATGGCGGCCTGACCCTGGCGCGCCCACCCAGCGAGATCACCCTGCGCGATGTGTATGACGCCGTGCAGGAGAGTTCATTGATTGCCGAGAAGATCGACAACCCGTTCTCCGGGATGGAAGACCACTGCAAGGTGTATGAAGTGTTCACCCGGCTGTTCGCCATGCTCGAGGCGAACATGCGCCTGGACCTGGGGTCGATCACCGCGGACCAGTTGTTCGTGGCGTTCGACAGGCCGGTGGACGATGCGGCCGCAGGATGAACCCGGTTCGCCGACGATTGGCGCGGCCCTGCCATCGCGGTTGCATGGCAAGGGCCGCGCCGTGGATCGCGGAGCAAGCGCAGGGTTGTGCAAGATCATGGCCCTGCTCGTTCAGAGCTGCACCGCCTTGACCTCGACGAACTCGCCCAGCCCCTCCTCGCCCCATTCCCGGCCATTGCCGGATTGCTTGTACCCGCCAAACGGCGCCCGGTAGTTGAACCCGGCCCCGTTGACGAAGCACTGCCCGGCGCGCATCTGTCGCGCCAGGTCCAGGCCGCGCTCGCGGCTACCGGCCCAGACCGCGCTGGACAGGCCGAACGGCGAATCGTTGGCCATTTCGACTGCCTCGGCCTCGTCGGCATAAGGGATCAGGCACAGCACCGGCCCGAAGATTTCCTCCTGGGCGATGCGCATGCGGTTGTCGACGTCGGCGAACAACGTAGGCGCCACATAGTAGCCCCGCTCGAAGCCCGTGGCGGTGTCGCCGCCGCACAGCAGCCGCGCGCCCTCCTCCTGGCCCAGGCGAATATAGTCCAGCACGGTGCGCCGCTGCCCGGCCGAGCACATGGGGCCGAGGAAGCTGCGTGGGTCTCGCGGGTCGCCCATGGCCAGCGCCTGGGTTTGCGCCACCGCGATTTCCAGGGCCTGCGCATAGCGCTCGGCCGGCAGCAGCATGCGGGTGAGCGCCGTGCAGGTCTGCCCCGAGTTGATCATCACGTCCTGCACGCCATGGCGCACGGCCGCTTCCAGGTCGGCATCGGCGGTGATCAACAGCGGCGACTTGCCGCCCAGCTCCAGGCACACGCGCTTGACCGTCGGCGCGGCGGCCTGGGAGACCCGTACTCCGGCACCGGTGGAGCCGGTGAACGACACCATGTCCACCTGCGGGTGCCGGGCCAGGGCCTCGCCCACCTTCGCCCCCGGCCCGCTGACCAGGTTGAACACGCCCGCAGGCAGGCCGATGGCGTCGATCATCTCGGCCAGCAGGAAGGCGTGCAAGGGTGTCTCCTGGCTGGGCTTGACCACCACCGTGCAGCCGGCGGCCAAGGCCGGGGCCAACTTGCCGATCATCTGGTGCAGCGGGTAGTTCCAGGGGTTGATGAAGGCGCACACCCCCACCGCCTCGCGGTACACCAGCGAATTGCCGACCTCGCGCACCTCGTCCATCAGCCCGGCCAGCTCACTGTACTGCTCCAGGCCCTCGATGGGGCCGTCCACCTGGACCATCTGGCACCACTGCACCGGCATGCCCAGCTCGGCGGTGATCACATCGGCCATTTCCCCGGCCTTGGCCTTCAGTTGCCCGGCCAGGGCACGAATGTACCCGGCCCGCACATTGGAGGGCGTGCGCGACCAGGCGCCGAACGCACGCCGGGCGGCAGTCACCGCCCGATCTACATCCTGCTCGTTGCCCAGCGGGACACGGCCGATGGCAGCCTCGCTGGCCGGGTCGATGACCTCGGCCATGCCCTGCCCGCTCGGCAATTGCCAGGCGCCGTCGATATACAGCCGCGGGTACTCACGCATGGGCCTGCTCCTGCATCAGGGCCCGCGCACAACGGGCTATGCGCCGGCAGGCGTCGTCCAGCGCCTCGGCGCCGAGCACCAGGCCCAGGCGGATATGCCCGGCAGCGCTAGGCCCGAAGGCCTCCCCTGCCAGCACCGAGACGCCTTCACGGTCCAGCAGGCGGTCGGCGAAGGCCTGGGCGCTCAGGCCGGTTTCACGGATATCGACCATCACGAACATCCCGCCATCGGGCTTGAGCGCCTTGATTCCCGGGCAGCCGGCCAGGCGCTCGCAGACCAGGTCGCGTCGCTGACGATAGGCGTCGCGCATCGCCTCGAGCTCCGCCAACGGCTGCTCCAAGGCCACCACCGCGGCATCCTGGATGAAGTCGGGCGAGCCGTAGAGCATGCACAGGGCGAGGTTCTCCAGATGGCCGGCCAGCTCGGTCGAACCCACCACCCAACCGACTCGCCAGCCGGTCATGGCATGGGACTTGGACAGGCTGTTCAGTGTCGCGGTGCGCTCGGCCATGCCCGGCAGGCTGCCGGGGCTGATGTGCTCGCCGTCGTACAGCAGCTCGCTGTAGACCTCGTCGGAAATCAGCCACAGGTCATGGGCGATGCACATCTCGGCCAGGGCCTCCCAGGTAGCGCGTGGCAGGCTCGCCCCCGAAGGGTTGTGCGGGCTGTTCAGGGCCAGGGCACGGGTACGGGGGGTGATGCGTGCCGCCACATCCGCGGGGCATACGCGAAAACCGTTCTCCGGCTTGACCGGTACCGGCACCACGGTAGCCCCACAGGCGCCGAACACGGCTTCGTAGGTGACGTACATCGGCTCGGCGACGATCACCTCGTCGCCCGGTTCCAGCACGCACTGGGCCACGCAGAACAGCGCGCACTGGGCGCCGGCCAACACGGTGACCTGGTCGGCATCCACCTTCTGGCCGCTGCGTTGCTGGTGGCGACGGGCGATGGCCTGGCGCAGGGCCAGCTTGCCGCGTACGTCCGAATAATGGGTGTGGCCGTTGCGCAGGCTGTCGATAGCTGCCTCGACGATGGGTGCCGGGGTGTCGAAATCGGGGTCGCCCACCGACAGCAACAGGATGTCCCTGCCCTCGGCCTGCATCGCCAGGGCGCGGTAGTGAATGTCCCAGGCGGCGGCACCGTCGCCGGCGATGCGTTGGGTCAGCTTGGAAAAGCGCATGGCAATCCTCCGTCAGTGGGCACAGGCGTGCTTGAGTTCGACCAGGGTCACACCGTTGCGGGCAAAGCCCGCCTGCAGCGCCCGTTGCAGCTCGTCGAGGCTGCGCGGTTGCGCCACGGTGCAGCCGAACGCCCGGCCGAGCGCGGCGAAGTCCGGGTTGCGCGGCAACACGCCGATGGGTTCGATGTCCAGGCCGAGCATGTCGTCGCGGATCTGGCCCAGGGCGTCGTTGTTCCACAACAGCACCACCAGCGGGCGGTCCAGCTCCTCGACCGCGGTGGCCAGCTCCTGCGCGGTATAGAGGAAGCCGCCATCGCCCACCAGCACCAGGCCCGGACGGTCATCGCTGGCGAACATGCCGCCGATACCCGCTGGCAGGCCATAGCCGAGGGTGCCGTAGCCGGTGGGGTGCAGCCAGCTGCGTGGGGCGCGGCTGGTGAAGGCATAGTTGCCGGTGTAGGCCAGCTGGGTCATGTCGCTGCTGATGAAGGCGTTTTCCGGCAGCACGGCGGCTATACGGTCGAGGATCGCCTGGTGGATGCCTTGCAGCGGGCCATGGCCTGCGCGGATCGCCTGACGCAAGTTGGCCACCGCCTCGATGGCGGCGCCGGCGTCGCGCTGGATGTGCGGCAAGTGTTCCAGCAGGCCGGCGAGGGTCTGCCGGGCATCGCCATGCAAGGCCAGGGCACAGGGGTAGAAGTCATTGAACTTGCGCGGGTCGATGTCCACCCGCAACAGTTCGCCACGAAGCGGCAGGCGCTCACGCCAGAAATCGGTGTCGGCCATTTCCGTGCCCACCGCCAGCACCACGTCGGCTTCGCCGATCAGTTGCCAGCCAGCTTCCACGCACAGGCTGGCACCGGCATTCAAAGGCGACTCCGGCGGCAACAGGCCCTTGCCGGCCACGCTGGTGAACACCGGCGCCGCCAGGCGCTCGCTGAGCTGGCGCAGTTCGTCGGCCGCCTGCAAGGCGCCGCCACCGGCGATGATCATCGGCCGCTTGGCGGTGGCGAGCTTCAAGGCCGCCTGGTCCAGGCTGTCGCGATCGGGCAGGCCTCGCCCGGGGCGGCGCACCACCTCGGCGCTCCAGTCCCGAGCGACCGGGGCCGCCAGCACGTCCAGCGGCACGGAGATGTGCACCGGGCGTGGGCGCTCGCTGTCGAACACAGCCCAGGCGCGGGCGATCAGCTCTGGCAGGTCTTCGGCGCACAGGGCCACGGCGGAGAACGCGGTGATCGGCGCGGTCATGGCGCGCTGGTCCTGGGTCTCGTGCAGGCAACCCCAACCTTTGCCCAGGCTTGCGGTGTGGTTGACGCTGGAGATCACCAGCATCGGGATGGAGTCGGCGTAGGCCTGGCCGATGGCGGTGGCCGCGTTGGTCACGCCGGGGCCGGTGATGACGAAACACACGCCCGGCTTGCCGCTGACCCGGGCATAGCCGTCGGCCATGAAGCCGGCGCCCTGCTCGTGGCGGGTCAGCACATGGCGGATGCCACTGCCCGGCAGCCCACGATACAACTCCAGGGTATGCACCCCGGGGATGCCGAACACGGTATCGACGCCATAGTTGCCCAGCAGCCGCACCAAGGCCTGGCCGGCGGTCATGGAGGGTTCACGCATTATCGTTCTCCTTGCGGCTGGCCGAGGCGGATCAGCGCATCGACCGCGGTGGTGCCCTGGGCACCGACCATCAATGGGTTCACGTCCAACTCCAGCAAGCGGCCTGCATTCTCGCAGGCGTAGTCGGCCACGGCGCGGATCGCCGCCACCAAGGCGTCCAGATCGGCCGCCGGGCGCCCCCGGAAGCCTTGCAACAGGCCGGCGCTACGCAGGCCCAGCACGGCATTACGGATGGCACCGTCGGTGGTGGGCAACAACAGGTTGACGCTGTCCTTGAGCAGCTCGACCAGCACCCCGCCGGCGCCGATCACCAGGGCCAGGGCGAAGTCGTTCTCGCGCTTGATGCCAACGATCAGTTCGGCCAGTGGCGCCTCGGCCATGGGCTCGAGCAGCACCTGGTCGAACGGCATATTCGGCGCGTAGGCCGCAATACGCTCGCGCATCTGCTCGAGCGCTGCCGCCAGGGCGTTGGCATCACGCAGATTGAGCGCCACGGCGCCGGCTTCGGTCTTGTGCGGCAACTGCGCACTGACTGCCTTGAGCACCAGGGGGAAGCCCACCCCGACGGCATCCGTGACAGCCTGCCCGGGCGTGCTCAGCACACCGGCTGGTACCGGCAGGCCGAACGCACGCAGCGCCTGCTTGGATTGCCACTCGTCGAGCACGTGCGCCTGGCCATCCAGCGCCTGAGGGCACAGCGGCACCAAGGCCGACTCGCCCAGTGCCAGCAAGCGCGGGCGGTTGCGTTGGTAGGCGACGATCCGCCCCCAGGCCGCCAGACCGTCCTCCACACCTTGCAAGGCGGCGATGCCATGGGCGTGCAGGCGCTCGCGGGCGTAGGCCGGCAGCAGTTCCGGGAAGGCCGAGGTGACGAAGCCGACCTTGCCGTGGCGTGCCAGGGCGTCGCAGTAAAGCCCCAACAGCAGGTCGCACTCCTTGCGCTCGCCGGTGAACTGCGCCGGGTAGTCCAGCACCAACATGGCTGCGTCGGCATCGCCGCGCAGGGCACTGTCGAGCATGCGCTCGAGCGCGGCGGCATCGCCCCAGATCGCCGTGGTGAAATCCAGTGGGTTGACCAGGTTGGCATAGGCCGGAAGCACCTGGGCCAGTTCATCCACCTGCCCGGGTTCGAGCTTGGGCAAGGTCAGGTGATTGCGTTCGGCATAGTCGGCGATCAGCCCGGCGTCGCCACCGGAACATGCCAAGGCGATCAGGCGGCCATCCTTGGGCAGTTGCCCGCAGGCAGCGGCCTTGAGGGTTTCGACGAAGCTCACCGGGCCGCTCACACGGATCACGCCCAGGCGCTGGAACAGGCTGTCGTACAGCGCGTCGGAGCCCGACAGCGAACTGGTGTGGCTCAGCGCCAGTTCCGCGCCGATCTGCGAGACACCCGTCTTCAAGGCAATGACCGGGATGCCGCGCTCCAGAGCCTTGTGCGCGGCGCGGGCAAAGCCGGGCACGTTCTTCAGGCCTTCCAGGTGCAGGCCGATGGCCGTGACCCGTGGGTCGTCCAGCAGCACGTCCATCAGCTCGGCCACGCCCAGCTGTGCCTGGTTGCCGACCGAGGCCATGTAGGCCACCGGCAGCGAGCGGTCGCTCATCGACAGGTTGTAGGCGAAGTTGCCGCTCTGGGTCAGGATCGCTACGCCCCTCTCCACCTGCTTGCCGCCGTGGGCGACCGGCCACAAGGCAGCGCCATGCAGGTAGTCGAGCAGGCCGTAGCAGTTGGGGCCAAGCAAGGCCATGGAGCCGGCGGCCTCGAGCAGGCGCTGTTGCAACAGACGCCCTTGCTCGCCGCTCTCGGCGAAACCCGAGGCGTAGCAGATGGCACCGCCGGCACCACGATCGGCCAGGGCCTGGACGCATTGCAGGGTCAGGTCCTTGTTGGTGGCGATGAACACGGCGTCCGGTGCACACGGCAGGTCGGCGACGCTCGTCACGCATGGCACGCCGTCCAGGCTTTCGTGCTGCGGGTTGACCAGCCACATCTGGCCGGCGAAGCCACCTTCGGCGCAGCGCTTGAGCGCCCGTGCCATGCTGCGGCCGCCGACGAAGGCCAGGTGCCTGGGTGCCAATAGGCGCTTGAGGTTGTCACGAATCGAATGCGACATGGGGGTTCTCCAGGCCGATCAGCGCAGCAAGGGGCGCAGCAGTTCGCGGGAAATGATGTGCCGCTGGATCTCCGAGGTGCCCTCCCAGATCCGCTCGATGCGCGCGTTGCGCCAGATGCGTTCCACCGGCCCTTCATCCATCAGGCCCATGCCGCCGAAGATCTGCACCGCCTCGTCGGCGACCTTGCCCAGCACTTCGCTGGCGAACAGCTTGGCCATGCCGGCCTCACCGTCGGTCATGCTGCCCTGGTCCATCTTCCAGGCGGTGTGCAGGGTCAGCAGCTCCGCGGCGCGGATCTGCGTGGCCATGTCGGCGAGCTTGAACGACACCCCCTGGTAGCTGCCGATCGCCTGGCCGAACTGCTTGCGGTCGGCCGACCACTGCAGCGACAGGTCCAAGGCACGCTGTGCCTGGCCGACGCAGTTGGCGGCGACCATCACCCGGCCGGCGGTGAGCCAGGCGTTGGCCACTTCCCAGCCCTTGTCCACTTCGCCCAGCACCTTGCTGGCCGGCACGCGGCAGTCGTCGAAGAACAGCTCGTAGGTGTGGTAGCCCCGGTTGCTAACGCACTTGGGCCCACGGCGCACGGTCATGCCAGGGGTTCCGCGGTCGACCAGGAAGGCGGTCACGGCGTTGCGCTTGCGCCCGTTGTGCTCGTAGGTGTCGGTGACGGCGAAGACGATGGCGAAGTCGGCATGGCCGGCATGGCTGATGAAGTGCTTGCTGCCGTTGATCACGAAGTCATCACCGTCGCGCACGGCGCGGGTCTTGATGGCGTTGGCGTCGGAGCCGGCGCCTGGCTCGGTGAGGGCGAAGCAGTCGATCTTCTCGCCTTGCACGCACGGCAGCAGGTAGTCGTTGATCTGCTCGTCCTTACAGGCCATGAGGATCTTCGAGGGGCGTGCGACAAAGACATGCAGGGCCCAGGACACCTTGGACAGCTCACGTTCGATCAGCGCCTGGGACAGGTAGTCCAGGCCACCACCGCCGACCTCCTCGGGCATGTTGAAGGCGTAGAAGCCGGCGGCGATCGCCTTGCCGCGGATCTGCGCGGCAAGCTCGGGTGACACGGCATCGGCGCGGTCCACCTCTTCCTCGTAGGGCAGCAGCTCCTTGTTAACGAAGCTGCGTACCGCTTCCACCAACATTTCTTGTTCTTGGGTCAGTTGGAAATTCATCTGGAATGGTCCTGAAGAAGGTCGTGTAAGTGGTTATTTGCCAACGAAATGTGGTGCACGTTTCTCGATCGAAGCACGCAGTGCCTCGGCGCCGTCCTGGCTGCGCCCGCACAGCAGGCCGGCAGCGAGTTCCGCCTGCAACTGCTCGGCCAGGGTGCGCTGGGCACCGTCGCGGATCAGGCGCTTGGTCTGGACATGGGCGAAGGTCGGGCCATTGGCCAGGCGCCCGGCCAGCTCGGCGGCTACCGCAGGCAACTGGTCGTCAGCGCAAACCTCGCCCACCAGCCCGGCGGCCAGGGCACGTTCGGCGCTCCAGAGCTCGTCGAGGAACAGCAGGCGCTTGGCCTGTTCGCTGCCGATCAGCCGTGGCAGGTGCCAGCTGGCCCCGGCATCGGGGCTGTAGGCCATGCTGGTGTAGCCGGCCTTGAAGCGTGCCGAGGCTGCGGCGATGCGCAGGTCGCAGCACAGGCTCAGGTCCATGCCGGCGCCGACCGCGGTGCCGTTGATGGCGGCGATGGTGGGCTTGTCCAGGCTGTGCAGGCGCTGCATCAGGGCGTGGGCGGTCTCGGTCCAGCCGTAGCTTTCCAGGGCGCCGCGCGCTTCGGCTTCGGCCCATTCGGCGAGGTCTGCGCCTGCGCAGAAGCTGCGGCCGGTGCCGGTGAGCACCACTACCCGTACTGCAGGGTCGGTGTTGAAGGCCTCCAGCAGCGTGTGCAGTTGTTTCAGGCTGGGGATGTCCAGGGCGTTGCGCTGCTCGGGGCGGTTTAGGGTGATCCAGGCAACGCCGGCTTCGACCTTGCTCAGCAGTGGCGACGGGCTAGTCATGGGAGGCCTCGATGTTGTTTGAGTGGTATGAGATGAGGGATCTGGTTTGAAGAGATACTAAACGAGTGTTCAGCAAGGCGGCAATCGAGGCTATATTGCGTGTAACAAATGAAGTTAGGCATATAACTCATTGTTTTTTATTGATTTGAATTGACGACAAACGAATTCGATCGGTGCCTTGTTACAACTTTGTACAACTGAGGTTTTTGCAGTGCCTGCCCCAACGCAATCGCGGGACAAGCCCGCCCCTACAGGTGCTTCTTTTCCTGTAGGAGCGGGCTTGTCCCGCGATTTGAGCCTTCAGTTGAGCGCGCGGCTCAAACCCCAGGGGCGCTCGGCGCGAAAGCACCCTGGCGACGACGGTTGACCAGGAAATACGCCGCATAGCACAGGGCAATGAAGCCAAAGCCCCAGTACAACGACGGCCGCTGGGTCTCGTCCATGGCCAGGAACACGAACAGCGAGCTGCACAGGGTGATGCACAGCAGCGGCACCAGAGGGTACAGCGGTGCACGGTACTTCAGGTCCTCGAGCTTGCCGCCGTCACGCAGGTACGCCTTGCGGAAGCGGTACTGCGCCAGGGCGATGACGATCCAGGTCACGGTGCCGGACATCCCGCTCACCGCCATCAGCACCATGAACAGCGTGTCCGCGGCGACGAAGCTGGTCATCAGCGACACCAGCGCGAAGCACAGGGTGATGCTCAAGGCACGCAGCGGTACGCCACGCTTGCTCAACGGCGACAGGCTCCTGGGCGCCATGCCGGTCTTGGACATGGCCCAGAGGATGCGGGTGGAGGCGTACAGCCCAGAGTTACCCACCGACAGAATGGCGGTGAGGATGACGAAGTTCATCAAGTCCGCCGCGTAGGGGATGCCGACCATGTCGAACACCTGCACGAACGGGCTTTCCATCAGGCCGGCCTGCTCATGGGGCACGATGGCCGAGAGCACGGCGATCGCCAGGACATAGAAGATCAGCACGCGGAACACCACGTTGCGCACGGCACGCGGGATGCTCTTTTCCGGGTGCTCGGTCTCGCCGGCGGCCACGCCCATGATCTCGCAGCCCTGGAAGGCATAGACCACGGTCATCATCACCGCGAACACCGCCGACAGGCCATGGGGGAATACCGCGTCGCCGACCAGGTTGTCCAGCATCGGTGCCGGTGCCCCGTTGTTCAGCGGGATGCCGCCGAAGATCACCAGCAGGCCAATGACGATGAAGCCCAGGATGGTCGCCACCTTGATGCCGGAGAACCAGTACTCGGCCTCACCGAAGGCCCGGGTAGCCAGGGCGTTGAGGCCGAACAGCACGCCGACGAACAGGGCCGACCAGTACCAGATCGGCACGTCGGGGAACCAGCGGGTCATGAGCATGCCTGCGGCAGTGAACTCCAGGCCCACGGTGGTGGCCCAGCTCATCCAGTACACCCAGCCGATCATGAAGCCGGTGGCCGGGCCGATGAACTTCGTGGCGTGGGCCTGGAACGAGCCGGACACCGGCATCTGTACCGACAGTTCGCCCAGGCAGACCATCACCAGGTACATCAGCAAACCTGCCACCAGGTAGGCCAGGATCGCGCCCATCGGGCCGCCCTGGTTGATGGTGACCCCCGAACCCATGAACAGGCCGGTGCCGATCACACCGCCCAACGACAGCATGAAGATGTGGCGGCTCTTGAGCGCGCGGGTCAGCTGGATACCTTTGCGTTCGGTGGTGTCAGACATGGCGCACCTCGGCTGGGCAGGTACGCTGCAAAAGCAGTGGATTCAGGCGGGCATCAGCTTTACGGCAGTTCATTATTGTTATCTCCAATAAGCCTCATGGACCGTGTGGAGCACGGTTGCGATCGATTATTGGAAACGGATGTAAGGTGCCGTTGTACGAAAGGATCGAAGATGTAAAAAGTCGTAACTTTTTTGTACGTCAGCCCTGGATCAGGCGTTCCAGGGTGTCATGCGCTGCGGCAAGCTGCTCGGCCAAGGGATCGCCGAGGCCTTCGAGTGCCGCCAGGTCATCGGCCGAGGCGGCATCCTCCAGGCGCCGCAGCACCGCCGCCAGGCCACGAAAGCCCAGGGAGTCGCTGCTGCCCGCCAGGCGATGGGCCAGGTGCGCGACCTCGGTGCAGTCCCTGGCCTGCAGGGCCTGGGCCAGGGCCGCCTGGTGCTGCTCGATGGCCTGGCGCAGGCCCACCAGCAAGCCCTGCACCTTCTGCTCGCCGAGCAGCGTGCGGTGGGTCTGCAGCAATGCCCAGTCCACGCTTTGCTCCGGCGCCTTGGCCGGCATCGTCGGCGCCGCCTCGGCCAGGGCCTGGCGCAGGCTGTCCAGGCGCAGCGGCTTGGCCAGCACGCCCTGCATGCCCGCTTCCAGGTAGCCAGGTACCTGTGCAGGCTGAACACCGGCGGTCAAGGCCAGGATCCGGGTATCGCGATTGGGCCCCGCCGTGGCGCGCAATTGCCGGCACAACTCCACGCCGCTCATGCCCGGCAGGTGCACATCCAGCAGGATCAGGTCGAAGCGGTGGCGCGCGCACATCGCCAGGGCTTGCCCTGCGTCTTCGGCAAAGCTCACCTGGTGGCCATCGCGGGTGAGCAGGCCGCCGGCCACGTCGCGGTTGAGCGGCACGTCCTCGACCACCAGGATATCCAGCGCCTGGGAAGCCTGGCGAATGGGCGCCTGGGCCTGTGGCTGCCGGCCGCGGGCAAGCTCCAGCTCGAACCAGAAGCAACTGCCCTGCCCCTCGGCGCTGTCCAGGCCGATGCGACCGCCCAGCTTTTCCACCAGGTGCTTGCAGATCGCCAGCCCCAGGCCCGTGCCGCCATAGCGCCGGGCCACGGCGTCGCTCGCCTGGGTGAAGCGTTCGAAGATCCTGGATTGCATGGCCGGGGCGATGCCAATGCCGTCATCACTGACCTCTACCCTCACCCACTGGCCCGCGCCCTGGTTGCCCAGCACCTGGACCTGGACGCTGACCTGCCCGTGCTCGGTGAACTTGATGGCGTTGGCCAGCAGGTTGCTCAGCACCTGGCGCAGGTACTGCTCGGCACCGTACTGGAAGGGGGCCAGTTGCGGGTCGACCTGGCAATGCAGGCGGTTACCGTTACCCACGGCCCGGGGCTCGAGCAGGGTCATGACCTCCTCGCACAGCTGACGCAGGGAGAAGTCGACCCGGTCCGGGCGGCTCTCACCCTCCTCCAGGCGTGCGAAATACAGCACTTCGTTGAGGATCGTGAGCAACCCTTCCCCGGCCTTGTACAACGCGTCCAGGCGTTGCCGGTCGAGGTCGTCCAGGTGCCCGCCGCGCAGTAGTTCAGCCATGCCGAGGATGCCGTTCAGGGGCGTGCGCAGCTCATGGCTCATGGTGGCCAGAAAACGTGACTTGGCCAGGTTCGCCGCCTCGGCCTCGTCCTTGGCCCGCGCCAGGCTCTCGGTACGCCGCTCGACCATGGCCTGCAGCTCGTCGCGTTTGTCCTGCAAAGCCAGCCGGTCCAGCTCGCGGCGCTCGATGTCGCTGAGAATCGCCCGGCGCATGTCATCCAGGGCATGGGCCACGGTGTCGATCTCGTCAGGGCGCGCCGAGCGACGCCGGCCCAGGCGCAGAGGCTCCTGCCACTGCCCGGCGCCGATACGCCGGGCAAACTCGGCCATCACCTGCAGGTGGCGCGTCACCAGGCGGTAGAACAATCCCGACAGCGCCACCGCCAGGCCGCACAGGAACACGCCCATCCATAACAGGCTGGTGAGCCCGGTGGCGAACAGGCGCCGGTGCACCGCTCCCAGGTCGATGCTGACTTCCAGCTCGCCCAGGTGGCGCAACGGCCCCGAAGGCGGCTGGTAGTTCAACGGGAAGCGCTCGATGCGCAGCGGCCCCTTGGGCTCGGCCTCGCCGCGCAGCAATCGGAAGTCCTCGCTCTGCAAGCGCACCCGGGCCACATCGGAAAAGTCCACCAGGCCGCGTAACTGCACGTCCAGCTGCGCCTCGTCCAGGTCCCACAGGCTGCGTTCCAGGCTGGCCAGGTAGCCGGCGCGGATCAGGTCCATGCGCGCCTCGATGTCGCGCATTTCCCGGCGGTACTCGAAATACAGCTGCACGGAGCTTGCCAGCACGGTGAAGCACAGGCTGAACAGGAAGATGAACAGCAGCAGGCGGCGCAGCAGGCCATCGGTGTGCAGGCGGATCATCGTGCGTTCGCCGGCAGGTCGATCATGTCGCGGTAGGTCACCTCGCTCTGCCCCAGCCAGCCGTCGATTTCGCCGCTGTCGGTCATGCGCTGCAGTTGCGCGTCGATGGCGTCCATCTTCTGGCTCAGGGGTGAGTGGCGCGACACCGCGACACGCAAGTAGTCCACGCTCAGGGCCTTGGGCAGGGCCTGGATGTCCTCGGCACCGGGCAGGTGCTCGATGAACAGCTCGCCGGTGCGCCGCTCCTGGATGACGAAATCGATGCGCCCCCGGATCAGCTTGCCGAAGTTCTGCTGGCTGGAGGACACCCATTCGATGTTCTGGTGCCGTGCCACGAAACGGTCGAACTCGGCACCATAGCTCTCGCCGAACAGCAGCCCGCCGCGATAGCCGGCCAGGTCTTCGATGCGCTCGAAATGCACCGGCCGACGCCGGTTATAGAACACTGCCACTTCCTCGCGCAGCACCGGCACCGTGGAAAAGCGCATGCTCTGGTCACGCTGGTCGGTGTTGTAGGCCAGCACCACGTCGACCCGCCCGGCAGCAGCGTCCATCAGGCAGCGCTTCCAGTTGCCCAGCACCACGATCTGCATCTCGTAGCCCAGGCGCCCGAGCAGCTCACGTACCACGGTCGGCGCCAGGCCACGTACCTGGCGCCCGTCGCTCCAGGAAATCGGCGGGTAGACCGGGTAATCGCAATAACGGATGCGCTCCCCGGCCCCGGCCTGCAGGCTCAGCAGCACCAGGGCCAGCACCAGCAGGCGGGCCATGGGGTTCAGGCCGCCACGCTGGCGGTGAACAGGTAGCCGGTGCCGTGGATGGTGATGATCAGGTGCGGCTCGGCCGGGTCGTCGTGCAGCTTGCGCCGCAGGCGGCCGACCAGCACGTCGATGGAGCGATCGTTGGGCACCCATTCGCGGTTGCGGATCTGGTCCATCAACTGGTCGCGGGTCAGGGTATGGCCACTGTTGCGCAGGAACACGCTGAGCAGCTGGAATTCGCCATGGGTGAGCAGGGTTTCGCCGCCGTCGGGGTCGATCAGCCGGCGCCGGTCGGTATCGAGCGACCAGTCGGCGAACTGCTTGAGCGATTGGGTGCATGGCGGTGCGGGCTGGGCGACACGGGCATGGCGCACGCGGCGGATCAGGTTCTTGGCGCGCGATACCAGTTCACGGGGGTTGAGCGGCTTGATCACGTAGTCGTCGGCGCCGCATTCCAGGCCGACGATGCGGTCGATGTCGTCGTTGCGGCCGGTGATGAGGATGATCCCGACCTCCGAACGCACCCGCAGTTCACGGGTCAGGGTCAGGCCGTCCTTGCCCGGCAGGCGGATGTCCAGCAGCACCAGGTCGACATCCTGGCTGGTGAGGAAGGCATCGGCCTGCTCGGCGGTGGCGGCGCTGTGGACGTCGTAGCCTTCCTGGGACAGGTAGGCATGCAGCAAGTCGCGAATAAGCGGATCGTCATCGACGACCAGTACCCGAGGCGTCATTGCGTGTTGTCTCTTTTCTTATTGGTGTTGTTTTTCGAACCCGCGACGGCAGCGTACCCGTTACTGAACAGGCGATCAACAGCCCTCGGTCACACTGAAGCGCCGCCGCCCCCCTGCCTGCAGGCCGTCTACCCAGGCTTCGCAGATCAACACCCCCTGCTCCGGCGAGAAGGTTCCGGGGTTGAGCCCGGATTCGAGCCACAAGCCGTCGAGCAAGGCGCTCAGGCTGATGGCGGCAAGGTCCGCGTCGAAGCCCTGCCAGCCTTCCTCGCTGGCCAGCGCGCCCAGCAGGCGGCTCAGTTCGTTGCGGTATTCGCCGTAGGAATGGTCGTGCACCTGGTTGATGGCGTCAGCCGTTTTCACCGCGCCCCAGAACGCCAGCCAGGCATCGAGCAGTTGCGGGTCGAGCAGCTCAGCACAGAACGAGGCGCGAAAGAACGCCGACAACCGCTCGCGGGCATTGGGCGCTGCCTGGGCCATGGCTTCGCGCAGCAGGCCCATAACCCGCCCGGTCACTGCCATGTAGGCGTCGGCGACCAGTTCGTCCTTACCCGAATAGTGGTGGCTGATCAGCCCCACCGACACCCCGGCCTCGGCCGAGATCTTGCGGATCGAGGCGCCCTGGAAGCCGTGCCGTTTCAGGCAGGCAAGGGTCGCCTCGACCAGGTTGGCCTTGCGCAGTTCCGGCAGCATGCGGTTGTAGCGGGCTTCCTGGCTCATCGTGGTTCTCATCGGGACTAGTCTGGCTGAACGACTGTACAACAAGCCGAGCACCGTGATAAACCCTCCCTGCCACCGGCCCGGCGTCCATGCCCCGGGCCCCGACCACAACAACAAAAGCGGCTGCCATGAACGACCTGATCACCTACGCGCTGGACCAGGGCCTGCTGACCCTGACCCTCAACCGCCCCGACAAGCTCAACGCCCTGAACGTCGCCATGTATCGCCAGCTGGGCGACCTGCTGCGCGCAGCCGACGAAGACCCACTGGTCGAGGTCATCCTGATCACCGGCGGCGCGCAGGCCTTCAGCGCCGGCAACGATCTGCGCGATTTTCTCGACAACCCGCCCCGCGATCGCGACAGCCCTGTGTTCCGCCTGATGCGGGTGGTCATGGGCTTGGCCAAGCCGCTGATCGCCGCCGTCAATGGCCCGGCCATCGGCATCGGCACCACCCTGCTGCTGCACTGCGACCAAGTGCTGGTAAGCCGCTCGGCCAAGCTGCGCATGCCTTTCGCCCCGTTGGGGGTGTGCCCGGAGTTCGGTTCGAGCCTGTTGCTGCCCCGGCTGCTTGGCCACGCCCGGGCCGCGCGGTTGCTGCTGGCCAACGAACTGCTCACGGGTGAACAGGCTGTGGCCTGGGGCCTGGCCAATGAGCTGCATGAGGATGGCGAGCAGTGCCTGGCCGCCGCCCGGCAGCTGGCGCGCAAGCTGCAGGCCATGCCCCAGGAGGCCCTGCGCATCAGCAAGCGGCTGCTCAAGGACGGTTACCGTGCGCAGCTGGAGGCCACGGTGGAGCGTGAAAACCAGTTGTTCGTCGAGCGGTTGCAGAGTGCCGAGGCGAAGGCTGCGTTGCGGGCGTTGATCAAGGACTGAGCCTCAGCGCGCGAAGGCCCGGGCCAATTGCTCGATGATCAGGCGTATCCGGGCCGTGTGGCGAAGGTCCTTGTGGGTGACCATCCACACCTCGTAGAGATCCTTGCGCTGGCGTGCCGGCCATAGGCGTACCAGGCCGTCGCGCTCGCCCATGTCGATGGGAATCTCGCCGATACCCAGCCCTTCGGCAATGGCGCGGCGCACCATCAGGCTCGAATTCACAGCCGCCACTACCCGCCCCTGGTCGATCGCTTCATCGACCAATGTCGGTACCGGCCGGTCGCGCCAATACGGCTCGTACATCACCAGATCGTGCCCGGCGAAACCGCTGCCCGGCACCGGCTCGCCATGCTGCTGCAGGTACTCGGCGCTGGCATACAGCCCCATCGGCCAACTGGCGAGTTTGCGCAGGATCAGGTCCGGGTTGTCCGGACGCAGGTTGCGGATGGCGATATCGGTCTCCCGTTGCGACAGGTTGACCAGCTCCGAGGCGCCATGCAGCACCACGCGGATGTCCGGGTGCTCCAAGTGAAGCGCGCGCAGCGCCGGCAACACGAAGTCGCAGGCCAGCGAGTCGGTGGTGGAGATCCGTACCTCGCCCGCGCCTTCACTGTCGACCCCGCCGATACGTCGGGTCAGCTCCAGTGCGGCACTTTCGACCTTTTGTGCAAGCGCGAATGCTTCTTCGCCGATGCTGGTCAGCTGGTAACCCCCCGGGGTTCGCAGGAACAGGGTCGAGCCCAGGTCCGCCTCCAGCGCGGCAATACGCCGCCCCACGGTGGCCTGGTCGATCCGCAACACCCGTGCGGCACGGCGCAATGTCAGTTCGCGGCCCAGGGCCAGCAGGATCCTGGCGTCATCCCAATTCATCGATGTTCTTCCTCGCAGCACATCTGCAACAAGGCGCCGCAAAATCGCCGCGCGCCCTCAACAACGCAGTTCCGTACCCTTTCATGCAGTCTCCTACACGAAAAGGCTGGAACCCATGAACAAACGCTTCGACATGATGGCCATCGAAATCAGCCAACCAGGCGCCCCCGATGTCCTCAAGCCCACTCGCCGGACCGTGCCCAGGCCTGGCGCACGGGAGGTGCTGATCAAGGTACGGGCAGCCGGCGTCAACGGCCCGGACCTGCTTCAACGCAAGGGCCTGTACGACCCGCCCGCCGGCGCTTCGGACATTCCCGGCCTGGAAATCGCCGGCGAGGTCGTCGCCTTGGGCCACGAGGTTCGGCATTTTGCCATTGGCGACCCGGTGATCGCCTTGGTGACCGGCGGGGGCTACGCCGAGTACGCAGTCGCCGATGAGCGCACCACCCTGCACCTGCCGGAAGGCCTGACAATGGTGGAGGCCGCCGCCCTGCCGGAAACCTTCATGACCGTCTGGGTCAACCTGTTCCAGCGTGGCGCCTTCAAGGCCGGCGAATCGGTGCTGATCCATGGTGGCGTCTCCGGCATCGGTACCACTGCGACCATGCTGGCCAAGACCCTCGGCGCCTCGCGGATCTTCACCACCGTGGCCAACCCTGAACAGCAGGCGGCCAGCCGGGCCCTGGGCGCCGATGTGGCGATCGACTACAACCGCCAGGATTTTGCCCGTGAAGTGCTGCACCATACCGACGGCCAAGGCGTGGATGTGATCGTCGACATCATCGCCGGTGATTACGTGGCACGTAACCTCCAGGCCGCCGCCTTGAACGGCCGGATCGTGCAGATCGGCGTGCTCAAGGGCCCCGCGCCGCAGCTGGACCTGTTCCCGTTGCTGACCAAGCGCCTGACCCTTGTCGGCTCGACCCTGCGCTCGCGCAGCGCCGACGACAAGGCGCAGATCATCGCCCAGTTGCAAGAACAGGTCTGGCCTCATGTTCGCAGCGGCGCAGTCAAACCCCTGATCTTCCGCACCTTCGACCTCACCGAGGCAGGCAAGGCCCATGCCTTGATGGAAAGTGGTCAGCACATGGGCAAGGTGGTGCTCACCGTCGACGCTTGAGTTCAATCGCCCATGTCCGCCAGCTCGCCGTTGCGCAAGGCGACCCTGACCGCTTGTGCGGTCGTATCGACGCCAAGCCGACGGCGTGCCGAGCGCAGGTGGTTCTCCACCGTGCGCGGCGACAGGCCAAGGGTCGCGGCGATGTCGGCCTGGCGTCGCCCGGCAGCTGTCCAGGCCAGCACCTCCCGCTCACGCTCGGAGAGCTGGCGCACATCGCTGTCGACCGGCGCCTCCAGCAAACGACGGGCGGCCCAGAACGCCGCTGTCGCCAGCATGGTCAAGGCCAGCCGCTCACGCGCAGACGCGGCGATCCGCTCACCGCCCAGGCTCATCGCCCCCTCCAGCCCTGCCGGGCCGAACACCGGAACCTGCAGGCCATGGACGCCAGGGCCACTGGGCGCGCGCACCACCCGATAGCGTTCGTTGCCGTCCACCGACACCTTGCTCCAGTAGAACGGTGCACGTGCGTGCAGGATATGGCGGGTCACCGGGCAATGGCGCACATAGGTTTCGGCATCCACCGGCGACTGGTCGCCGAACCAGTTGCCCTCCACCCAGTGGATGCGCTCGACCACCTCGTCTCGCGCTGCTGTAGCGGAGAACAGCACGAAGCGGTCGTACCCCAGTGGGCTGGCGTAGCTACGCACGGCGTCCTGAACGACCGTGAGCGCCGTGGCGCCCTCGATCGCCAAGGCGGTGGCGAACATACGCTCGACGCAAAGGCGGCTCATTCTGCGCCGACCTCCTCGAGCAGCGCAGCCGCCGCCAGCTTGCCGAGTGCGTTGCCGGCCAATGGGCTGTCACCGGTGAGCAGCTTGCGGTCGCGCAGGGTTGCACCCGAGATGTCCTGGTTGACGATTTCCACGCCCAGGGCCTTGAGCCGCTCGCCGAACTTCCAGGTCAGGTGGCCGGGCATGTAGCCGATGTCGGGGGTCTTGGCGTCCAGGTCATCGGGGAATGCGCAAATACGGTAACCGTTGTAGATGCAGCTTTCACGGCTTTCATCGAGCCCCGCAGCCAGCAGCGCAGCAGGCCCGTGGCACAGGGAGATCACAAACTTGTCCTGCGCGGCCGCCCATTGCAACACCCGCTTGACGTCCTGGCTTTCGGGCAGGCCGATCAACGCACCATGGCCGCCGGGGATGAACACACCGATATAGTCCGAATCCGGGCCCAGTGCCCGCTCGATCACATCGGCAAGCTTGAGCGGCTGCTTGAACGCATCCCGGTAGCGGGCATACAGGCCCTTGACCTCAACGTCCTGCGAAGGCATCGCCCAGAATTCGAACTTCACCGGGTTGCCCGATAAGGTCGCCACGTCGAAGGTGAAACCGGCCTTGTCCAGGTGATACATCGGCAGCAGGGTTTCCACGGGATGGTTGCCGGTAGAGAACATGGTCCCGTTGTCGGTCAGCAGATAGCGCTCGTCGGCACCGATCATCAGCACCTTCCAGCGACCGCCGGTGTAGGGTTTGGGGTAGTCGGCGCCACTGAGGTCGGACTTGGGCGCGGTGAACTGGCTGAGCGAATAAGGGGAAGGGAAGAACGCGTTATCTTCGGCTGGGTCAGGTGTGGGGCGCTTGTCGTCCTGGGGGCTCGTCATGGTGTTCTCCAGCTGGGTTGGATTGGCGAAGTCCATGCTAGGTGCCTGGTTGGCCGGCGACAATGAGGGTTTTCCCCCAATTCCGTTGACGCCAACCAGGCAGTCTAGCCCCGCGACAAGCTGCTCGTGCTGTTGCACTGGATGAGGATGCCTCGCGCCTCAGCGGCGCGCCACCTGCCAAAGCCTGGCAATGTCGGTCGCCCGCGCCTTGAGTAGTACCCCGGCCTCGGCACAGGCTCGCTCCAGGGTCATCGGCCCGCTGGCCAGGGCAAACGCGGCATCGATACCGTGGGCGTAAAGTTGCTGGTAACCCTCGCCGAGGGTACCGGCCAGCACCACCACGGGTACGCCATGGCGCTTGGCGACGCGAGCAACGCCCATGGGCGTCTTGCCGCGCAGGGTCTGGGCGTCGAAGCGCCCTTCCCCGGTGATCACCAGGTCGGCGCCTTGCACCAGCGCGTCGAGGCCGGCAAGGTCCGCGACCACCTCGACGCCAGGGCGGAAGCGAGCGCCCATGAACGCCTTGGCGGCAAAACCCATACCTCCCGCCGCACCGCAGCCTGGGAAATCGCGTACATCTTCGCCCAGCAGTTGCGCGCAATGGTCGGCGAAATGGCCCAGGGCCTGGTCCAGCGCCTGCACCTGCTCTGGGCTTGCACCTTTTTGCGGGCCAAAGATCGCCGAAGCGCCATGGGGGCCACACAGGGGGTTGTCGACATCGGCAGCCACTTCCACCTGGACTTCAGCCAAACGTGGGTCCAGGTCACTGGCATCGATGTGCGCCAAGCCGGCCAAGGCCTGCCCGCCTTCTGCCAGCGGTTGGCCGTTTGCATCCAGCAAGCGCAAGCCCAGCGCACGCAGCATACCGCTGCCGCCGTCGTTGGTGGCGCTGCCGCCGATGGCCAGGACGATACGCGTGGCACCGGCGGCCAGGGCGGCGGCGATCAGCTCGCCGGTGCCCCAGGTGCTGCTGCGGCAGGCGTCGCGCTGGCCGGTGGGCACCAGTTGCAGGCCGCTGGCCTGGGCCATTTCGATGATCGCCGTGCGGCTGGATGCCAGCCATCCCCAACCGGCTTCGACCGGCGCACCCAGCGGGCCACGCACCCTCTGGCGGCGCAGTTCGCCCTGGCTGGCGGCGAGGATCGCCTCCATGGTGCCTTCGCCACCGTCAGCCATGGGGCATTCGACCAGCTCCGCGTCCGGCAAGACTTCGGCCAGGCCGGTGCCGATGGCACGGGCGACACCGGCAGCGTCGAGGCTGTCCTTGAACGAATCGGGGGCGATGACGATTTTCATGGGGATTCTCCTGATCCAGATAGCCCGCATGCTGACAGGTGTAGCGCAAGGTGGCCTCTGGCGAATGCACAAAAGCGTGGTGGTGGTGTTTGGGCGAATGCCTTCGCGCCAGACTTCCCAAGGGCACGGCTCCCACAGGGTCGGTGAGCGGTACCGTTGTGGGAGCCGGCTTGCCGGCGATAGGACCGGAGCAAGCGCTACACAGCCAGGCCTATTCCGCCGGCAGCAACTGCAACCCCAGATACAAGCTCAGCATGCCCTCCAGCCGTAATGGGTCCACCTCGCCGACTTCGGCAATGCGTTCCAGGCGGTAGCGCAGGCTGTTGCGGTGAATGCCCAGCGCGTCGGCACAGGCCTGGCTCTGCCCGTCGTGGGCGCACCAGGCGCGCAGGGTCGCCAGCAATTGCCCGCTGGTGTCCTTGGCGCGGATGCGCTGCAACGGCTCGAGCAGTTCGTCCAGGGCGTCATCGTTGCGGTGGCGCCAGAGCAAGGCCGGCAACCGGTAACGGCCAAGGCTGAGCAGGCGCTCGCCTGGCAGCACTTCGCGGCCATAGGCCAGCAAGTCGCGAATCCGCCGATAGCCGCGGCGCAACTGCTCCAGGCTGTGGGCCACGTTACCCAGGGCCAGGCGTTCGACCTTCCAGCCATGGCGTGCCAGGCGCTCCACCAGGCGCTGCTCGTCCAAGGCCACGCTCGCCGGGCGGCACCAGAGCAGCGAATGCCGTGCGGGGCTGACGCACCAGCTGTCCGGGAAGCGGCTCATCAACCAGCCGGCCAAGGTTTCCGCCGGTGGCCCAGACTCGAGTTCGAACAGGCAAGGCACCCGTGCCAACTGGGGTTTGAGCCCCAGCTGTTGGGCCTCGTCGAGCAAACGTGGCGAGTCGCCGCTGCTGCCCAACAGCAAGGCCAGCAGATCATCGCAGCGCTGGCGCCGCCATTGCTGCTCCACTTGCAGGTGGCGCTGGGCCAGGAGCATCTCGGCGGTCATGCGCACCAGTTCGCCATAGGTGCGCAACTGCTGTGGGTCACCCGTCAGGCCCAGCACCCCGATCAACCGGCCATCGAGCATCAAGGGCAGGTTCACCCCCGGTTGCACACCCTTCAGGCACTTGGCCGCGTCCACGTCCAGCTCGACGATCCGGCCGTTGGCCAGTACCAGTTGCGCGCCCTCGTGGCGGGTGTTGATCCGCTCCGGCTCGCCACTGCCGAGGATCAGGCCCTGGCTGTCCATGACATTGACGTTGCACGGAAGGATGGCCATCGCCCGGTCGACGATGTCCTGTGCCAGGTCGTGGTCCAGTTCGAACATGCAGGGATCCTTGGTAGGCTTTGGTCGCCGGCACAGCAGGCCGTGCCGGAGGCTGTGCAAAAGCACAAAGACAGCCGCGCTGCGCTCACCGAGACTCGTCAGGGCGAGCGCCGGAACAGGCGACGCGGCGACAACCATAACAAAAGAGAACCCGATCATGGCATACAGCCCCGCCCCTGACCAAGGCAAAGACATCACCCGCGATGCGCTCTACCGGCGCATCACCCTGCGGCTGATTCCGTTCATTTTCATCTGCTACCTATTCAACTACCTGGACCGCGTCAACGTCGGCTTCGCCAAACTGCAGATGCTCGATGCGCTGCAGTTCAGCGAAACCGTCTATGGCCTCGGTGCCGGGATCTTCTTCATCGGCTACGTGCTGTGCGGCCTGCCCAGCAACCTGGCGCTCAACCGCTTCGGCCCGCGGCGCTGGATCGCGGTGATGATGATCGCCTGGGGTAGCCTTTCGACTTGCCTGCTGTTCGTCACCACCCCCACCGAGTTCTACGCCCTGCGCCTGCTCACCGGCGCCGCCGAGGCGGGCTTCTTCCCGGGTGTGGTACTGTACCTTTCGCGCTGGTTCCCGGCCGACCGTCGAGGTCGCATCATGGCGCTGTTCATGTCGGCGATCCCGGTCTCGGGCCTGCTCGGTGGCCCATTCTCCGGCTGGATCCTCGACCACTTCGCCGCTGGCCAGCATGGCCTGGCCGGCTGGCAGTGGATGTTCCTGATCCAGGGCCTGCCCACCGTGGCCCTGGGTATCCTGGCGATCATGCTGCTCAGCGACGGCTACCAGAAAGCGGCCTGGCTGAGCCCAGCCGAACGCCAGCTGATCGAGGTCGACCTCAAGGCCGACGCTGCCTCCAAGCCAGCCGCGCGCGGTGATGGCGTGCTCGCCGTGCTGGGTAACCCACTGATCTGGACCTTTGGCTTCGTCTACTTCTGCATCCAGAGCGGTGTGTACGCGATCAACTTCTGGCTGCCGTCCATCATCAAGAACTTGGGCTTCGACAGCCCGCTGCTGATCGGTTGGCTGAGCGCCATCCCATACCTGCTGGCCGGGGTGTTCATGATCATCGTCGGCCGCTCGGCAGACCTGCGCAACGAACGCCGCTGGCACCTGGTGGTACCGATGCTGATGGGCGCCATCGGCCTGCTGATCGCAGTGAACTTCGCCCAGAACCCGACCATCGCTCTGCTCGGCCTGTCCATCGCCACCATGGGCGCACTCACCGGCCTGCCGATGTTCTGGCCGATGCCGACTGCCCTGCTCAGCGCCAGCGCCGCCGTGGCGGGCCTGGCGATCATCAACTCGGTCGGCCAGATGGCGGGCTTCCTGAGCCCTTACCTGGTCGGATTCATCAAGGACCAGACCGGCTCGACCGATGCCGCGCTGTATTCGCTGGCGGCGTTGATCGTGTTCGGCAGCCTGGTAGCGCTGCGGGCGACCCGTGCCGGTGCTCTGAAGGCCGTGCGCGCCGACTGACTGGCCCCTCCGATCGTCGGTTGCCTGCATCCCTCGTGCGACAAGGGCGTCAAATGGACCTGAACGGTTCCTTGGAGACGCCCCATGACCCAGCACAGCGTGGCCCGCCTCGACCAGCTCGACGAACACAAGCCCCTACGAGCCCAGGCCGGCAACGAAGAAATCATCCTCATTCGTCAAGGCGACCAGGTCCACGCCTATCAGGGCAACTGCCCCCATGCCGGCGCGCCACTCGAAGAAGGCGCCTTGTGCGGCGGCCTGCTGGTCTGTCCTTGGCACAAAGCCGCCTTCGCCGTGGACGAAGGCGCGGTATGCGAGCCCCCGGCCCTGGCGGACCTGCGCCGCTACCCGGTGCAGATCAAAGACGAGCAGATCTGGGTCGATGACCAGGCCCTGCCCGTAGACGACCCACCCCGTCACAGCGACGCCCGCTGCTTCGTGGTGATCGGTGCCGGCGCCGCAGGCACTGCGGCCGTGGCCACGTTGTTGGCCCATGGTTTCGGTGGTCGCCTGGTGTGGGTGGACCAGGAACGTCGGCCATCCTACGACCGTACCGCCCTGAGCAAATTCGTCATCGCCGGGCAGATGCCGCCCGACGAGGTCCCCGCCCTGCTGGCGCCCGACGCCCTGCGCCGCGGCCACCTGGAACGCGTGCACGGCAAGGTGCGCCTCCTCGATGTCGACAAACGCCAGGTGGTACTGGCCGATGGCAAGCGCCTTGACTACGACGCCGCCCTGCTGGCCACCGGCGGCAAACCCAGGCGCCTCGACATCCCAGGGGCACAATTGCCGGGCATCTGCCTGCTGCGCTCCCGGGACGACGCCGCCCACCTGCTCGACGCGGCCGAACCGGGGCAATCGGTGGTCATCGTCGGCGATGGATTCATCGGCCTGGAGGCCGCCTCGGCGTTGCGCAAGCAGGGCTTGAACGTGCATGTGGTGGCCCGCCATGACATCCCCCTGGCCAAGCAGTTGGGCGAGCGCATCGGCCGCAGCCTACGCGAGCTGCACGAACGCAAGGGCGTGGTGTTCCATGGCCCCACCGAGGTGCTGCGCTTCGAAGGCACGGACAGGGTCCAGGCAGTGCTGCTGGCCAACGGCGAGCGCCTGGAAACCCCGTTGGTCCTGCTGGGCGTCGGGGTCAAACCGGCGACTGCCTTCGTGCATGGTCTGGACCTGGCCGATGACCATTCGCTGGCCGTGAACGCCCAGATGCAGGCTGCCGAAGGCCTGTGGGCCGCCGGGGACATCGCCACCTTCCCGCTGACCGGTCGCCCGACGCGCATCGAGCATTGGCGCCTGGCCCAGCAGCATGGCGTCATCGCTGCCGCCAATATGCTCGGCGAGCAGCGCCGCTACGATGACGTACCGTTCTTCTGGACCTACCAGCATGGGCGTACCCTGGAAGTGCTCGGCCACGGGCGTCACTGGAACCGCATCGAGTACGTCGGCGAACCAGAACAAGGCAACTTCATCGCCCTGCAGTGTGTCGACGACCAGGTCGAAGCGGTGATCGCCAAAGGTTACTCCAGGGCCATGGCCGCCTTGTCGCAGCGGATGAAGCGCCCCCTGACCAGCCGCGAGGCGCGGGAATTGATCGATGCCTGGCCGGATTGAGAATCCGATTTGCCCTACGCACGAGCGCCCAACATTCTCGGGAGAGCGCCTTATCGTTGCCAGCCAAAGCCTTTCAATGCCCGGGGGATATGTGTAAAACAGCCCAACATTCCCAGACAAAAGGCCTTCAGCAATGATCTACCGTCCCCTCGGCCATAGCGGCCTCCAGGTCTCTGCGCTCACCCTGGGCAGCATGATGTTCGGCGAGCAGACCAGCACCGAGGACTCGCTGCGCATCATCGACAAGGCTTGGGACCAGGGCATCAACTTCATCGACACCGCCGACGTCTACAACGGTGGCCGTTCCGAAGAGATCGTCGGTGAAGCCGTGGCGCGCCATCGCCAGGACTGGATCGTCGCTTCCAAGGCCGGCTATGGCCCGGTGGACGGCGTGCCCAATCGCAGCGGGCTGTCGCGCAAGCACTTGTTCAATGCCCTCGACGCCTCGCTGACGCGCATGGGCCTGGACTACCTGGACATCTACTACCTGCACCGCGAAGACCACAACGTGCCGCTGGAAGAGACCGTGCGCGCGATCGGCGACCTGCTGCAGCAGGGCAAGATCCGCTATTGGGGGGTGTCCAATTTCCGTGGCTGGCGCATCGCCGAGATCTGCAACCTGGCCGAACGCCTGGGCGTGGCCAAGCCTGTGGTCAGCCAGCCGCTGTACAACATCGTCAATCGCCAGGCCGAGCCCGAACAATTGACCGCTGCGGCCTACCACGGCTTGGGCGTAGTGCCGTTCAGCCCGCTGGCCCGTGGTGTGCTCAGCGGCAAGTATGCGCCAGGCTCCACACCCGATGCCGGCAGCCGCGCCGGGCGCCAGGACAAGCGCATCATGGAGGTCGAATGGCGTCAGGAATCGCTGGCCATCGCCCAGAAGATCCACGCCTATACCGACGCCAAGGGTGTGGGCATCGTCGAATTCGCCATCGCCTGGGTGCTGAACAACCGCCTGGTCAGCTCGGCGATCGTCGGCCCGCGTACCGAGGCCCAGTGGGACACCTATGCGGGTGCGCTGGATGTGAAGATCAGCGCCGAGGACGAAGCCTTCATCGATTCGCTGGTGACCCCGGGGCATGCCTCGACACCGGGCTTCAACGATGTGGCGCATTTCGTTACCGGGCGGTTGCCACGCGCCTGATCTTGAGAGCGGCGCGATCTCGGTGGGAGCTGGCGACAGCCTGCGCTCATAGAACAACGCATGGCCATTTGATTTGCGGCACCCTGTGGGAGCGGCGGTGCGGCGGTCCCACAGGGGCTGCATTGGCCAAGCGGAGCCTGGGCCGGGCGAGGAATATTGCGCCCATCAGCGCCCGACTTCGGCCGCCTGCGCCGGCCCCAGGTACTTCTGGGTCCAGGCCGCCAGCGGCAGCGGCGGTTGCTGCTCGACGATGCGTCGCCAGATCAGCATCAGGTCCTGGGCATTGAACATCGAACCCATGCCATCGCCCAGCCACAGCGTGGGAGTGCCGGCGGTCCAGTGGCCTGTGTCGTCACGGCGGGCCATGGTGAAGCGGAAGGTGTAGTTGCCCGGTATGCCCATGCGCAGGTCGGTCACCACCAGGGCATCGCCCACCACGTCATAGCGCAGCCAGCCATCGGTGAACCAGCGCAGGCGTTCGTGCAGCGGCACGCCGTCGAGCACCTTGGCCGCCTCCAGGTTCAACGACTGGCGCTGCATCTCCGGTGGTTCGCGGTCGAACAGGCTGCTGACGCCTTCGTAGTAATGCCCATCGGGGGTCTTGGCCAGCACGCGCCATACCAGGCTGTTGAAGGCGATCGGCACAGCGCGCACCTCGGTGACGGCGATGCCTTGCTGGTCCAGTGCGAACTGGAAGCGCTGCTCGGCCGCCATGCGCCCGGCCAGGCCAAAGCCCAGGTAGGCGGTGCTGAACACCAGCGCCAAGGCCAACAGCGGGATCGCCCTGCCCTGCATACCCTTGAATGCCGCGTACAGCACGGCGCCGAGCAGCGGCACCGTGTACACCGGGTCGATGATGAACACCGCCGCCCAGCTTTCCGGGGTCAGGTGCAACGGCCAGAACAGCTGGGTGCCATAAACCGTGAAGGCATCGAGGATCGGGTGGGTCACCAGGGCCAGCCAGAACGCCAGGAACAGCCTGGGCCAGCGGTAGCCCTTCTCTGGCCAGCGCCTTCGGCCGATTGCGCTCACCAGCCAGGCCAGCAGCAGGGCCAGGCCGGTGAGGACGAAGATCGAATGGGAAAAACCTCGGTGGAAGGTCATCTGCGACACCGGGTCGGCGTAGCGGATGACCACGTCCAGGTCTGGAAGCGTGCCGAGGGCTGCGCCATACAGCAGTGAGCGGCGGCCCTGGATGCGCCCCAGCACCGCGCCTTGCAGCGCGGCGCCGAGGACGGCTTGGGTCAGTGAGTCCAAGGTAGAAATCCATGAAAAGTCGTTTTCAGGAAGCTACCTGCATCCTGGCGGGCAGTGCAAACCCTATCGCCGGCAAATCCGCTGCCACAGGCTTTCCGACATCCTGCAAAGCACAGCCATGGCGGTGGGAACGGGTTTACCCGACGGTCAGGCTTGCTGCACGGCCCGCGGTCGCCCGCTGCGCTGCTCGGCCTCCTTGTCTGTGGCCTTCTGCAGTTGGAAATCGAATGCAAGTTCCGCGTAGCGCCCCTGAACACCCCGCGCGCCGTCCTCACGGAAGGTGATCTCGCCCACCAGGCCATCACGGGTGGCATAGGCGAAGTCATCCCACAGGTAGCGGTCGCCGGCGAGGTTGATCTGGGTGGTCAGGTGTCGGTGCCCCGGCGCCGAGATGAAGAAGTGCACATGGGCCGGGCGCTGGCCGTGGCGGCCGAGCAGGTCAAGGCACTCCTGGGTGGGTCCCTGCGGGTCGCAGCCATAGCCCGACGGCACGATGGTGCGGGCGCGGTAGCGACCTTCAGCGTCGGTAACGATGCGTCGACGCAGGTTGTAGGCCGACTGGCTCTGGTCGAAGAACGAATAGGTGCCTCGGGTATTGGCATGCCACAGGTCGACCGTAGCGCCGGCCAAGGGGCGGCCCTGGGGATCAAGCACCTGCCCTTCGAGGAACATCACCGTGGCGACGCCGTCCTCGCTGCCGTCGTCCATGCGTGTTTCGCCCTGGGCCAGCGGTGCACCGGCAACGTACAGCGGGCCTTCGATGGTGCGCGGGGTGCCGCCGGTGAGGCCGGCCTGGGCGTCCTTGGCGTCCTGCAGCAGGTCGAGGAAATGCTCCAGGCCCAGCCCTGCCACCAGCAGCCCAGCCTCGCCGCGACCGCCCAGGCGGTTCAGGTAATCGACGGCATGCCAGAACTCGTCCTCGCTGATCTCGAGGTCCTCGATCAGCCTGGCGGTATCCTGCAGGACCCGCTGCACGACGCGCTTGAGGCGCGGGTTGCCCTCGTCGTTACCGAAGCCTGAGGCCTGTTCGAAGAATGCCTGGACATCGGCGGTGTGGGAGATCTTCACGGTCATGGTGGCGTACCTCGTCTTGTTCTTGTGCAAGGGTTCGAATCAACGGTCGTCGGCATGGATCGATGAGGGGTGGCGACACAGGCCGTGCACCTCGATGTCCATGTAGGGGAACAGCGGCAGTTGCATCAGGATGTCGTGCAAGGCCTCGACGCTGGGCACGTCGAACACGCTGTAGTTGGCGTACTGCCCGGCGATGCGCCACAAGTGGCGCCAGGAACCCTCGCGTTGCAGACGCTGGGCCAGTGCCTTTTCGTCAGCCTTCAAGCGCTCGGCCTGGGCAGGGTCCATATCCAGCGGCAGTTTCACCGTCATCTTCACGTGGAACAGCATGGGGGCTCTCCTTCAGAGGCAGTCAGGTTCAGCGGCGGGCGAAGCGCGCCAGGCGCGTCTCGTCCAGGGTCAGGCCCAGCCCGGGCGTACGCGGCACGTGCAGCTGGAAGTCGTGGTAACGGGGTGGCTCGGTGACGATTTCCTCGGTCAGCAGCAACGGGCCGAACAGCTCGGTGCCCCAGGTCAGTTGACGCAAGGTCAGGAAGGCATGGGCCGAGGCCAGGGTGCCGACCGACCCTTCGAGCATGGTCCCGCCGTACAGGGCGATACCGGCGGCTTCGGCGATCTGCGCGGTGCGAAGCACAGCACGAGGCCCGCCGTTCTTGGCGATTTTCAGAGCGAAGATACTGGCGGCGCCGTCGGCCGCCAGGCTGAAGGCGTCTTCGACGCTTTCGATGGACTCGTCGGCCATGATCGGCGCCGGGCTGCGCTGGTTCAGGCGCACCTGGCCGGCACGGTTGATCCGCGAGATGGGCTGCTCGACCAGGTCGATGCCGTTGTCGCCCAGCACCTGGCAGGCCCGGATGGCTTGGGATTCGTCCCAGTACTGGTTGACGTCGACCCGCACGCTGGCACGCTCGCCAAGTTCGCGCTTGATCGCCAGCACATGCTTGAGGTCCTGCGCCAGTGGGTTGGCGCCGATCTTGAGCTTGAACACCCGGTGGCGACGTACCTCGAGCATGTGCTCGGCCTCGGCGATGTCGCGGGCGGTGTCGCCGCTGGCCAAGGTCCAGGCCACTTCGAGGCTGTCGCGTACCCGCCCGCCGAGCAACTCACTGACCGGCAGGCCGAGGCGCTTGCCCTGGGCATCGAGCAGCGCGCTCTCGATGCCGGACTTGGCGAAGGTATTGCCTTTGGCCAGCTTGTCGAGCCTGAGCATGGCGGCGTTGATGTTGTCCGCCGCCATCCCGACCAGGGCCGGGGCCAGGTGCGCGTCGATGTTGGCTTTGATGCCCTCGGGGCTTTCATAGCCATAGGCCAGGCCACCGATGGTGGTGGCTTCGCCGATGCCCTCGACACCGTCGCTGCAACGCAGGCGCAGGATCACCAGGGTTTGCTGCTGCAGGGTATGCATCGCCAGCTTGTGCGGGCGAATGGTCGGCAGGTCGACGATGAGGGCGTCCAGCCGGTCGATGGTTGGGCTTGTCATGCCAGGTCTCCAGTCAGGTCATTGGAAGGGTCATGCCTGAGCAGCCTCAGCCGAGGTCGCCGCCACCGACCGGCAGTGTGACGCCAGTGATGTAAGAGGCCTCGTCGCTGGCCAGGAAAAGGATCGCGCCGACCTGTTCGTCGATGGTCCCGTAGCGTTTCATCAGGCTGCTGGAGACGGTCTGGTCGACGATCTGCTGGTACCAGCCTTTCTCCAGCTCACTCTGTTCGCTGCTATTGCGCGGGATGCGCCGAGGCGGTGCCTCGGTGCCACCAGGCGCGGTGGCGTTGACGCGGATCCCACGCCCGGCGGTTTCGAAGGCCAGGCAGGCGGTCAGCGCATTCACCCCGCCTTTGGCCGCGCCATAAGGCACACGGTTGACACCGCGAGTGGCGATGGACGAGACGTTGACGATGGCCCCGCGGCCCTGCTCGAGCATGTAGGGCAGCGCGGCGTGACAGCACCACAGGGTCGGGAACAGCGAGCGGCGCACTTCGGCCTCGATCTGCGCGACTTCGTAGTGCTCGAAGGGCTTGGCCCAGAGGGTGCCGCCGACGTTGTTGACCAGGATGTCCAGGTGGCCGAAGGTTTCTACGGCCGTGGCCATGACACGTGCGCAGTCGGTGTGCTGCTCGAGGTCAGCGATCACGGTCAGCACGCCCTCCCCGGCCAGTTCATGGACCAGCTCTGAGCGGTCCACCGCCACCACCTGTGCGCCTTCAGCCTTGAGCCGCCAGCACACGCCCCGGCCGATGCCCTGGGCGGCACCGGTGACCAGGGCGACCTTGCCTTGGAATCTATTGTTCATATGCAAACCTCCGCTGCCCCGCCCCCACAGGAGGCGGTGCCATGCAATAAAACGAATCAGGCCGCTGCCGCGAACTTCTCGTAGTAGAAGTTCGCCGGAGTGATGCCCTGCTCGCGGATGTACCGGCTGACCGCCTCGACCATCGGTGGCGGGCCGCACAGATAAACGTCCACATCGCCATCGTTGAGGTGGCGTGGCTCGATGTGCTGGGTTACATAGCCCTTGTGCGGGTATTGGCTGTCGGGATTGGCCACGCAGGCGCTGAAACTGAAATTGGGAATCTGCGCGGCCAGGGCCTGGAGGCGGTCGAGTTCGACCAGGTCGAAGTCGTTGGTCACCCCGTAGATCAAATGCAGAGGGTGCTCGCTGCCCTGCTCGGCGATTTTTTCCAGCATCGCCGTGAACGGTGCCAGGCCCGTGCCGCCGGCCAGCAGCAAAGGGCGCTGGATCGGGCGCAGGTAGAAACTGCCCAGGGGCCCTGCCAGGGTCATGCTGTCGCCGGCCTTGGCCAGGCTCGTGAGGAAGCTGCTCATCAGGCCACCTGGCACGTTGCGGATCAGGAAGCTGACCTCGCCGTCCTTCTGCAGCGAGCTGAAGGAGTAGGCCCGGCTCTGGTCGCTGCCCGGCACCTTGAGGTTGACGTACTGCCCCGGCAGGAACGCCAGGCGGCTCAGTGCCTCCCCCTTGATCGACAAGGCAATGGTGCTGACCGACAGCTGGCGCACCTCGCTGATGGCCGCTTCGAAACTGGCCTGTTCGGTCTTGCACAGTTGCGACGAGGCCGGGATACGTACCACGCAATCGCTCTCGGCGCGCATCTGGCAGGTGAGCACATAGCCCTCGGCAATTTCGTCTTCGCTCAGGGCGTCTTCGATGAAGTTGTCGCCCAGGTCGTAACGCCCGGATTCGGCCTTGCACTTGCAGGTACCACAGGCGCCATCGCGGCAGTCCAGCGGAATGTTGATGCCCTGGCGGTAGGCGGCGTCGGCCACGGTTTCATGGCCGCTGGCCTCGATGAAGCGGGTGACTCCGTCTTCGAAATTAAGCGCGATCTGGAAGCTCATGTTGCACCTCGCGGGCGAGCCTGGCCACGGTGCACCCGTTGGCACACCGAGCGGCTCGCGTGACCTCGGATCAGATGTGGTAGATGTCGATGACCTGACGCACGTAGTCGTTCTTGAGCACCACCTTCTTGGCCAGGATCAGCGGCTGCTCGCCGCGCAGGTCGAGGGTGTAGAAGCTGGTACCGAAGTAGCTGTCGGTGGTCTTGTAGCGAAAGCTCAAGGTGTGCCAGTTGAAGCGCACCTGGCATTGCCCTTCGCCGTGCTCGACGATCTCGATGTTGCTGATGTTGTGGGAGGTGCGGGTATCCGGCACCGTGGCGCTGGAGCGCTCGGTCTTGATGCGGAACACCCGGTCCTCCAGGCCACCGCGGTTGCCGTACCAGATCAGCGAGATCTCGCGCTGAGGGTCTTCGGTGAGGGTGTCGTCATCGTCCCAGGACGGCATCCAGAAGGTCGCATCGGCGGCGTACAGCTCCAGCCATTGGTCCCACTGGGCATCGTCCAGGTAACGCGCTTCGCGGTAGAGAAAGTCCCGCACGGTGTCATGGATACTCATTGCACGGCCTCCACGGGAATCAACCGCTGTTCCTGTTCCAGGGCCTGGAGCAGGGTCTGCTGCCAGTACTTGTGCTGCAGCACGAACAGGCCTTCGTCCTCGGTGCGCACGCCCGAGAGCAGTGGCCGGAGCTCGATCTGCCGCGCCGCATCGTCGGCGCCCTCGCCCCAGTGCGCAGCGCCACGGGACATGTCGTTCCAACCGCTGCCTGCGCCGTAACCGGTCTGGCAGGAGCGAAACTCCTCAAGGTCGTCCGGGGTGGCCATGCCGCTGACGTTGAAGAAGTCCTCGTACTGGCGGATACGCTTGGCCCGCGCCTCGGCGCTCTCGCCCTTGGGTGCGATGCAATAGATGGTGATTTCGGTCTTGTTCACCGAGATCGGCCGGGCGACACGGATCTGCGAGCTGAACTGATCCATCAGGTAGACGTTGGGATACAGGCACAGGTTGCGCGAGTTCTCGATCATCCAGTCGGCGCGGGCCTGGCCGAAATCGGCCGCCAGCTGGTCGCGCCGCTCGTAGGCCGGGCGGTCCTCAGGGTTGGCCCAGCGAGTCCAGAGCAGCAGGTGGCCATGGTCGAAGGAATAGAAGCCCCCGCCCTGCTTGGCCCAGGCGCCGGCGCTCATGGTCTTGATCTCGTCGCCAGCCTCGCGCTGCTTGCGTTGGTTCTGGGTGGCGGCGTAGTTCCAGTGCACGGAGCTGACGTGGTAGCCGTCTGCACCGTTCTCGGCGGTGAGCTTCCAGTTGCCTTCGTAGATATAGGAACTGGCACCGCGCAGCACCTCCAGGCCCTCGGGCGACTGGTCGACGATCATGTCGATGATCTTCGCCGACTCGCCCAGGTGCTCGACCAGCGGCTTGACGTCGGCATTCAGGCTGCCGAACAGGAAGCCACGGTAGGACTCGAAGCGTGCCACCTTGGTCAGGTCATGGGAGCCATCGCAGTTGAAGCTGTCAGGGTAGCCGGCATTGGCCGGGTCCTTGACCTTGAGCAGCTTGCCGCTGTTGTTGAAGGTCCATCCATGGAACGGGCAGGTGTAGCTGGCACGGTTGCCGCGCTTGTGGCGGCAGAGCATCGCGCCACGGTGGCTGCAGGCATTGAGGAAGGCGTTGAGTTCCCCGTCCTTGTTGCGCGCGATGAAGATCGGCTGACGCCCCATGTTCAGGGTCAGGAAGTCGTTCTTCTCGGGGATCTGGCTTTCATGGGCCAGGTAGATCCAGTTGCCCTCGAAGATGTGTTTCATCTCCAGGTCGAACAGGCGCGGGTCGGTGAACATCTCCCGCTTGCAGCGGTAGACACCTTTTTCCCGATCGTCCTCGAGCATGGCATTGAGGTAGTCGAATCCCAGGGACATGGCCAGGGTCTCCATTTGTTATTGTTCAGGCCATGTCAGGTTAGGGCGGGGTCGGCAGGGGCAATATCCGGATCGTGCAGAGTGCTATCCGAATTGTGCAGGTTCACGTTCGCAGGGCCGCGCCCACGAAAGAGCGCTACACGCGGCGCTTGAGCGTCTCGGAGGGCAGCTCACCGAACTGTTGCCGGTAGCTGTCCGAGAATCGGCCCAGGTGCAGGAAGCCGTAGTCCAGGGCCAGCTCGGTGACATTGCGCACCGGGCAACTGGCATCGCTCAGGCAGGCGTGCACCTGTTCGAGCTTGCGCTGGCGAATGTACTGCCTGGGTGTGATGCCCAGGTGCCGGTCGAACAGTGCATAGAGCGAGCGCACGCTCATGCAGGCCTGCTCGGCCAGGCCTTCGGCCGAGAGCTCCAGCTTCAGGTTGCGGTCGATATGCTCGAGGATCCGTTCCAGGCCCGCCCCTGGCGAGCCGAGGGCTTCACGCAGGACATTGGTGTGCATCAGCGTCAACAGCTTGCTGGCGACGATCTGGCTGTAGTGCCCCTGCACCCGCGGTAACGCATCGCTCACCTCGGCTTCGTGACAGACCATGGCCAGCAGGTTGACGAAACCATCCAGTTCTTCGAGCCGGTAGTGATTGCGCAAGAAGCGCACACCGCCGCTGGGCCGTTGCCAGCGCTGTTCGTCGCAGATCGACTCGAGCAGGCGCGTGGGCACCTTGAGGATGAATTTCTCGCAGTCCTGGGAATAGGTGAGGTCCACCGGGTCGTCGGGGTTGATCAGCAACAACTCCCCTGGCACCAGGTAGTGTTCGCGCTGGTGCCCACGCCACAGGCAATGGCCGTTGAGCAGGATCTGCAGGTGGTAGATGGTTTCCAGCGCCGGTGAGGTGACCCGCACGCTGCCGCCGTAGCTGATACGACACAGGTCCAGCTCGGCGAACTTGCGATGGCTCAGGCTGGCCTGGGGGTGGGTGGTGCGGGACAAACCGATGCAATGCTGGCCCACATGCCGGTTGACGTAGTCGGACACGGCATAGGGGTCGGCGTGGTGGAACACGCTGCTGCGCTCGCTCAACAGGCGGCTTTCCATAGGCAAGGCACTCGGCTTCGTTATTGTTCTGGTCGCCGCGCCCTACGGGCACTCAAGGCCCGTGGCCACGGTCGCTCACGGTCAGTCTATCGAGCCGGTGGTGCAAGGATACGGGCAGGCGACCACCGGCGGTGCCCGGCACAGGCTAAGCAAAAAGCCGGCGAGCAGGCAATGGGACCAAAGCAAAGGCTGTGCGAACAGCGAACGATCGACGATCAGACCTGTTCGATGATCGGACGGCCGCGTCATCTGTAGAACGGGGCACTGTGGAGCGGCTTGCCCCGTGATCAGGCCGGGCCCGATATCACCGTCGATTGTCCAAAGGTGCTACTGCACCGGCAGGAAGTTCATCAGCAACAGGCTCTGGGCGTAGTTCAGGCCGATGCGCCGGTAGCGTTCGTCGAGCATCTGGGCCAGCAGGTCCAGCCGCGCCACGATCTTGCCGAACTCCACGGCGAAGCTCAGGTTGCTGCCTTCTTCGGATATCTCGTTGGAGAATAGCAGCAACACCCCGTTGGCATCCTGGCGCTGGCTGAGCATCCAGGTGGCCTTCTCGATGTTGCGCGCAGCGTTGTTGACGAACAGCGGGTCGATGGTGTCGGTCATGTAGAACTCGGTGCGCCCGCCATGGGCGGTGATCACCATGCTGCCGATGGCGTAGATGAACGCCCCGACCCGGTCGCCGCGAAACTCCGGGCTCAAGGCGTAGCTCAAGGCCGCCAGATCGCGACGGTTGCCCAATTGCGGCAAGGGCTGACGCTGCTCGATGGCCAGGCGAATCTGCCGCTCGGCGGTGGCGGCGTCGAGGTAGCCGGACAGTTTCCATTGGCTGGGGTTGCGCTGGTAGAGCTTGTTCATCAGCAGGTACAAGCTCTGCAGGTTGTCACGCATGGACAGGGTCGCCATGCGATCGACGCTGGTCTGGAACAGCTCGCTGGGCTTGCCGTCACCGAACTGGGTGATGATGTCGCGGCCCTGCTCCTGGGTACAGGCGCACAGGGCGAGCGTGGCGCCTGCCAGGAGCAGGCGGGAAGATTTCAGCAGTGATACAACCATCGGCACCGGGGTCTGGGGTCAACGGCTGGGGCGGACATCGGCCCAGCCTGGCCATGGATAGAGCCCGTAAATGCGAAAAAGTGCGATGGTGGGCAAAACTCGAGGCTGCTACATGGCGTGACGCAACATCTCCACCACCTGCGCATGCAGCGCCGGGTCGCCACACGCCACCACGCAACCGCCATTTTGCGCCGAGCTGCCATCCCAGGCAGTGATCACTCCGCCGGCGCCTTCGATGATCGGCATCAGCGCCTGCACATCGTACGGCTGCAGGCTGGCCTCGACGATCACATCGACGAAACCCGAGGCCAGCATGCAGTATGCATAGCAGTCGCCACCGTAGCGCATCAAACGCGCCTTCCCTGCCACGGCCTCGAAGGCCGACTTGCGCTCTGGCGTGTCGAACATGTCAGGGGTGGTGCACATCAGTGTGGCCGAGGCCAGGTCAGCGCAGGCCCGGGTCTTGAGCGGCGTACCGCTGCGCCAGGCGCCGGCGGGGGTGCCGACGAAACGTTCGCCGGTGAAGGGCTGGTTCATCACCCCCACGACCGGGCGGGTGCCGTCGTTCAGGGCGATCAGCGTGCCCCACAGCGGCAGGCCGGTGATGAAGGCGCGGGTGCCATCGATCGGGTCCAGGACCCAGGTCAGCGGGCTGCTGCCGACGGCCGCGCCGTGTTCCTCGCCGAGAATGCCATGTTCCGGGTAACGGGCCAGGATCTGCCCGCGCATGGCATCTTCGGCGGCCTTGTCGGCCACGGTCACCGGGTCGTACAAGCGCCCGCCCTTGTCCTCGACGTCCAGGCTTGCACGGAAATACGGCTGGATCGCCGCGGCAGCGACATCGGCCAGCTGCTCGGCGAAGGCGCGGAATTCGCCAATCTGTTCAACGCTCAGGGACATGGATCGGGCCTCGATGTGGAGAAAGGGCTCGCATCATACCCCAGGTCCCGACGCGTCGGCTGGTCGGCCGGTAGGGTCTAGACTGAATGAGGGATTCGGCCATTTGGCCCGGACAACCAGCGCTGGCAGGAATGGGGGCTGCCGCACGTGGAGGTATGAGATGAGCCAGTTCAAGCGATTGTTCGTCATGCTCGGACCGCAGATGCGCCACACCCCTGCCCTGCAGCGGGCGGCGGCGCTGGCCGAGTCCAGCGGTGCACTGCTGGATATCAACGTGTTCGTCGACGATGTCGACACCTTCGGTCTGATGAGCGACAGTCGCGAACGTGAGCGCCTGCTCGAACACAACCGCCAATGGTTGGCCGACGAGGCCGAGCAACTACGCAATGCCGGGCTGGATGTGTCCACCGAGCTGCTGCTCACCCGCGACCCGTTGGGCAGCGTGCTGGAGCAGGTCGAACGCCTGGGCTGCGACCTGCTGGTCAAGGATGTGCAGCATGAGCCGGTGCTCAAGCGCCTGCTGGTGACGCCCCTGGACTGGCAACTGCTCAAGGACAGCCCCATCGCCGTGCACCTGGTCAGCGATATCCGCCTGCCGCTGCCCCGGCAGATCGCCGCTGCGGTAGATCTGAACTGCCACGAAGGTGCCGAGCATTTGGACGAACAGGTAATCCGATGCGCCCACGCCCTGGCCTTGCAGTGCAACGCCGAACTGCACCTGCTGCACGTCTGCGATGCGGCCAAGACGCATATTGCCGACTTCGGTGCCGGTACCGTGACCATGCCAGGCTTCGATGGCAGCGTGCGCACCGCCCAGCGGGCAGCCTTCAACCGCCTGGGCGACCATCACCAGATCGACCTGGAGCGCAGGCATTTTCTCGAAGGGCCGGCCATACGGGAAATCGCCCAGTTCGTCAGCCACAGCCGGGCGGACGTGATCGTCATGGGCAGCCACCGGCACGATGCGATGCGTACCTTCCTCGGCGGGACCACGGCCCATGTGGTGGAACACCCGCTGTGCAACGTGCTGGCGATCAAGGCGGTGCGGTGAGGCATGGGGCCCAAGCGCGAGGCAAGCCCGCTCTCATAGAACAACGCATGACCATTTGATTTGCAGCACCCTGTGGGAGCGGCGGTGCGGCGGTCCGACTTGTCCCGCGATTGGGCCGGGCCCGATATCACCGTCGCCTGGCAAGGGCTTCGCCCTTGATCGCGGGGCAAGTCGGACCGCCGCACCGCCGCTCCCACAGGGGCTGCATTGGCCGCTTGTTCTCTGCGCGACAGCGCAATCTCCCACGAAACAAGCGGAGCCTGGGCCGTATTGGCGATCAGAAGCCTTTGCTGTAGTACAGCGAGTAGGATTCGATACCGTCGTTGGGTTGCTTCAGGCCGGCATTGGAATAGTGCATCGCGCGAATACCGATCTTCTGCTCTTGCGGCAACTTGAGACCAAAGCCGATGCGGTCTTCGAAGTTGACCGAAGAGCCCAGGCGCTGGTCGCCGACATCGGTCTTGGAGAACGCGGCAAGGCCGATACCCGCCTCGATGAACGGGGTATAGGTGAAGCCGCTGAATTCATAGACGAACACCGGGCTGAACGACAGCGAGTGGGCACCACTGGCTTCACCGCCCTCCCAGTACGTATAGGCCGCATCCCAATAGCCAGTCAGGTGGCCCGTGTTGCTTTCGAACCACTTCTTGTCCCAGTCGAACGAAAGGCCGATGCGGTAGGTCATGTCGCCTTGGCCGGTGGCACCAACGGCGCCGGACACTTGTGCGGCCTGGGCCATGTTGGCGCCGGCCAAGGCCAGGACGGCGGCGGCCAGCGAAGCGGCGAGACGGGTTTTCATCAATGACATCTCCTGATGGTCTTCACGGACAAGCCGGTGCATTGCCTGCCGGCTTGTTGCCAGTCGGGGGCTCGTGCCCCTCGTTCTTGCTTGTCGAACCTGGTGCATCCAACCAAGTAACAAGGCGTAATACTTTTTCGATTATCGACCAGTTAAACAAAAAGTTGAAACTCATTTGCCACTAAGGTCGACAACAGACTGTTGCAGTTTTGTCAGCAATGCATTTTCAGTCATAGACCGATTCCTGGTGTTCTCCCAACAACCTTCGTTGCCGCGGTGTCGCCTCTTCCACGACTTCGGGATTGAACCGCCACGTCAAGTAAGGCGAAAACTTCTGCGCGACCATGCGCCGGCCATAGTGCACCTGGAGCATGTCGCGGTCTCGCCCGCCACTGCTGTTGGCCCCGCCGCTATGCCAGACATCGCTGCGAAATACCAGTGCGTCACCCGCCTGGCACAGCACCGCCCGTGCGCCCTGCCCCAGCCAACTATCCTCGCCATCACGGGGCGGGCGGCCGGCCCGGTGGCTGCCGGGCACGATCCAGGTCGGCCCCACGGCATCGTCGATATCGCACAGGTACACCTGGGCGGTAAGGATCTGCGCCGGTTGGCTGAAGTCCTCACGGGCACGTATCCAGTCAGGCATCTCCATCGGCAGATAGTCCAGGTGCAGCCCCATGCCGGGGTACCCCGGATGGCTGCGCCAGGCTGTCTGGCCGATCACATGGCAATCGGCGCCCAGCACCGCTTCAGCCAGCTCGATCAGCGGTGGCAGGTCGAGAAACGACAGCCACAACGGGTCGCGGTTGAATACGCACTTGTAGTGTTCGAGCAAGCCCTGGTAGTCCCAGTGCAGCGGTTGCAGGTCGTCGATGGCGCAACGCAGCAAGGCAATGCGCAGCGGGTCGAGTACACCCGGAATCAGTACGTATCCGCGGTCATGCAGGGATTGCAACTGGACGTCCAGGTTCATGGCCATGCTCCGGCAGGCACGCTCTGAAGTATCAGAAGGGCGAGGATTCAGGATCGTTCAAAAAATATAGGCCCGATCCGTGGCGCCGTGTGACGACGGACCGAGCCTTGGCTGCTGAACCCATGGAGTACATGTGTACTCCACCCTTTTTCTGGCGAGCCCTAACGCCAGTGCAGGTTCACATTGGCCGGCGCCTTGCCGTCCACTGTCACTTGCTGCTGCACGGTTTCGCCATCGGCGGTACCGGTCACGCGGTACTGCCCCGGCGGCAACTGCACGAACAGCAATGGGCCGACATCCTGCAATGCCAGTACCGGCTGGCCCTGGGCATTCTGGATGTCCACGGCGGCGCCGCTCTGGAACTTGCCTTCCGGGCCGATCGACAGGGTAACGTGCAGGTCATAGCCCGGGGTGCGACGCAGGGCATTGGCTTCGTCCTGGCCGATACCACCCTGCAGGTAGCGCACGCCGTTCTGTTCCTGCGGCTGCAGGTGCACGCCTTGCGGATCGATCGGTGCGTTCAGGTCGGCCGCGGCGGCCAAGGTCCAGGGCATGACCAGGGCCACCAGCAGCGCCGCGCACAAGCCGAAATGATGGTTGCGCATGGTGCATTCCTCCCTCGAGGGATGGTCTACACAATGTTCGACGCCGTGCCAGCAGTGGCGTTCGAGCCAGACAGGGCCGCCCGTCAGGCCGCGCGGCGTTCCTCGAGCAGCTTGATGAACGTGCTCAGGCTGCGCGACACCGTGCCCCGGCGCCAGACCAGCCAAGTCCTGAGGTAGCGAAAATCCTCCGACAGCGGCCAAACGCTCACCGTGCTGCAACCGGGCATGCTGTCGAGCATGCTGCGTGGCATCAAGGCAAGGCCGGCACCGGCGCTCACGCAGGCCAGCATGCCGTGGTAGGACTCCATTTCATGGATTTTGCCCGGCACCGCCTGGTCCTGGACGAACCAGTTCTCGAAATGGTGGCGGTAGGAGCAGTTGGCGCGAAAGGCATAGATGCTCTCGCCGTTCACATCGCGGGCACGGCCCACCGGGGCATGGTTGAGCGGTGCGATGATGACCATTTCCTCCTGGAAAACCGGCATGCCCTCCAGGGTGGGGTGCAACACCGGGCCATCGACGAATGCTGCCACCAAGCGCCCGGACAACACGCCTTCGAGCATGGTCCCCGACGGCCCGGTGGACAGGTCCAGGTCGACCTTGGGGTAGCGCTGGTTGTAGGCCGCCAGCAGCCCGGGAATGCGCACCGCCGCGGTACTTTCCAGCGAGCCCAGGGCGAAGGTGCCCTGGGGGTCCTCTCCCGCCACGGTCAGGCGCGCCTCGTGCACAAGGTCGAGGATGCGCCGGGTGTACTCGAGGAAGTTCCACCCGGCCGGTGACAGGCGCAGGCGGCTTTTCTCGCGGATGAACAGGTCGACGCCCAGGTCTTCCTCCAATTGCTTGATCCGCGTGGTGAGGTTCGACGGCACCCGGTGGATCTGCTGGGCAGCGGCGCTGATGCTGCCGTGTTCGGCGACGGCCTTGAAGATTTCCAGTTGAACCAGGTCCACAGTCTTTCTCCATTCGTGAATGTTTCGCTCATTATTATTCAGTTTTCATTAACGCTGCACGCCACTAGTCTGGGCGCTCGCTGGACACAACAATGAGGAGCCCGCCATGAGCGAGATCAGCAGCCTGACCCACGCCATTTCCATCGACCCACACAGTGGCGAGCGGATCGGCCATTACCCCTTCGATACCGACGCCGCACTGGAAGCGGCGCTGCAACGCGCCAAGGCAGGCTTCGGCCACTGGCGTCAGGTGTCGCCGGGTCAGCGCAGCGAATACCTGCTCGCCCTGGCCTCTGCCCTGCAGGCCCGGCATGAAACCTTCGCGCAGATGATCAGCCGCGAGATCGGCAAGCCGATCACCCAGGCCCGTGGCGAAGTCAGCAAGTGCGTAGGCTTGTGCCAGTGGTACGCCGAACACGGCCCGGCCATGCTCGCGCCGGAGCCGACCCAGATCGAAAAGGCCCGCATCGAGTACCGCCCGATGGGCCCGATCCTCGCCGTGATGCCGTGGAACTTCCCGATCTGGCAGGTGCTGAGGGGCGCCGTACCGGCGCTGCTGGCCGGCAACACCTATGTGCTCAAGCACGCACCGAACGTGATGGGCAGCGCCTACCTGCTGCTGGAGCTGTTCAAGCAAGCCGGCCTACCAGAAGGGGTATTCGAGGTGATCAATGTCACCCCGGAGGGGGTCACCCGTGCCATCAATGACCCGCGCATCGCCGCGGTCACCCTCACCGGCAGCGTGCGGGCCGGCATGGCCATCGGCGCCCAGGCCGGTGCCGCGCTGAAAAAGTGCGTACTCGAACTGGGCGGTTCCGACCCGTTCATCGTCCTGGCTGACGCTGACCTCGACGCTGCAGTCAAGGCAGCGGTCATCGGTCGCTACCAAAACACCGGCCAGGTCTGCGCGGCCGCCAAGCGCATGATCGTCGAGCAAGGCATCGTCGAAGCGTTCACGCAAAAGTTCGTCGAAGCCACCCGCCAGCTCAAGATCGGCAACCCGCTGGACGACGACACCTACATCGGCCCGATGGCCCGTTTCGACCTGCGCGACGAACTCGACGGCCAGGTCCAGGCAACCCTGGCCGAAGGCGCGACCCTGCTGTTGGGCGGCAAGAAGGCCGAAGGCGTGGGCAACTACTACGAACCCACCGTGTTCGGCGACGTTACCCCGCACATGACCGCCTTCAAGCAGGAACTGTTCGGCCCGGTGGCGGCGATCATCACCGCTCGGGATGCAGACCATGCCGTCGAACTGGCCAACGACAGCGAGTTCGGCCTGGCCTCGACCCTCTACACCGCCGACCTGGCTTTGGCCGAGCGCATGACCGCGGCGCTGGATACCGGTGGCGTGTTCATCAACGGCTACTGCGCCTCCGACCCCCGTGTGGCCTTTGGCGGTGTGAAGAAGAGCGGCTTCGGGCGGGAGCTTTCGCATTTCGGCGTACGAGAGTTCTGCAACGTGCAGACCGTGTGGCTGGATCGCAACTGATTCTGGCATATATTCGCCGGGGTAGTTTTGGCGCCTGTGGAATCGAGCGCCGCCCGCGCGGCGCATCGCGAGCTGCGCTCGCTCCTACGTTTGTTTTCGGCCAGTAACGCCTGTGACAGGCGCGCGCGACCGCCTGGTTCGTACGACACAGTCTCGCGTCAGGCGCCAAAGCGTCCGCGCGAAAATTCCCCAGGAGTAATTGGCCCGAAACAAACGTAGGAGCGAGCGCAGCTCGCGATGCGCCGCGCGGGCGGCGCTCGATCTCATAGGCACCGGAGCGGCTATGGCGAACGCTTGAGGGTCTCGCTCGGCAACTCCTTGAACAGCTCCCGATAGCTTTCGGAAAACCGCCCCAGGTGCCAGAACGACCAGCGCATCGCCACCTCGGCCACGGTCACGTCCCCGGCGCCATGGCGCAGCAAGTCACGCCTGGCCCCATTGAGCCTGCGCAACCGCAGCCACTGCCCCGGCGGCATGTCGGTGAACGCCTTGAACGCCTGCTGCAACTGACGCAACGACACCCCGGCCACATCGGCCAGCTCCATCAAGTTGAGGGTTTCTTCTGGGCAATCGGCCGCCCATTCGCTGACCCGGCGCATGATCGCCCGCGCTTCGTCACGCCGCCCCAGGGCATCGCCCTGCAGGCGCTGGCAGGCGTTGTCGAGGATGAACAGGCAGTCTTCCAACAGCTGCTCGGCCAGCGCCTTGCCCTCCAGCGGGTAATCGGCATCGCCCAGCCGCGTGAGGGTCGCGCTCAGCCAGCTGCCGAACAAGGCGTTCTGCCCACTGCCGAGGGGCACCATGAACAACCCGTCCAGCCGCTCCAGGTTCAACCCATGGCGCACCATGAACGCCTGGTCGAAGACCACCGCCACTTCCTGGTAGTTCTCCGGGGTGATCCAGATATTGCGGCTGTCTTCGTTGAGCAGGTAGAGGCTGTTGTCGCTGCGGTCGAAGCAGAACGCCAACGACCCGCTCGGCGCGCGGAAGAACTGTTCGACCCGCGTGTTCAGGCTCTCTTCGTAAACCTCCACCCCATCGAGCCCCAGACAACGCAGCTGGCCGTTGAAATGCCCGGGGGACATCTGCCGGTATTGTTGCTGCCACCCCGGGGTGGCGCGCACCTGTTCGGTCACGTCATGAGTATGGAAAGCCTGGACCTGCAAGGCATTGGCCGTTGTCACGCGCTCGTCCCTTATGCACTCTTTTGGTGCATTTGTTCGCGAAGAAAGTGGATAGATCGCCCCGAGGGCCTGCGACCAAGATAGACCTCAGCGCGTCGCCTGGGAAGATTCCAACGCGGACTCGCCCACAAAACCCAACCAAGAGGTCTGTATGAACGCCCCCTTCGATCAGCTGTCCGCCTGGCTGAAAGAACACCGGATCACCGAAGTCGAATGTGTGATCAGCGACCTGACCGGCATTGCCCGCGGCAAGATCGCCCCTACCGCCAAGTTCCTCCATGAGCGCGGCATGCGTCTGCCGGAAAGCGTGCTGCTGCAGACAGTCACCGGCGACTATGTCGACGACGACATTTACTACGACCTGCTCGATGCCGCCGACATCGATATGGTCTGCCGCCCCGACCCTGCGGCGGTGTACCAGATTCCCTGGGCGATCGAGCCCACCGCCATCGTCATCCACGACACCTTCGACAAGCATGGCAACCCGATCGAGCTGTCGCCACGCAACGTGCTCAAGAAGGTGCTCAAGCTGTATGCCGACAAAGGCTGGCAGCCGATCGTGGCCCCGGAAATGGAGTTCTATCTGACCCAGCGCTGCGAAGACCCGGACCTGCCCCTGCAGGTGCCGCTGGGGCGCTCGGGCCGTGCCGAGAGCGGCCGGCAGTCGTTCTCCATCGATGCGGCCAACGAATTCGACCCGCTGTTCGAAGACGTCTACGACTGGTGCGAACTCCAGGGCCTGGACCTGGACACGTTGATCCACGAAGACGGCCCGGCGCAGATGGAGATCAACTTCCGCCACGGTGACGCCCTGGACCTGGCCGACCAGATCACCGTGTTCAAGCGCACCCTGCGCGAGGCGGCGCTCAAGCACAACGTCACGGCCACCTTCATGGCCAAGCCGATTACCGACGAACCGGGCAGCGCCATGCACCTGCACCAGAGCGTGGTCGACATTGCCACCGGCAAGCCGATCTTCGTCAACGACGACGGCAGCAAGAGCGAGCTGTTCCTGTATCACATCGGCGGCCTGCAGAAATACATCCCCAAGGTGCTGCCGATGTTCGCACCGAACGTCAACTCGTTCCGCCGCTTCCTGCCGGACACCTCGGCACCGGTGAACGTCGAGTGGGGCGAGGAAAACCGCACCGCCGGCCTGCGCGTGCCGACCTCCAGCCCCGAGGCCATGCGCGTGGAGAACCGCCTGCCCGGCGCCGACGCCAACCCGTACCTGGCGATCGCCGCGAGCCTGTTGTGTGGCTACCTGGGCATGGTCGAGCGGATCGAGCCGAGCGCGCCGGTGCAGGGCCGCGCCTATGAACGGCGCAACCTGCGCCTGCCGATCACCATCGAGGATGCGCTGCAGCACATGGAAGACTGCCAGATCCTGCACCAGTACCTGGGCCGGCAGTTCGTCCAGGGCTACGTGGCGGTCAAGCGCGCCGAGCACGAGAACTTCAAGCGCGTGATCAGCTCATGGGAGCGTGAATTCCTGCTGCTGAGCGTCTGAGCTTCCGGGCGCCTGTGGGAGCGGGTCTACCCGCCAAGGCATGGGTCGATATGCGGCCTATTCGCCAGAGAACCCGCTCCCACGGGGCCTTCGCCCGCCAGCTCCGAAACAACACCGTAAACAACAAAGCCAAACGAGGTGTCGACATGCGTCATCTGCAAACCCTGATTCCCGCCGCGCTCACCCTGTTGTTCGGCGCGGCCGCCCAGGCCCAGCCCGAGGTCAAGGTCTACAACTGGACCGACTACATCGGCAGCACCACCTTGGCCGACTTCCAGGCCAGCACCGGCATCAAGGTGGTGTACGACGTGTTCGACTCCAACGAAACCCTGGAGGGCAAGCTGCTCGCCGGGCGCACCGGCTACGACGTGGTGGTGCCCTCCAACCATTTCCTCGCCCGCCAGGCCAAGGCCGGCGCCTTCATGCCGCTCGACCGCGCCAAGCTGCCGAACTGGAAGCACCTGGACCCGACGTTGCTCAAGCAACTGGAGCAGAACGACCCCGGTAACCAGTACGCTGTGCCCTACCTGTGGGGTACCAACGGCATCGGCTACAACGTCGACAAGGTCAAGGCGGCACTGGGCATCGACCATGTCGACTCCTGGGCGGTCCTGTTCGAGCCGCAGAACCTCGAAAAGCTCAAGCAGTGCGGCGTCGCCTTCATGGACTCGCCCGACGAGCTGTTCCCCGCCGTGCTCAACTACATGGGCCTGGACCCGCGCAGCGAAACCCCTGGCGACTACGCCAAGGCCAAGGCCAAGCTGATGGCGGTACGCCCCTACGTGACCTACTTCCATTCGTCCAAGTACGTTTCGGACCTGGCTAACGGCAACATTTGCGTGGCCTTCGGTTACTCCGGCGATGTGTTCCAGGCCGCCCAGCGCGCCGAAGAGGCCGGCAATGGCGTGAAGATCGCCTACAGCATTCCCAAGGAAGGCAGCAACCTGTGGTTCGACCTGCTGGCGATCCCCAAGGACGCGGCCAACCCGGAACAGGCCCTGGCCTTCATCAACTACCTGCTCGACCCGCAGGTGATCGCCAAGGTCAGTGCCACCGTGGGCTACGCCAATGCCAACCCCGACGCCCAGGCGCACATGGACACGGCGCTGGTGAACAACCCCGAGGTCTACCCGCCCCAGGCCGTGCTGGACAAGCTCTATGTGTCCACCACCCAGAGCCCGAAGATCATGCGCCTGATGACCCGCTCCTGGAGCGATATCAAGTCCAACCGTTGAGCCGAGCCCGTCATGCACACTACCCAACACACCGCGTCCTACTACGCCGCCACGGCGCGCCACAGCACGCCCTACCCCGCGCTCGAGGGCGAGCTTTGCGCCGATGTCTGCGTGGTCGGTGGCGGCCTGACGGGCGTCAACACCGCCCTTGAACTGGCCGAGCGCGGGCTCTCGGTGATCCTGCTGGAGGCCCGGCGCATCGGCTGGGGCGCCAGCGGGCGCAACGGCGGGCAACTGATCCGCGGAATCGGCCACGACGTCAGCGGCTTTGCCCGCTACGTCGGCCAGGACGGCGTGCGCTACCTCAAGCAGGCCGGCATCGACTCGGTCGAGCTGGTCGCCGAGCGCATCGCCCGCTATGGCATCGAATGCGACCTGCGCTGGGGCTTCTGCGAACTGGCCAACACCTCGGCGCAGTTCGCCGCCTTCAAGAACGAACAGGACGACCTGGCCGCGCTCGGCTACCGCCACGAGACCCGCCTAGTGGGCCCGGAGCGAATCCACGAGGTGGTCGCCAGCGACCAGTACGCCGGCGGCCTGGTGGACATGGGCTCGGGCCACCTGCACCCGTTGGACCTGGTCCAGGGCGAGGCCCGCGCCGCCGCGCAGCTGGGGGTACGGATCTTCGAGCAGAGCCCGGTGCAGCGCATCGAACATGGCCCTACCGTGACCCTGCACTGTGCCCGCGGCAAGGTCCGGGCCCAGAGCCTGGTGCTGGGCTGCAATGCTCACTTGGATGAGCTGGAGCCGCGCCTGAGCGGCAAGGTGCTGCCCGCCGGCAGCTACGTGGTGGCCACCGAGCCGTTGCCCGAACGCGTGGCGCGTGCGCTGATCCCGCAGAACATGGCCCTGTGCGACCAGAAAGTGGGTCTTGACTACTACCGCCTGACCGCCGACCGCCGTCTGCTGTTCGGCGGCGCCTGCCACTATTCCGGTCGCGATCCGAAGGACATCGCCGCCTACATGCGGCCCAAGGTGCTCAAAGTGTTCCCGCAGCTGGGCGATGTGCGCATCGACTACCAGTGGGGTGGGATGATCGGCATCACCGCCAACCGCTTTCCCCAGGTCGGCCGGCTGAGCCAGCACCCCAATGTCTATTACGCCCAGGGCTACTCCGGCCATGGCCTGAACGTCACCCACTGGACCGCACGATTGCTGGCCGAGTCCATCGCCGTGGGCCACAGCCAGGGGCTCGACGTGTTCAGCGCCGTGCCGCACCTGACCTTCCCCGGCGGCAAGGCCCTGCGCTCGCCACTGCTGGCCCTGGGAATGCTGTGGTATCGGCTGCGGGAGGTGTTGGGCTGATGTCGACGGCCCGTTCGCAGATGGGGGCGAACGGCTCGCCAGTTCAAGGAATGGCTATTCAACTACATGGCCACTGGCCAACTCGCAATGTCCTGCTAGCGTTGTTCTGGCCGCTCTCTCAAGGATGCCGAACCCATGAAAGCACTGCCCCGCGTCACCCTATTGTGCGCCGCCCTGCTGGCGCTGGCCGCCTGCTCCAGCAACCGCGTCGACCCCAGCGACTATTCCGGCTTCCTCAAGGACTACAGCCGCCTGCAGCCGGCGGAAAGTGCCTCCGGCGTGCCGGTGATGCGCTGGATCGATCCGAACGTCAAGGCCAGCCAGTACACCCACGTGTTCATCGAACCCAGCCAGTTCTACCCCAAGCCGCAACCGACCGAGGTGATCTCGGCCCAGACTCTGGGCCAGATCACCCGTTATTTCAACGAGGCGATGCGCCGGGAGATGGGCAGCGTGCTGACCCTGGCCAAGGCTCCGGGGCCCAATACCATCGTGGTACGCCCGGCGATCACGGCGGTGTCCACCAGCACCGAAGGCCTCAAGCCCTATGAGGTGATCCCCATCGCCCTGGTGGTGGCAGCGGTCAACACCGCTGCCGGAGGCCGCGACCAGGACGTGAAAGTCGCCGTGGAAGCGGCCTTCCTGGATGGGGCCAACCAGCAGGTACTGGCCCAGGTGGTGCGCAAGGGCAGCGGCACGGAACTGGAAAACGACACCCAGAAGCTCACCCTCGAGGACGTCAAGCCCGTGCTCGACGGCTGGGCCAGCGACATGCGCCGCAGCTTCGTCGCCCTGCGCGACAAGGCTCGCTGACGCCCCCTGCCCCTGGCATGGGGCACCTGGGCAAGCGAAACGGCAAAACCCGGTCTTTAATGGCCGGTAGACCGTGATCCGCACTCAGGACGAGCCCCATGCCACTGCTTGACCCCACCTCCAACGAAAGCAAGTACTCCAAACTTTCCAGCGCCGCCCTGATCGGCGCCACTACGCCGACCAGCACTCGCCTGTGGGTACGCCTGTATCGCCCCGGGACCTGGTACCTGGCGGTGAGCGCCCAGCCACTGCGTGGCGACCTGGTTCGCCTGGGCGACCTGCCCGTGCCCCAGTACCTCAAGGGCCAGGGCATCAAGACCGTGTACCTCAAGGCCCAGACACTGAGCTTCGAGACGGACGTGACCGGAGTGTTCGATGTCGACGGGCTGAAACCCGGCACTACCTACTACTACGCCTTGATCAGCGACGAACGCGACCCGGCCAAGGTGGGCCGGCGCACCGAGATCGGCGGCGACCGCCCACGCTTCTTCGTCACCCCGCCGCAGGCACCTGCTACCCTCACCTTCGGTTTCTACAGCTGCCACGATCCGATCAGCGCCGACGGCAGCGCCGGAGCCTGGCCCCTGATGCACCAGCAACTGGCCGATCAGCGCGCCACCTTCGTCATCGGCGGTGGCGACCAGGTGTACGTGGACACCAACAAGAAGAACGGTTTCCTGGACATCTGGGAATGGCTAAAGGACAACAAGGAGGAACTGCTGCAGGCCTACAAGCAAGGCAAGGGCTACGACAAGCCCGGCATCGAGCGCTACCTGTGCAACCTCTACCGCTGGTTCTACCGGGTCTACTGGAATGTGCCCAGCCAGCGGGAAATCTACGAGCGTCTGCCTCAGTACATGATCTGGGACGACCACGAGATCATGGACGGCTGGGGCTCGTTGACCAATGCCGAGCGGCGCAAGCGCATCGCCCTACTGTTCGAGAGCAGTAACCACACCGCGACCAACCAGATGCTCGTCGACCTGATGTGGCGTGCCGCCTGCCGGGTGTACTACGAGTACCAGCACAGCCACAACCCGCCAACGCCGATCGACCTGAACGACCCCGACGCCTGCCAGTGGGACTACGCCTTCGAGCAGGGCCGTTCGGCCTTCTATGTACTGGACATGCGGGGTCATCACGACGTCGAGGCAGACGACCCGTACAAGCTGCTGGGCAGCGCGCAGATGAAGCGCTTCGCAAGCTGGCTGAAAAGCCCGGCGGTCGAGGCTGCCGATGCGGTGTTCGTGGTATCGCCGGTACCGGTCATGCATTGGCGCAATGCCGTGACCAACTACGCCGACATCGGCTCGTTCAAGGACGACTGCATGGACGAATGGGACCACAAGACCAACCAGGCCGAGCGCAAGCACCTGCTCGACCAGGTATTCGCGACCCTGGGCGGCAGTGGCAAACCGGTGGTGTTCCTCAGTGGCGACGTGCATTGCGCCGCGGTGTTCCGCCTGCTGCACAAGCGCTACCCGACCGCCAAGGTGTTCCAGGTCACCTCCAGCGCCATTTCCCGGATGCCGGCGCCAGGTGTGCTGAAGCTGGCGATCAGTGCAGGCGGCAGCATGCCCGGGATCAACGACATTGTCTGCGAGCGCTGGTACGCCATGGCCGGCTCGAAGAACTTCGCCATGCTCCAGGTCCGCCCCTCGCTCGACGGCACCCAGGCGGAGGTATTGGTGGAGCTGCACTGGCCGGGTGGCGATGACGGTGAGCTGACCAAGCGGCGTGTGCTGCTCAAGTGAGCCAGGGGCGACAGGGCTGCGAAGCAGCCCTGCCCGCCCACTCAAGCCACGAAGGAATAGACGATCGCCGACAAGGTGATCAGCCCTACCAACACCACGAACAGGTTCGACAGCCTGCCCGAGTACTGGCGCAGGCTCGGCACCTTGTGCACGGCATACATCGGCATCAGGAACAGCAGGCAGGCGATCACCGGCCCGCCCAGGCTTTCGATCAGGCCGAGGATGCTCGGGTTGAGCGTCGCGACCAACCAGCAGGCCAGCACCATGAATAACGCCGTCACCCGCTCCAGGCGCTTGGCCGGCCAGGCCTTGCCGCGCCCGCGCAGGCTCTTGATGATCATGCCCTGGAAGCCTTCGCTGGCACCGATGTAATGGCCCAGGAACGACTTGGTGATCGCCACCAGGGCGATCAGCGGGGCGACGAAGGCGATCACCGGGGTCTGGAAGTGGTTGGCCAGGTACGACAGGATCGAGATGTTCTGCGCCTTGGCCGCCGCCAGGTCACCCGGGCTCAAGGCCAGCACGCAGCTGAAGCAGAAGAACATCACCGTCACCACCATCATCAGGTGGGCGGTGGCCAGGGTACGGCCGCTCTTGCGGTCGGCATCGGCACCGTAGCGGTGCTTCTGGTCCACGGCGAAGGCCGAGATGATCGGCGAGTGGTTGAACGAGAACACCATCACCGGTATCGCCAGCCACAGGGTCAGCAGCAGCTTCGATGCGTCCAGCCCTTCATTGGCCTGGGCGAAGAAAGCGCCGTTCCAGTTGGGAATCAGGCTCAGGGCGAGCAGCAGCAAGGAGGCGACGAAGGGATAGACCAGTACGCTCATGGCCTTGACGATGATCTGCTGGCCGCAGCGCACCACGACCATCAAGCCCAGGATCAGCAACAGCGACAACAGCGCCCGCGGCGGAGCGGTAATCTGCAGCTGATGCTCCAGGAAGCTGGTGAGGGTGTTGGTCAGGGCCACGCTGTAGACCAGCAGGATGGGGAAGATGGCGAAGAAGTACAGCAACGTGATGAGCTTGCCGGCACCTGTACCGAAATGCTCTTCCACCACTTCGGTGATGTCCTCGCTGCCGCCTTTGCGGCCGGACAGCACGAAGCGGGTCAACGCCCGGTGCGCGTAGAAGGTCATGGGGAAGGCCAGCACGGCCAGGATCAGCAACGGCCAGAAGCCTCCCACGCCGGCATTGATCGGCAGGAACAAGGTCCCCGCCCCGATCGCCGTGCCATACAGCCCCAGGGCCCAAGTGGTGTCGTGCCGGTTCCAGCTGGTCGTGCCCTCGGTCGAAACCGGGGCGGCCGAATCCGCACGAATGCTCGTGGTGTTTTGTACATCAGTCATGGGTATCGCCTTGTAGTTGTTTTTGTTGCTCGGTACAGCGGGTGTTGCATTGTTTCGATGACTCAGCACTCCACGAAGGCCACGGCCAGGCCGCCGCGGGAGGTCTCCTTGTAGTTCGCGTGCATGTCCGCGCCGGTGTCGCGCATGGTGCGGATCACCCGGTCCAGGGAGATGAAATGTTCACCATCGCCGCGCAAGGCCATCTGCACGGCATTGATCGCCTTGACCGCGGCAATGGCGTTGCGCTCGATGCAGGGCACCTGCACCAGGCCACCGACCGGGTCGCAGGTCAGGCCCAGGTTGTGTTCCAGGGCGATTTCGGCGGCATTCTCCAACTGCGGCGGCGTGGCGCCGAGTACTTCGGCAAGGCCGGCCGCCGCCATCGAGCAGGCCGAGCCGACCTCGCCCTGGCAGCCGACCTCGGCACCGGAAATGGAGGCGTTCTTCTTGCACAGGATGCCCACCGCTGCGGCGGCCAGCAGGAAGGCGACCACATCGTCGTCGCAGGCGCTGGGGTTGAATTTCATGTAGTAGTGCAGCACCGCCGGGATGATCCCCGCCGCACCATTGGTGGGCGCGGTGACCATGCGCCCACCGGCGGCGTTCTCTTCGTTGACCGCCAGGGCGAACAGGTTCACCCATTCCATGGCGCTCAAGGTCGAACCGATCACGTTCGGCTTGCCCAGCTCCTGCAGGCTGCGGTGCAGCTTGGCCGCGCGGCGCTTGACCTGCAGGCCACCCGGCAGGATGCCCTCGTTGCGCAGGCCGTTATCGACGCAATCCTTCATGGCCCCCCAGATCTTCAGCAACCCCGCGCGCACCTCGGCCTCGGGCCGCCAGGCGCATTCGTTGGCCATCATCAGTTGGCTGACGCTCAGCCGGTGGGCCTTGCACAGGGCCAGCAGCTCGGCACCGCTGCCGAACTCGTAGGGCAGGCTGACCTGGGCGGCATCGTCCTTCGGTGCATCGATCTCGCCCTGTTCGACGATGAAACCGCCGCCGATGGAGTAGTAGGTCTGGCTGAACAGGCTGCCTTGCCCGTCCATCGCTTCCAGGGTCATGGCATTGGGGTGATACGGCAGACTCTCGTCGAGCAGCAACATGTCACGGGCATACTCGAAGGCCAGCGGGTGGCTGCCATCGAGCAGCAGGCAACGCTCCTGCATCAGCTGGGCTATACGCGGCTCGATGCTGTGCGGGTCGATGCGGTCCGGCCACTGGCCCATCAGGCCCAGCAGGCACGCGCGGTCAGTGGCGTGACCAACGCCGGTGGCCGACAGCGAGCCGTACAGGCGCACCTCGACGCGGGCTACCCGCGCCAACAGACCACGCTCGCGCAGGGTCTGGGCGAAGGTTGCCGCAGCACGCATCGGGCCTACGGTGTGGGAACTGGACGGGCCGATGCCGATTTTGAAGAGATCGAAAACACTGATAGCCATGCTAATGCCTGAGCTTGACAGCTTGTATGGCTGCTGCCCGCTCCTCCGGAAAAATTGAACGCTATTGCGAAGTTGCGCGATACTGCCGTGCATCTTTGGCAATGACCAACGAAAATTCCTAAGCAAGGCTTTAGCGGTACTAAACCATGAGGCGTCAACTCAATGGCCAGATGTTCGTCTGGCTGAACGTGTTTTCCTGTGCGGCGCGGCACCTGTCGTTCACCCGCTGCGCCGAGGAGCTGCACATCACCCCGGGCGCGGTCAGTCAGCAGATGCGCCAGCTCGAAGAGCGCCTGGGCTATCGCCTGTTCCTGCGCCGGGCCCGCGGGGTGGAGCTGAGCGCCGAGGGCCAGCGCCTGGCGCAGACCGTGGCCGAGGCCTATGGCAGCATCGAGGCCGAACTGCTGCGCCTGGATGCTGGCGAGATCCGTGGCACCCTACGCCTGCGTTCGATCCCCTCGTTCCTGGCCAAATGGCTGACGCCGCGCCTGCCACGCTTCCAACAACGCTACCCGGACATCGAGCTGCGCCTGGTGGCCGAGGACAGCAACCAAGCCCTGCACCCGGACGACTTCGACCTGGCCATCGACCTCAATGACGGCAGCTACCCCGGCATGCTCTCCACGCCGCTGCTGGACGAGCAGGTGTTCCCGGTGTGCTCGCCGGCCTTGCTGCGTGGTCGCCCACCCCTGCACGGCCCGGCCGACCTGGTGCACTACCCGCTGTTGCACGACATCACCGCCTGGCGTGGCAGTTCGGAATACGCCGAATGGGAGTTCTACCTCGAAGGCATCGGTGCCGGCAGCCTGGACGTGCGTCGCGGCCACACCTTTAACCGCAACCACCTGACCATCGAGGCGGCCATCGCCGGTGTGGGCGTGGCCATCGCCCGGCGTACCCTGCTCAATGACGAGCTGGAGCGTGGCACGCTGATCGTGCCTTTCGGCGTGCCGATCGCCAACCATAAGCGCTACATGCTGCATTACCCACCCGGAGGCCTGAGCCAGCCGGGGGCCCGCGCGGTGCATGATTGGCTGGTGGAAGAAGCGCAGGCGTTCCGGGCGTTGCATCCGCTTGAGCTGCGGGAAGCCGGCCAGCCTACCTGAGCCTCCACTCACAGAACGACAAAAGTCAATTTTCCGCCACTTTGCCCAAGCCAAAATCCGACGGCTTTTTCCTCTCCCCATAAGCGCCTCTATTACCTGCAACCCACTGTTTTAGAGGCCTCTACCACTCATCGGCTCGCCGACCGGCTAAACGCCACTAGCTTTCAAAGCTAACCTATGGACTTGAATAGGGTTACTTGCCAGCAGCCCTGCCCATCAGCGCTTGTAAGTTAAGCGAAACACGCCATAGGTTTGACGCAAATCCAGATAGCTGAGCTATACCAAAGTCACGCAATGTTTCTACTCCCTTACTGTTCACTGAGGCACTGGGCATGGACGTGAGCGTGTTTGGCACTGGCTATGTCGGACTGGTACAAGCGGCAGCGATGGCCGACATGGGGCACCGCGTCCTGTGCGTGGACGTCGATACCCACAAGATCAACCAGTTGCGCCAAGGTGTGCCGCCGATCAGCGAGCCGGGGCTGTCGGACCTGCTGGAGGACAACATCCGCGATGGGCGCCTGCTGTTCAGCACCCAGGCCAGCGATGCGGTCACCCACGCCGAGCTGATCTTCATCGCTGTCGGCACCCCGCCCGACGAGGACGGTTCGGCAGACCTTTCCCATGTGCTGGAAGTCACCCGCCAAATTGTCCAGCTGATGGACGGCGACCGTACCCTGATCGTCAAGTCCACCGTGCCGGTGGGCACGGCCGACCAGGTTCTGACGCTGGCCTGCGACGAGCTCAAGCGCCTGGGCAAGGAGCGGCTGCAGGTGCGCGTGGTGTCCAACCCGGAATTTCTCAAGGAAGGCAGCGCCCTGGCCGACTGCATGCGACCCGACCGGATTATCGTCGGTACCCATGACGAACTGGCCCGTGAACAGTTGACCGAGCTCTACGCGCCCTTCTGCCGTAACCGCGAAAAGCTGATGTTCATGGACAACCGCAGCGCCGAGCTGACCAAGTATGCCGCCAACGCCATGCTCGCCACGCGCATCAGCTTCATGAACGAGCTGGCCAACCTCAGCGAGCACCTGGGCGCCGACATCGAGGCAGTGCGCAAGGGCATCGGCTCGGACCCTCGCATCGGCTACCACTTCATCTACCCCGGCTGCGGCTTCGGCGGCTCATGCTTCCCCAAGGATATCCAGGCCCTGCTGCGCACCGCCGAGCACAGCGGCATGCCCCTGCGTCTGCTGCAGAGTGTCAACGAGGTCAACGACCGGCAACGGCGGATCCTCTTCGCCAAGCTCAAGCAGCACCTGGGCGGCAGCCTTGCCGGGCTCTCGGTCGCCTTGTGGGGGCTGGCCTTCAAGCCCAACACCGACGACATGCGCGAAGCGCCCAGCCGCTACCTGATGGAAGCGCTGTGGGCCGAAGGTGCCACGGTGCGAGCCTACGACCCGGAGGCCATGGACGAATGTCGGCGGCTCTATGGCTACCGCGACGACCTGCAACTGTGCGCCACCCGTGACGACACCCTGCAGGATGCCGATGCTCTGGTGATCTGCACCGAATGGAAGAACTTCCGCGTGGTCGATTTCACCTTGCTGGCCAGCAAGCTGCGGGCGCGGGTGATCGTTGACGGGCGCAACCTGTACAACCCCGAACAAGTCGCAGCCCACGGCCTGCATTACTGCGGCATCGGCCTGCGCCACGTAGCCGCGCGGGTGACCGACCAATGAAGATCCTGGTCACCGGCGCTGCCGGCTTCATCGGCGCTCACACCTGCCTGCGCCTGCTGCGCGATGGCCACCAGGTGCAGGGCCTGGACAACTTCAACGACTACTACGACCCAGCGCTCAAGCACGCCCGGGTGCAGTGGGTGCGCGAGCAGGCCGGCCCCTTCGAACTGCACTGTCTGGACCTGTGCGACCAGGGCGCCATGCTCCGGTTGTTCGCCACGCTACGCCCACAGGTGGTGATCCATCTGGCCGCCCAGGCCGGCGTGCGCTACTCGCTGCACAACCCACAGGCCTACGTGGCGAGCAACCTGGTGGGCTTTCTCAATATTCTCGAAGGGTGCCGCCAGTACCCAGTCGAACACCTGCTGTACGCCTCGTCCAGCTCGGTGTACGGCGCTAACCAGCGCACCCCGTATCGGGTCCAGGACGCCGTCGACCACCCCCTGTCGCTGTATGCCGCCACCAAGAAGGCCAACGAAGCCATGGCCCACAGCTACAGCCACCTGTACCGGATCCCCTGCAGTGGCCTGCGCTTCTTCACGGTCTACGGCCCCTGGGGGCGCCCGGACATGTCGCCGATGCAGTTTGCCCAGGCGATCACCGACGGCCGGCCGATCCAACTGTTCAACCACGGCAACCACCAGCGTGACTTCACCTACATCGACGACATCGTCGAAAGCCTGGTGCGCCTGGTCCCGCTGGCGCCCAGCGGCGATCCGGGCTGGTCCGCCCACGCCCCGGACCCGGCCAGCAGCAGCGCCCCCTGGCGGCTGTTCAACATCGGCGGCCAGCGCCCCGTGGCGCTGCGCGACTACCTCGCCCTGCTGGAGCACTACCTTCAGCGCAACGCCCAAGTCGAACTGCTCGGGCTGCAGCCGGGCGATGTCCTGAGCACCTGTGCCGACGCCAGCGCCCTGGCCCAGCTGACCGGGTTCACGCCGCAGGTTTCCCTCGACGAGGGGCTCAAGCGCTTCGTCGCCTGGTTTCAAGGGTACTGCCCCCGCGGGCAGGCAGATCAACGGAGGGCCGTATGACAGGACAACCTCAAAGTGCGCAAGCCCAGGCGCTGTACCAGGACAAGCGCATGGACCCCAGCCACCGACAACGTATCGACGCAGCCATCCATATCCAGGGCCGCGGCTGGATCAGCGGGCGGGCCGGTGGGCGGCCCTGGTCGCTCTCGCGCACCAATCGAGTGTTGTCCTGCCTGGCGGCGCTGGGCCTGCTGCTGGTGCTGTCACCGTTGTTCCTGGTACTCGCCGTGCTGATCAAGCGCTCGGGCCCAGGCCCAGTGCTCTTCGTGCAAAAGCGCACCGGCTACCGAGGCCGCCTGTTCGGCATGTTCAAGTTTCGCACCATGGTCGCCGACGCCGAGTCGCTCAAGGAATCGGTGCGCCATTTGAACAAGCACGGCGCGGACGCCATCGATTTCAAGATCGACAACGACCCGCGTATCACCCCGGTGGGCCGCTGGCTGCGGCGCAGCAGCCTGGACGAGCTGCCCAACCTGATCAACGTGGTCACCGGCGACATGCGCCTGGTCGGCCCACGCCCCACGTCCTTCAACGCCTACCGCTACAAGGACAGCCACCTGGTGCGGCTGTGCATCTATCCGGGCATGACCGGCCTCTGGCAGATCTCCGGGCGCAGCGACATCGATTTCGACCAGCGCGTACAGCTGGACCTCAGCTACATCAACGAACAGAGCCTGATGCTGGACCTGAAGATCCTTCTCAAGACTCCGTTCAAAGTCTTCACTGGCCACGGAGCAAGTTGAGATGGACGGTTCTACTTCAAGAAGCCTGAGTGTCGCCCCGCCGAGCGAAACCAACCTGACCGCCACCGTACTCGACCTCGAGCAGCGCACCCTGCTGCTGACCGCGGCCAATACCGGAACCGGCACCAGCACCAGCGCCCTGGCCTTCGCCAGCCAGCTGGCAATGATGAGCGCCGGCAGCGTGTTGCTGATCGACAGCAGCAGCGGCGCCAATAGCCTGAGCCAGCAACTGGGCCTGGCCAAGTTGCGCGGCTACACCGACCTGTTGTTCGACCACGACACCCCGCCGCTGGCCCAGGACTGCATCGTGCGCCTCACCGAACAGCCGTTCGACCTGTTGCCTGGTGGTACCTGGAAGCGCGAGCGCGAGCACCTGGACCCCGAGCGTCTGCGCGTGCTGCTGCGCCACCTGGGCGTGCAGTACCGCTTCGTGGTGATCGACGGTGAGGCGATCTACGCCAGCGCCGACAGCCTGGTGATCGCGCCCCTGGTCGATGGCGTGATCCTGGTGGTGTGCGGTGAGCAGACCCGCTGGGAGGTGGCCCAGGCGGCGGCCCAGCGCCTGTCCCAGGCCGGCGCGCGGCTGATCGGCAGCGTGTTCAACAAGCGCAAGTACTACATGCCCAAGTGGCTGTACGACAACCTCTGAGAGGCCGCACAGGATGAACGCCATGAGATACCCATCGATAGCCCTGTGCCTGCTGGCCCTCGCCGGCTGCGCCAGCCAGCAGAACCGCGAGATGCCGGTGCAGATCCTCACGGCCTCGCCCGCCGAGAGCCAGGCCACCGAGGTGGCACGCCGCGAGCAGGTGCTGCGCCCACAGGATGTACTGGAAGTCATCTTCCACGTCAGCAACCGCTCGGCCGGTGTCTACCGCATCCAGTCCGGCGACACCCTGGACCTGTCCTTCATGGCCGCCAGCGGCCTGAACGGCAGCCAGCTGGTGCAGCCGGACGGCACCATCACCCTGCCCAGCACCAACTCCACGGTGCGCGTGGAGGGCATGACCACGGCCGAGGCCGAGGGTGCCATACGCCAGGCCTACAACGACAAGCGCGTGTTCAAGCCCAACCGCGACCAAGTCAGCGTCCGGGTGCTGAGCCCGATGACCAGCGAAACGGCCCTGCGCGATACCTTGGTGCATCCCACCACGGGCATGAGCCGCGACATCACCGTGGGCAACGATGGCCGCGCCACCTTCCCGGAAATCGGCTCGGTGCCGCTGCAGGGCATGACCGTCAACCAGTTGCGCGACTACCTCAACGAGCGCTACGCCAGCCTGCCCGGCCGGATGACCGTGGATGTGCTGCTCAAGTCGACCGCCGCCAACGAGATCTACGTACTCGGTGAAGTGGGCCAGCCTGGGGCCTTCGCCATCCGCCGCCCAGTCTCGGTGCTCGAGGCACTGACCCTGGCCCGCGGCCCGACCCTCAAGGCCAAGCTCGGCTCGGTGGTGATCATGCGCCGCGAAGGCAACATGGTCCATGCGGTGAACTACGACGTCGACGAAGCCTTGTCCGGCGGCAGCCAGAAACTCGCCTACCTGCAGCCCGAAGACATGCTCTACGTGCCCAAGACCACCCTGGCCAGCGCTGCCGAGCTGTCCCGGCAACTGGCCGATGTGGTGCTGTTCCAGGGCTTCGGCTTCAGCTTCAGCTACCGCGTCGACAACAAAGACGATGACAACTGACCGGGGAACGAACCATGATCACGCAACCGAAAGAAAACCATGTGCATGAGTTCTTCCGCATCTTCTTCGCCAACCGCCACCTGGTGAAGCGGGTGTTCCTGGTGTTCGCCGCGATCGCCCTGGTGTTGCCCTTGGTGCTGCAACAGCGCTACGACATTACCGCCGAAGTGATCGTGCAGTCCAAGAAGCTGTCGCAGAGCGACACCAGCTCGGCCCTGTCCCAGGAAGCCGACCAGTTCATCCCGCCGACGCTGGCCGACATGGAGACCGAGAGCAATATCCTGCGCTCGCCCAGCCTGATCCGCCAGACCATCAGCCAGCTGCGCCAGGAAGGCCACTACCAGCACGAGCCGGGCCTGCTCCAGCGGGTACTGTTCATGCCGCTGCAGCAGCAGGTGATCGAGCCGGTGCGCCGCTGGCTGGCCGGGCCCGCCGACAATAGCCGCGACAAGACCCTGGACACCCTCACCGAACAGGCGCTCGATGACCTGGACATCAAGACCCTGCCTGGTTCGAATGTCATTTCGGTGTCCTACAGTGCCGCGGATGCCGAGCTTGGTACGCTGTTCGTCGCACGTCTGCTGGACAACTTCCTGAAGAACCGCCAGGACCTGCAGTCCAACGAGTTGCCCGAAGCCTTCTACCAACAGAAGAAGCTGCATTACCAGGCCCGTCTGGGCGACCTGGAGAACCAGCGCCTGGCGTTGCTGACGGCGATCGGCTCCTCCGACCCCAAGGAAGAAATCACCTTCCGCCTCAACGCCATCAACACCGAGGAACAGGCGCTCAATGCCCAGCGCGACCGGCAGTTGCAGAACCAGCAATGGCTGGACTACCTGCAAGGCAGCCTGGCTGATGCACGCAAGGCGCGCATGGCCGACTACGCCTTCCCCTACACCTTCACCACCACGGTGGACAACGTCGCCTTCGAGGACCGTGAGATCCGCCAGATCGGTGAACAGCTGACCTCGCAGATGGCCCGCTACAATGCCGACACCACGGTGTTCCTGCCCGGTGCCGAACAGATGGTACTGGCCCGCCAGCAGATCGCCCAGTTGCGTGCGCAGTTCCTCAAGGTGATCGCCAACCGCATCCAGGAACGCCAGCAGGACCTGGCCGTGACCCAGCAGGTGATCGCGCAGAAGACCGAGCGCATCGGCGAATTCAAGGAGCGCATCCACCAGTTGCGTGAAACCCAGAGCAAGACCCGCCAGCTGGACACCGAGATCGATGCCCTGCACAAGGCCTTCTCCACCTATGCCCAACGCTACGAGGAAAGCCGCGGTCAGGGCCTGTTCGACGGCAGCCAGTCCAACGCGCGCATTCTCAGTGCACCCTACGAACCCACCACCGCAGCCTTCCCGCGCCCCGGCCTGATCATTCCGTTCGGGTTGCTCACCGGCTTGCTGCTGGCCATCGCCCTGGTCTATGTCAAGGAGTTCTTCGACCATCGCTTCAAGCACCCGGCGCAGATCACCCAGGAACTGGGCCTGCCGGTACTGCTGGTAATCAACGACCAGGCCCCTGGCCTGCCCAACCCGCACAAGGCCTGGACGTTGCCACGGCTGATGCACTGGGTGCGCAATTGAACAGCGCTGCCCACCCTGGCGAACGGCCGATCCTGCACCTGCTCAGCAGTGGCGGGTTCTACGGCGCCGAGCGCATGCTCCTGGACCACTGCCTGGCCACGCCTGGTCGGCACCGGGTGCTGTTGCTCGACGCTCCGGTCGAGCTGGCGGCGCGCTTTCGCCAGGCCGGTATCGACTGCCTGACCTGCCGTGGTTCGGCCGCGGTACTCAGGCAGTTGCTTGCCCAGCGCAACGCACGGCCCTTGATCAATGCCCACAATTTCAAGGGCCTGGCCCTCGGCTGGCTCGGAGCGGCCCTGTGCGGGTTGCCTCTGGTCACCACGCAACACGGCTTCACACCGCGCAGCCTCAAGCAGCGCTTCTATATTTGGCTTGGCCTGCAACTGTGCCGCACGCCGGTGGTAAGCACGGTGGTGTGCGTCGCCGACAGCATCGCCGGCCTGCATCACCAGGCTGGGGTGGCGCCCGGCAAGCTGCGGGTGATCCCCAACGGCCTGCCGCCGGCACGCAGCCTGCCCGAACGCCATGTCAAGGGCTATTGGCTGGCCGGCTACGTGGGGCGCCTTTCCCGCGAAAAAGGCCCGGACCTGTTCCTCGACACACTGATCCCCTTGTGCCGGCGCTACGCCAAGATCAAGGCCGTCATGCTCGGCGACGGCCCCGAGCGCGAGCGGCTGCAGGCGCGCATCGACGCCGCGGGCCTGGGTTCGCGCATCGAACTGCCGGGCTTCCAGCGCGACATGCGCACCTGGATGGCACGCTTGGACGTCCTGGTCATCAGTTCGCGCACCGAGGGTACACCGATGGTCCTGCTCGAGGCCATGCAGGATGGGGTACCGGTAGTGGCCTTCGGCGTTGGCGGCATCCCGGATGTCATCGAGCACGGCCGTAGCGGGCTGCTGGCAAGACCCCTGGCCGTGGACGAACTCACCCAGCACCTGCAAGCCCTGATCGAAGACCCCGCCCAGGCTGCCGAACTGGCGGCCCGGGCACAGCGAACCCAACGCGAACGCTACCACCTGCCGACCCTGGTACAACGCTGGGCCCTGGTCTACCAGGGCGCCACCGAGGAGGTTGTCGCATGATCATGCCCCTGTCGCTGGTTGGCCTTGCGGCCCTGCTCAGCCTGGCCCTGCTCGCCAGCCCTTTCCCGTATCTCGCGCCAGGGGCGGTGGTCGGCCTGGCCGGTGCCCTTGTGCTGTACCGCAAACCCGCCTGGGGCCTGCTGGCCATCGCCCTGCTGGTACCGCTGGAAGGCCTGCTCAAGGACAGCGAGGTGTCCGCGGCCAAGATCGTCGGCCTTGGCCTGGTCCTGACCCTCGGCCTGCAACTGGCGGTACGCCAACTGCCGGGTGAGCGCCTGCACAGCAACCAGTGGCGTCTGTTGGTGCCGTTTTTGGCGCTGTACCTGCTCAGCCTCTGGACCAGCGACGATACGGCGCTCTCGCTCAACCACCTGCGTGAATTCACCGTAGGCCTGGTGGTGTTCGTGATCACCCTGCTGGTGGGGCGCGAGCTCAGCCTGCCAACCTTGTGCCGGGTAGTGACCCTGAGCGTGTGCATCACCTGCCTGTTCGCCATGTTCTCGAGCAAATACCAACAACAAGGTCGCGCCTCGGCTCTGCTCGACCCTAACGTGTTGGCCCTGCTGATCACCTTCGCCATGCCCTTGGCATTGTGGTTGCTGATCAAGGCCAGGCAGGTGCCGGTCAAGCTGTTCTGGACGGCCTGCTGCCTGCTGATGCTTGCCGGGATGACCCGCACCGAGTCGCGTTCCGGCCTGGTCGTGCTGCTGGCCACCCTGATTGCCGTGCTGTACGTCTACCGTGCGCAACTGGCGCGTATTCGGCCACTGCACCTGGGTTTCGCCATGCTGGGCCTGGCCATCGTGCTGCCGTTGGGCGCGGCGTTGATGCCGCCGGCATACCTGGAACGCATCCAGTCGCTGGCCCAGCTCAAGTCGGGGATCAATGCACACAAGGACGAATCCCTGGGCCGACGCGCCTCCTACCTGGTGGTCGGCAAGGACATGATCAGCCACAGCCCGCTGCTCGGTACCGGGCCCGGCACCTTCCCACTGCACTATGCCAACACCGGTTTCTCCAAGGCCTTCGCCCCGGCCAAGCGCACCAGTGACGACCTCTATCGGCAGGCGCACAACACTTACCTGGAACTGATCACCGAAATCGGCATACCCGCCGGCCTGCTGTTCATCGGCATGATGCTACTGGCGTTGCGCAACTTCACCAGGGCCAGCGCCAGCTGGCGCGCCGCCGCAGACCACTACCATGCCGACCTTGCCGCCCACCTGACCATGAGCCTGGTGGCCATCGGGCTGTTCCTGATGTTCCTCAGCGTGCCCAGCCACAAGTACCTGTGGATGATGCTGGCGTTGTCCAGCGTGCTGGTGCGTCAGGCCGCCGAGGCCCCGACCACGGCGGTGTCGCGATGAACCAGGTGAGCATCGTCATCCCCATGTTCAACGAAGCCCGCCACATCGGCCGTACCCTGGCGTGCGCCCGGGCTGCGGCCCTGCAGGCGGGCCTTGCGTGTGAACTGCTGGTGGTGGACAACGGCTCCACCGACGCCGGCCCCGATATCGCCCGCGAGTTCGGGGCCACGGTACTGACGCTGCCGGGCGCGACCATCGGCGCCCTGCGCAACCTGGGTGCCCGGGCCAGCTGCAGCGACTGGCTGGCGTTCCTGGATGCTGACATCGAAGTGCCTGGCGACTGGCTCTCCCTGCTGGTCGGCCTGCACCAACGTGACCAAGGCGATGTCTTCGCCCTCGATTGCGATACCCCCCGTCAGGCCCCCTGGTTCGCCTACGCCTGGCAGCGGCGCACGCTGCGTGCCGGGCCAACCCTGCAGCCAAGCACCTGGTTGCCGGCGCCCAACCTGCTGCTGCGCCGCCACTGGTTCGAGCGGGTGAGCGGTTTCGACGAACGCTTGCGCACCGGTGAGGACAAGGACTTCACCCTGCGCCTGTACCAAGCCGGCGCGCGTCTGCGCGCCCTGCGCCAGCCGACGGTGCTGCACTGGGGCTTCGAGGGCAGCTGGAGCGAATGGCTGGGCAAGGAACTGTGGCGCCAGGGCAGCCACCTGCAACTGCTGCGCAACCATGGCGCAAGCCTGCGCATGCTGCGCTTCCCGCTGCTGTCGCTGGCGCCCTGGGCGTTGGCCGCCCTGGCACTGCTGGCACTGCTCCAGGGGGCCGGTCGGCTCGCCCTGTTGCTGATGGTGCTGGGCGCCGTGCCGGCCCTGGCACTGAGCCTGAGGCAGAGCCTTAAGCACCGTGCCCCGATGTTCACCCTGCAACTGTGGGCGTTGCACTGGGTCCGCCTGCACCTGGCCGGCGCCGCCGTCGTGCTGAGCCTGTTCAACCGCACCGCAAGGAGGCCTGCCCGTGGCTGAGGTCATTTTCTGGTCGTGCCTGTTGCTGCCCCTGTACGCCTGGGTCGGCTACCCGTTGTTGCTGACCCTGGCCACGCCCTTGTTCCCCCGCCGGGTGCTTGGCCCATTGGCCCCGCAACGGGTCAGTGTGGTCATCGCCGCCTATAACGAAGAGCGGCATATCGAACAGAAGCTGGCCAGCGTGCTGGCCCAGGACTACCCGGCCGCTGACCTACAGGTGGTGGTAGCCAGCGACGGCTCCACCGATCTCACCGTGGCCCGTGCCCGCGCCATCGATGCTGTGTGTGTACAGGTGCTGGACCTGCCGCGTCAGGGCAAAGGTGCCACGCTGAACACGGCGGTACAAAGCTGCCAGGGCGAGATCCTGGTATTCACCGATGCCGACAACCAGTGGTCCGGCGACACCCTGCGCCGGCTCCTGGCCCCGTTTGCCGATCCACGAGTCGGTTGCACCGCCGGGCACATGATCATTCCCGAACCCGGGCAAGGCCTGAGCCTGGGCGACAGCCTGTACCGCCACTACGAAGCCTGGCTGCGCAAGGTCGAGAACCGCACCGGTTGCATGGTCTCGGCCGACGGTGCCCTGCTCGCCCTGCGCCGCGAACTGTTCCAGCCTATTCCCCGCCAGGTCAACGACGATTTCTTCATCAGCACCTGCGCGCCGGTTGCGGGCAAGCGCATCGTCTACGTGCCTGAGGCCGTGGTGCTGGACCAAGGGGTGGACGAGGCCGGCAAGCAGTTCCGCCGTCGCCAGCGGGTCACCGTCGGTGGGCTGCTGAGCCTGGCCGCCCGGCGCGAGCTGCTCAATCCCTTCAGGCATGGCCTATACGCGATTGCCCTGGCCAGCCACAAGCTGATCCGGCGCCTGGCTCCGGTATTACTGGTGCCGTTGCTGCTGGCCAACCTCTGGCTGGCCGCCGAAGGTGGCTTCTACCTACTCTGCCTGGTCGGCCAGTTGCTCGGCTATGGCGCTGCGGTGCTCGGCCTGCTGGATGCCCGTCGCCGCCTGCCCAAGCCGTTTCGCCTGGCCGCCTTCATGCTGGTCACGGTGGCCGGCATGAGCATCGGCGTGTGGCAGTTCCTGCGCGGGTACAGCTACAGCCAGTGGAACCCCGACCAGAATCGATGAGTACATCCCTATGCCGATCAAGACCCGTATCAAGCAGGCCAGCGGTTGGCTGTACTTCAAGTTGCCCAGTACCCGTGCCCGCTTGCACAACACCGGCGTGATCCTCATGCTGCACCGGGTGCTCGAGGACGACAGCCTCGCGGCGCTGCCCCATCGCAACGAGCTGTGCCTGGGCCCGCAGGCCTTCGAGCGCTTGCTGCGCTGGCTGTCGCAGCATTTCGAATGCGTCCCCCTGATGGACCTGCTGCAAGGCTCTCGGCGCGCCAACGGCCACGGCAGGCCCAGGGTCGCCCTGACCTTCGACGACGGTTGGCGCGACAATGCAGTCAATGCCTTTCCGCTGCTGCTGCGCTATCGCGTACCGGCCAGTATCTTCCTATCCACTGACTACATCGGCAGCCGCCAGCGCTTCTGGTGGGAAAGCATCGTCGAAACCCTGTGGGGCACCCGCGGCGAGGATGCACGCCTGGCGTTGACCGAGCAGTTGCGTGAAACCGGTCGCCCGCTGCCGGCAGCGTATTTCTTGAGCAGCCGATCCCACACCCGCAGCCAGGTGCTGGCCCACTACATGCAAAGCCTCAAGAGCCTCGGCCAGCCCACCTTGCAGCGGATGACCGACGCCTGCCCGGCCGAACCTGTACCGCAAGCCCTGGACTGGCATCAGGTGCGCCAGCTGGAGGCGACCGGCCTGGTACGCTTCGGTCCCCATGGCGCCAGCCATGCCTTGCTGCCCGAGCTCGACGAACAGGGCCTGAACGACGAGTTGCAGCGCAGCCATGCGGCGCTGCAACAGCACTGCGAACACCCACTGCCGGTGTACTGCTACCCCAACGGCGACCACGACGACCGGGTCCGTTCATGGGTCGCCCGGCATAGCTATGCCTATGCCCTGAGCACCCGGCAAGGCCTGTTCCGTGATGACGACGACCCCCTCGCCCTGCCGCGTATCGGCGTCAGCCAGCAGACCGCTGCCTGCCCTTCGCTGCTGGCCTGGCGCATCGCCCGTGGAGGTCTTGCATGATCCGTAGCACCTACCTGCGTCACCTGGCGCTGAGCATGGGCACCAAGCTTGCGATGATCGCCCTGCGTCTGTTGCGCAACGTGTTGCTGGCGCGGATCCTCGGGCCCAGTGAACGGGGCCTGTTCGCCTTGCTCAGCGCCCTGCCCGACCTGATCAGCGCCGTCACCAGTGGTGGGCTCAACAGCGCAGTCGGCTACCAGGCCGCCAAGCGCCGTGACATGGGCCTGCTCCTGACCCAGGTGCTGGTCTACGGCTGCCTGCTCGCCGGCTTGCTGACCCTGCTGTGGGTCTTTCTGGTCCGCCAGTTCGGTGGCCAACTGGAAGTGACTCAGCAGCTTGGCCTGCTGGCTTGGCTGTTGCTGCTGGCCGTGCCGATGGCCGTGCTCAAGAGCGGCCTGTTGACCCTGCACAATGCCAGTGGCGGCGTGGATGCCTTCAACGCCCTGCGCCTGACCGAGTCGCTGGCACCGTTGCTGCTGTTCCTGGCGCTCTTCTGGATGTGGCGCGAGCAGGCCATGGAGGCCGCACTGATCAGCTGGCTGCTGGGGCTTGGCGTAGTACTGCTGCTGGGCGTGGCCTGGCTGGCGCGCCAATACCCGGTGCACCTGCGCTGGGACCGCAGCGGCCAGCGCGAACTGTTGAGCTACAGTGCCAAGAGCCACCCTGACCTCCTGTTCCAGCAGGTGATCCTGCGCTCGGACTATCTGTTCATCGGCGCCGTGCTCGGCAGTACCGCCCTGGGCCACTACGCCATGGCCACCGCCGCGGCCGAACTGCTGCTGATCGTCCCCGAGGCTGTCACCACCCCCTTGATGAAGCACCTGCTGCAGCAGGATACCGACATGCAGCGTCTCACGCCCCTGGCCCTGCGCCTGACCGCCACGGTGATGCTGCTGGCCTGCCTGAGCATGGCGCTGATCGGTAAGTGGCTGATCATCACCCTGTTCGGCATCGAGTACGCTCCTGCCTACCCAGCCCTGCTCGCGCTGCTGCCAGGGCTGCTGGGCCTGTGCTACGCCAGCATCCTGCGCCTGGACCTGCTGGGCAAGAACCGGCCCGGCACGGTGTCGCTGATCATGGGCGGCGGCGCAGCGCTGAACCTGCTGCTCAATATCTTCATGATCCCGGCCTGGGGCATCGTCGGCGCGGCCCTGGCATCATCGATCGCCTACCTGGCAGTGACCCTGGCGATGCTCGTGGTGTATTGCCAGCTGAGCAATGTGCCGCTATGGCGGACCCTGATCATCCTGCCCGGCGATCACACCCCACTGCGTGAAATGTTGCAACGGAGGCCCGCGTGAAGCACCTGGCCCTGCTCGCGGCACTGGTGCCGTCGTGGTCCTTGGCAGCCAGCCTGCACTGGGGAGACATCCGCGACGGCAGCCTGTACCTGCTGCCCGAACGCACCGACGAACTGCGCATCCAGTGGCGTCCGGCCTGGCAGGCCGATGCCAACGGCGAGCATCTGTATCTGCTCGATGGCCAGGGGCGCCTGAGTGCCGAGCGGGCGATTCGCGCCGAGCAGGTGCGGGGCGAACAAACCTGGTCCCTGGAGCCCAGCGCAGGCCCCTACCGGCTGGAAATCCCCGGTTACAGCTTCCGCGGCTACCAGGTCGAGCATCTGGATACGACCCGGGCGCTGTTCGCACCGGCGAAAGTGCATTTCAGTGCCGAAGTGGCATCGGGCACCTCCCTGTTCTTTCGCGTCAAGGCCGGCGAACAGGCGAGCCTGGCCGGTAAATACCATGGCGGCGTGAGTCGCCTGCTGGCCCAGCGCCTGGGCGACGGCTACAAGGTGGAGGTCGCGCTCGCGCCCTACCCGGCCTACTGGCAGTTCGACCAGCACAAGCTGCCACTCAGTACCCGCGACGAAACCTGGCGCCTGTACCTGCAAGGCAGCGGCAAGGCTGCGTTCTGGCTGGACGGCACGGCCAACCTGTTCGCCCAGCGAGCCGAACATCTCGGCGACCTGCCACTCGCCCAAGGCCTGGTAGCGCTCAAGGTTGCTGAACGGACAGTAGGCCCTACGCCACGGCTGGGCGTGGCCATGCACTACGTGGCGCCCCCACCGTCCAGTTTTGCCGCCCTGGATGCCCTGCGCCCGCAGGCGGCGGGCTTTTACAGCTTCGTCGACGTTCTGGTGCGCAAGCCGCACTACGAAGACGCCTGGCGACGCCTGTACCAGGAGCGCTTCGCCATCGCCCAGGACATCACCTTGCTGGCCGGCACCGGCCGGCGCGCCGTGCTGGCAGCCGATGCGCCCACCCGCAACGGCCTGCAGGCCTGGCTTGCAGCGACCACCAGGCTCGGCGGCAAGGGTGTGCACTACCTGAGCGTGGCCGACGAACCCAACCTCAACTACCCCGACTACGCTAGCTTCCGCGACTACTTTCGCCTCATGACCGCTGTGGTGCACAACTGGCCCGGGGCCCGCGAAGCCGGCGTCCGCATCGCCATCCCGGCCTCTTCACGCTGGCTCGGCGGCCCGTTCAGGGATGACGCCAAGGGCCTGCGCGGTATCGACTGGGCCCGGCGCCTGCTCGAGGAACAGGGCGCACAAGTCGATGCCCTGGCCTGGCACGAGTGGATGGTCCGCGACCCGCTGGCCACCCGCAGCTACCGCGACAGCGTGCGCCAGGCCGCCGCCCTGGTGGGGCTGGACGGCCAGGGCAGGCCGCGCAAGGCGCTGCTGCTGGACCAGACCAATCTGTCCAGCGGCTCGAGCCTGAGCCCCTACGACCAGAACACCCACTACGCCGGCGTCTGGTGGGCGTCGGTGGTGATCAATGCCTCGGCCGATGGCCTGCTGGACATGCTCAACTGGTTCCATGTCGCCGACGAGCCCGAATGGCCCAAAGGCATGGTCCAAGTCATCGACGACACGCACTTCCAGCTGAAGCCGGTCGGCCTGGCCCAGCAGTTCATCCAGCAACACTGGCTGGGCCAGGTACTGGCCTTGTACAACGACGGGTTCGAAGTCGATGCCCTGGCCATGGCCGAAGGACATCGGCGCAGCCTGTTGGGGGTGAACAAGGCTGACCGCCTGCAGCAGGTCGAACTCACCCTGGGCACCTGCCCGGATGCGCGTCTGGAGCTGTTCGGCCCGGACAACCAGCCGCAGTTGGCCGCCTTCGCGTGCAACGCCGGCCAGGTGCACTTCCAGGTACCCGGGCAGACCTTGTTCGCCCTTGGCTGGAACGCTGCGCAGGCGCTCCCCGACACACCCTCGACGGGGCGGCGCATGTACGCCGAGCGCCCTACCACTACACACCAGACCACCGTCAAGGAGCCTTGACCATGGACCTGCGACTGAGCTGGCACGACTCGCTGCTCACCCCCGACTTCCCGGCCGACGAATACGAGGCCCTGCGCCGGCGGGTGCCGGGTAGCACCCCGTTCAACCACCTGGGTTGGCTGCAGGCCGCCGAGGGCGCCCTGCAACCTGGGCAGCGCCTGCAGGTGCTGCTGGGTTATCGGGGAGCGCAATTGCGGCTTTGCCTGCCGCTGGTGCGCATGCGCGAACCGTACGGCCCGTTCAACACGCCGGTGGTACGCCACCTGGGCTACCCCTTGAGCGACCGCATCGCCCTGCTCGTCGATCTCCCCGAAGCGGATGCAGACAGCGTGCTCCAGGCCATCGGCAAACACCTGCCCCACGCATTGCTGCAACTGAACGAAGTGTCGGTGCCGCCCCATGGCTGGCTGGGCCGGTGGGCCGCCGCGAGTTCACATTGCGAGCAGCGACTGAGCTGTGTGGTCCCGCTGCACCGGATCAACCCGGCCGATCGCCAGGAGCCCAGCGGCGCGCCACGCTACAAGCTGCGCCGGGCGCGCAAACGCATCGCCGCCTGCGCTGCCCAGGTGCGGCGCGTGCAGGCCAGCGAAAACGACATCGACGCCCTGATCGAGGCCGTCAGCGCCGTGGAGGCCGCCAGTTGGAAAGGTGATGAGGAGGTCGGGATCTTCTCGGGTACGCAGCGCCGCCAATGGATATACCAGGCGCTCACCGCCCTGGCCGCCGAAGGCCTGGTGTGCCTGGTGCTGCTGGAGCTGGACGGTCGCTGCATCAGCTACCGCCTCGGCCTGCTCGAACACGGACGGCTCTACGATTACAACCTGGCCTTCATGCCGGAGCATCGCGACCTCGGCAGCGGCCGCGTGCTGCTGGACGAGTGGATTCGCTGGGGTTTGGACGAAGGATGGACCTGGGTCGACGCCTCCCGGGTCAGCCTGCACAACTCCAGCCACCAGCTGCACGAACGCATGACCGACTCGCTCGAACAATGGCGCCTCAGCCTCTACAGCAAGCGCCTGGACGGCCGCCTGCTGGGCCTGGCCCTGCGCGCCTGGCGGCTGCTCAAGCCCTACCTGAACGGACACCGGCGGCCATTGGCCGCCCCGGCACCATCCAATTTCCCACAGGAGAACCCCGATGCCCTCCCAGGTCATAGTCAACGCTGACGACTTCGGCATGAGCCCACACACCAATGCGGTGATCCTGCAAGCGTTCCAGGCCGGGCTGATCAGTTCGGCCACGGCCATGGCCAACATGCCCGCCTTCGCCGCGGCCTGCGCCCTGGCTCGCCAGCCCGAACTGCTGGGCCGGATAGGCCTGCACTTCAACCTCACCCAGGGGCGGCCGTTGAGCCAGGCGATTCTCGCCGAGCCACGGTTCTGTTCGCCTACCGGGGAGTTCGCCTTCGCACTCAAACGCGCGACCCTGCGCCTGTCCCGGCGCGAGCGCGCCGCCGTGGAGCAGGAACTGCACGCGCAATGGCAACACTGCCTGGCCCACGGCCTTGTGCCCAGCCACCTCGACTCGCACCAGCACGTGCACAATATCTGGCCGATCGGCGAAGTGGTCGCGCGTTTTGCCCGCAGCCAAGGCGTCCCCGTGCGTCTGGCACGCAACCTCGGGCGCAACATCGGCCCAGTCAAGCACGTGTACAAGACCCTGCTCAACCGCCGACTGCGCCAGCTCAGTGGCGCCACGGCCGACTACGTCTGCACCCCAGCGGACCTCAAGGCCGGGTTGGCCCCGACCCATGGCATCCTGGAAATCGTCACGCACCCCAGTGCCCTGGGCGGCCAGGACTTCGGCGACGCCTACCTGCCCACCGGCGAATCACTGCAGTCGCTGGTCGAGCAGCAGCTCAGGCAAACCCAGCGCATTGGCTATGGAGCCGTGCCCAGGCTCGTCGAGTCCTGAGGCTGCTGGCCAAGCAGGTAAGCCGGTCAGCCGCAGTCCCGGCTGGCCTGCAGCCAGCGGGCCAGGTCCGCCGCCGGCATCGGTCGTGCGAGCAGGAAGCCCTGCCCCTGGTCGCACCCAGCGTTGCGCAGGAAGTCATATTGCGCCTGGGTCTCGATACCTTCGGCGGTGATCCGAAAGCCCAGGGCGTGGCCCAGGTCGATGATCGCGCAGGCGACCGCCTGGGCATCATCGTCGCCTGGCAGGTCCTTGATGAACGCCCGGTCGATCTTCAGGTGATCGATGGGCAGGGCACGCAGATAGGCCAGCGACGAATAGCCGGTACCGAAGTCATCCACTGCCGTGGCCACACCCATGGCCCGCAATTGTGCGAGCACTGCGCAGGCCTGCTGCTGGCTTTCCATCAGCAGGCTTTCGGTGATCTCCACTTCCAGCAGGCTCGCCGGCAGGTCGTAGCGGGCCAGGGTCGTGGCCAGGCTGGTGACATAGTCGCTGCGCTCGATCTGCAACGCCGCCACGTTGATCGCCATCGACCCGGGCAGGCAGTCGGCGGCGCGCCAGGCGGCCAACTGGGCGCAGGCCAGCTCCAGCACGCGCTCACCCAACGGAATGATCAGGCCGGTGCGTTCGGCCAGGGGGATGAACTCGGCCGGCGACACCAGCCCGCGTTCCGGGTCACGCCAGCGCAGCAATGCCTCCACCCCTTCCACGCGACCACTGAACAGGTCGAGCTTGGGCTGGTACCACAACTCGAACTCGTCATGCTGCAAGGCCCGGCGCAGGTTGCGCTCCAGCTCCAGGCGCTGCTGCAGGCGCTCGGTCATGTCCGGGTGATAAGGCCGCCAGGCATTGCGACCGCCCTCCTTGGCCGCATACATGGCGGTGTCGGCATGGCGCAGCAGGCTGTCCACCGTCTCGCCATGCTGCGGGCAGCGGGCAAGGCCGATGCTGCCGGTGACCAGCGCGGCATTGCCGTTGAGGTCGAATGGCCGCTGCAGGCAGCGCAGCAAGGCGCATACCTGGTGGCTGACCTGGCCCTGGCTGCCCTGAAGCATGAACACGAACTCGTCGCCGCCCAGGCGGCAGAGCCGGTCGGCGCTGTCCAGCTCCTGCAGGAAGCGCGCCGTGGCCTGCTGCAGCAGCAGGTCGCCCATCGGATGGCCCAGGCTGTCGTTGACCTGTTTGAAGCCGTCGATATCGAGGATCAGCACGGCCAGCCCATGGTCCCTGGCGATGGCCTCTGCCAGCTGTTTCTGGAACAACACGCGGTTGGGCAGGCCGGTGATGGTGTCGTAGTGGGCCAGGCGTTCGAGCTGCGCCTGGGACTGGCGGAGCTCGCGGTTGCGCTGCTGCAACAGGCGCTGGTTGCCGTTGAGCTGGGCAACGAACAGGCTGAACAACCCCGTGCAGGTCAGGGCGAAAAGAAACAGCGGCGAGGCGAACAGGCCCAGTACCGGCCAGCCATCGCGAGGCGCGGCGGCCATCTGCCAGTGCCCTCCTGGCACCGTCACCAGCTGGCTGAGCAGCGGGTCGTCGAACAGCTGCGGATCGCCCCAGATCAGCGCACCATCCGTGCCCTTGCCGTCCGCCCCGCGCAGCGCCACCTGAATATCCATGTCCGGGCGCAGGCCTGCGGCCCAGAGCAGGCTGTCGATATCGGCGACGATCGACACATTGCCCCAATAGAGCTTCACCCCTCGCTTGCCGGAGACGAACACCGGCCGCCGATAGATCAATGCCCGCCCACCCTGGTACAGGCCGACCGGGCCGGCCAGCACGGCCTCGCGGTGCTCACGGGCCGACTGCAACATGGGGAACTGGTCAGGCAGCCGACGATAGTCCAGGCCCAGGATCGACTGGTTACCTTGCTCGGGATAGACCGCGCTGATCACATCGTCCGGTGCCAGGGCGATGTGGTGCATGTAGGGCACCGACTCGAGCGCGTCCTGGGCCATCCCGTGGAAATGCCCAGGGCTGATTCGCCCATCGGTGGAGATCAGCTGGGCGATGCCTTCGGCCTCGGCGAATGCCGCCCGCAGCTGCGCCTCCAGGGCGCTGCGCACTCCGGAAAGGCGTGCGGCAATGTTGGCCAGCTGCTCGCTTTGCTCACGGCGCATGTCCAGGTGCCCGAGCGCGACGGACAAGCCAATGCCCACCAGGGCGAAGCCGACCGGCAGCAAGCGGTGCACAGTGCGCCGCAGCCTGCCTTTGCAGGACGGCGGCTGGTCAGGGGATACGTGGAGAGTTTTCATTGGGCGGAAATCGGCGGCGATTAATTGTGTATCGGCCCGGCAAAGGCAAATTTGAGCCAGACTGGTGTTTTTCTTCCAGTGGGTGCATGCTCGCAGCTGAAGCGATTCACCTACCCAAGAACAAACGAGGTGCAGTACCCATGGACCGTCTGCTCGATTCGCTGTTTCCCGCCCCCGACGCTATCCCCGAGGCTTGGCGCCTGGGCGAACCCCTGGAGCAACGCGACTACCTGGTCGGTGGCCAGCTCAGGCGTTGGGACGGCCCGTTGGCCACGGTACGCAGCCCGGTCTGGCTCAAGCACGGCGACAGCGAACAGCAAGTGATCCTCGGCAGTGCCCCGCTGCTCGACGCCGATACTGCCCTCACCGCCCTGGATGCCGCCGTACAGGCCTACGACAAGGGCCGTGGCGCCTGGCCGACGATGCGCGTGGCCGAGCGTATCCAGCACGTCGAAGCCTTCCTGGGGCGCATGCGCGAACAGCGCACGGCGGTGGTCAAGCTGCTGATGTGGGAGATCGGCAAGAACCTCAAGGACTCGGAAAAAGAGTTCGACCGCACCTGCGACTATATCGTCGACACCATCAATGCCCTCAAGGACCTCGACCGACGGTCGAGCCGCTTCGAACTCGAGCAAGGCACGCTCGGCCAGATCCGCCGCGCACCGCTGGGCGTCGCGCTGTGCATGGGCCCGTACAACTACCCGCTCAACGAGACCTTCACCACCCTGATCCCGGCGCTGATCATGGGCAACACCGTGGTGTTCAAACCGGCCAAGTTCGGCGTGCTGCTGATCCACCCGTTGCTCGAAGCCTTCCGCGACAGCTTCCCGCCAGGGGTGATCAATGTCATCTATGGCCGTGGCCGCGAGACGGTCAGCGCCCTGATGGCCAGCGGCAAGATCGACGTATTCGCCTTCATCGGCACCCACAAGGCCGCCAGCGACCTGAAGAAACTGCACCCACGCCCGCACCGCCTGCGTGCGGCCTTGGGCCTGGATGCCAAGAACCCCGGTATCGTCCTGCCCCAGGTGGACCTGGACAATGCCGTCGAAGAAGCGGTCACCGGCGCCCTGTCGTTCAACGGCCAACGCTGCACCGCGCTGAAGATCCTGTTCGTGCACGAAGATGTGGTCGAGCCGTTCCTCGAGAAGTTCCAGCGCAAGCTCGCCGCGCTCAAGCCCGGCATGCCCTGGGAGCCGGGCGTGGCCCTGACCCCGTTGCCCGAGCCCGGCAAGGTCGACTACCTCGACGGCCTGGTGGCCGACGCCACGGCCAAGGGTGCCCGCGTGCTCAACGAGGGAGGCGGCACCAGCCGCGGCTCGTTCTTCTACCCGGCCCTGCTCTACCCGGTGGCGCCCAGCATGCGCGTCTACCACGAGGAGCAGTTCGGCCCGCTGGTGCCGGTGGTGCCCTACCGCGACCTGCAGACGGTGATCGACTATGTGCTCGATTCCGACTATGGCCAGCAGTTGAGCCTGTTCGGCAACGACCCGCAGACCATCGGCATGCTGGTCGATACCTTCGCCAACCAGGTGGGCCGCATCAATATCAACGCCCAGTGCCAGCGTGGCCCGGACACCTACCCGTTCAACGGCCGCAAGAACAGCGCCGAAGGCACCTTGTCGGTACACGACGCCCTGCGTGTGTTCTCTATCCGCACCCTGGTGGCCACCAAATTCCAGGAAGCCAACAAGGCGCTGATCAGCGAGATCATCCGCAACCGCCAGTCGAGTTTCCTGACCACCGACTACATCTTCTAGCCGGGCAGCCTCTAATAGGGAAAAGGCATTTGCGCATTTGCCGAAACTGTACAAACATACAGCCTCGGTAAATGCGTGAAGCCTGTCGCGGATATATCTGCGGCGGGTCGGTACTGACCTTACCTGAAGGAGGAACCTTGCAATGGCGGTCAAACCTGTTCCCGAAGGACAACACAGCATCACGCCCTACCTGGGCATCAAGGACGCAGCAAAGGCCATCGAGTTCTACAAGCAGGCCTTTGGTGCGGTGGAGATGTTCCGTCTCGAAGGCCCCGACGGCCGCATCGGCCATGCGGAGCTCAAGATCGGCGATTCCTCGCTGATGCTCGCGGACCCCTGTGACATGGAAGGCGGGCTCACCGCCAGCCAGTCGCTGGGCGGTACTGCCGTCGGCCTGCACCTGTATGTCGAGAACTGCGACAAAATCTACGACCAGGCCGTCGCCGCCGGCGCCCTGGCCCTGCGCCCGGTGCAGGACCAGTTCTACGGCGACCGCAGCGGCACGCTGAAGGACCCGTTCGGCAACCTGTGGTTCGTCTCCACCCATAAGGAAGACCTCAGCCCAGAGGAAATCCGCGCCCGCGCCGCCAAGCTGTTCGGCGGCCAGTGAACCACAAGCTGCGAGCTTCAGGCGTTCGGGTTGAAAGCGCCCTGACTTTGCCGGAAGCTTGAGGCTCGTAGCTTGGAGCTGCTGAATGCGAATCATCGAAAAGAACGCTGCGCAGGTGCGCAGCCTCACCCCGGCCGAGGAGGAACTGCTGGTCGGTTTTGCCTCCGGCACCCTCGCCGGCCCGCGCCTGTTGCAGGCCAACCAGTGGCTGATGAAGGTACGCAGCGCCAACCAGTGGCTGGCCTGCGACTGCCGCCGGGATGCCATGCCAGTGCTCAACGTCAGCCTCAACGGCAATACCGGCACCCTGTTCCTGCGCAACAACCCGGACACCCCTGAGCATACACCCGGCTGCCCGTTCACCAAGGTCGAGCGCGAAACCGGCGAACGTAGCGAGCAAACCGCCGTGCCTGCCGCCTGGCTGCCGCCGGATACCCCGCTGCGCCTGCTGGGTGATTTCAATCGGGCGGGTGTCGGCGGCCCCGGCGCCACGACGGAGCGCCGTGAACAGCAACGCTTGCTGTCGTTGCTGCTGACCTGGATCGAAGCCAGTGGCTTGAACGTCTACGCCACCCACCTGAAGAAGGACCTCACGGCCCAGTTCGCCGACCTGCGCGGCGTGGCCGGTCGCTACCCGCTGGTGGAGCGGGTACCGGCGAGCAACTACCTGGAAACCCGCCTGGACATGAAGCACATGATGATGCTCAAGTCCCGCCTGCGTGACGCCACGGCCTTCGGCAACCACCGCCGTCATGGCCTGCTGCTCGACTGCATCGACCAGGTCAAGGGGCGCAAGCTGTTCAACGCCCGCACCGAGGACGGCTTCGACTTCCAGGGCCACCATCTGTTCTGGGACGGTGGCCGCACCAGCGGGCCGTTGCTGGCCCTTGCGCTCTATTCGCCAACCACCGCCGGCAGCCATTTCTATGAGCTGATCCACGTCGCCAGCGTACCGGTGCTGTCGCGCGGGCATCTGTTCCCGGTGTACCGCGACGAAGAGCGCGAGCCGCTCAAGGCATTGGTGTCGCTGATCGACTGGATGGCGGGCAAAGGCGTCAAGGTGCTGATGCGCCGGCCGGTCATCGGTGGCCAGGTGATGGATGAACTGGTGCTCACGTCGGACCAGGACCGGGTGCTGTCGGTGTCCCTGCTGGCGCAACCCATCGGCCCTGAACCGGATGCAGAGAATTTCAAGCGTTATGCCGACTTCAAGAGCCTGGAGACGTTCCGCAAGTATGTGGCAGGGTTCTTTATGCGTGAGCGGTGACCGCCGTTATGCTCGACGTGAGAGGCCCGGGATTGGTAAATCGCGCGCCGCCCGCACGGCACGCGATTTCCGCCCACCCCATCCTGGCCCGAACACCATCTGCCCTGGCTAGAACGCCGCCTTGAAGATCGCCTCAATCTCTGCCTGGTTCGCCGGCCGCGGGTTGGTCAAGCCACAGGCATCCTTCAGAGCATTGGCCGCCAGCACCGGTACGTCCTCCACCTTGACCCCGAGCTCTGCCAGGCCGGCCGGAATGCCAATCGCCGCCGCCAGGTGCTCGATGGCTGAAATCGCTGTACCTGCGCCCTGCTCCGCGTCCAACCCACACACCTTCACGCCCATGGCCTTGGCCACATCGCGCAGGCGCGCAGCACTGACCTTGGCGTTGAAACGCTGCACATGGGGCAGCAGGATGGCGTTGCACACCCCGTGCGGCAGGTCGTAGAAGCCCCCCAGCTGGTGCGCCATGGCATGTACGTAGCCCAGGGATGCATTGTTGAACGCCATGCCGGCGAGGAACTGGGCATAGGCCATGTTCTCCCGTGCCTGCAGGTCGTTGCCATCGACCACGGCCTGGCGCAGGTTGGCGCTGATCAGGGTCACGGCCTTGAGCGCGCAGGCGTCGGTGATCGGCGTGGCGGCAGTCGATACGTAGGCTTCGATGGCGTGGGTCAGGGCATCCATGCCGGTGGCGGCGGTCAGCCCCTTGGGCATGCCGACCATCAGCGCCGGGTCATTGACCGAGAGGATCGGCGTGACATTGCGGTCGACGATGGCCATCTTCACGTGGCGCGCCTCGTCGGTGATGATGCAGAAGCGGGTCATCTCGCTGGCGGTGCCGGCGGTGGTATTGATGGCGATCAGCGGCAGTTGCGGTTTGCTGGAGCGGTCGACGCCTTCGTAGTCGCTGATCCGCCCACCGTTGGTCGCGCACAGGGCGATCCCCTTGGCGCAGTCGTGGGGCGAGCCGCCGCCAAGGGACACCACGCAATCGCAACGCTCACGCTGCAACAAGGCCAGCCCGGCCTCGACGTTGGCGATGCTCGGGTTCGGCTTGGCGCCGTCGAATATCACCGAATCAATGTCGCGCCCGGCCAGCAAGCCGGCAATACGCTCGGCCACGCCGGCTTTCGCCAGGCCCTGGTCCGTGACGATCAGGGCCTTGCGCAGGCCGTAGCCGGCGATGGCCGCCATCGCCTCGTCAAGGCAGTCGATGCCCATGATGTTCACGGCGGGGATGAAGAAGGTGCTGCTCATGGCCGGTTCCTCTTGGAAGGTCTGTCTACCTTGAGGATCCGCCTGCTGGCGCGGGACAGTATTGACCCAGCGCAACGCACAGTCAGCGAACACCACCGAACCTGTGGGAGCGGGCTTGCCCTGCTATGGGGCCGAGCCTGCCCGACACTCAGCCCAGGAACAACCGGTAAGCCGGGTTCTCGGTCTCGTCCCAATAGCGATAGCCCATCTCGTCCAGGGCGTGGGGCAACCCGGCGAGTTCCTCGCCAGGCACCTCCAGGGCCGCGAATACCCGCGCCTCGGCCGCACCATGGTTGCGGTAATGGAACAAACTGATGTTCCACCGTTTGCCCAGCCGCTCGAGAAAGCCCAGCAGCGCTCCCGGCCGTTCGGGGAACTCGAAGCGCAGCACCCGCTCCTGCGCCCCCGGCGCGGCATGCCCGCCTACCGTATGGCGTACATGCAGCTTGGCCAGCTCGTTGTCGGTCAGGTCGAGCACGTTGTAGCCCTGCTCGCGCAGGCTGGCCAGCAACGCCTGGCGCGGGTCGTGTTGTGGGTGGGTCTGCACACCGACGAACAGCCGCGCCTCCTTGCCGGGGTAATAGCGATAGTTGAACTCGGTGATCTGGCGCTTGCCCAGGGCCTGGCAGAAGGCCCGGAAGCTGCCCGGGCGCTCCGGAATGGTCACGGCGATGATCGCCTCGCGCTGCTCGCCCAGCTCGGCACGCTCGGCCACATGGCGCAGGCGGTCGAAGTTGACGTTGGCACCGGAATCGATCGCCACCAGCGTCTGTCCGCCAACCCCTTCGCGGGCCACGTACTTCTTGATCCCGGCCACCGCCAGGGCGCCGGACGGCTCGGTGATCGAGCGGGTGTCGTCGTAGATGTCCTTGATCGCGGCGCACAGTTCGTCGCTGCTGACCGTCACCACTTCGTCGACGAAATGGCGGCACAGCTCGAAGCAATGGGCACCGACCTGCGCCACCGCGACGCCATCGGCGAAGGACCCCACTTGCGGCAGGATCACCCGTTCGCCGGCAGCCAGGGCCGCTTGCAGGCAGTTGGAGTCCTCCGGCTCGACCCCGATCACCTTCACCTCCGGGCGCAGGTACTTGACGTAGGCGGCGATGCCGGCGACCAGCCCGCCGCCACCGACCGGGACGAAGATCGCATCCAATGCGCCCGGGTGCTGGCGCAGGATCTCCATGGCCACCGTGCCCTGGCCGGCGATCACGTCCGGGTCGTCGAACGGCGGCACGAAGGTCGCTTTCTCGCTGTCCGCCAGTTGCAGGGCATGGGCCAGGGCATGGGGAAAGCTTTCGCCATGCAACACCACATGGCCACCGCGCGAGCGCACGCCCTGGACCTTGAGCTCTGGCGTGGTGGTGGGCATGACGATGGTCGCGCGCATCCCCAGGTGCGATGCCGCCATCGCTACGCCTTGGGCATGGTTGCCCGCCGATGCGGTAATCACCTCACGGTCCCGTTGCGCCGGGGTCAGCCGCGACAGGCGAGTGTAGGCACCCCGGATCTTGAACGAGAAGGTCGGCTGCAAGTCCTCGCGCTTGAGAAGCACCTGGTTGCCAAGGGCGGCCGACAGCGCCGGGGCCGGTTGCAGGGGCGTCTCGATGGCCAGGTCGTACACAGGAGCACTGAGAATGCGGCGAACCTGCTCCGACAGCAGTTGCTGGGGAGAAGTGGTACGAAGGCTGACGCTAAGGCTGGTCATCGATGACTCCTGGTGGTTTCAGGTACCCAGGAGCCGGAAAGAAGAAACCCGCCTCCAGGGCGGGTTCGGTGCACGTACGCGCTAGCCCGCCAAACGAATAATGGCGGTAATAATGCTGATGGCGCGACGCTGCGGGAATCTGTTCATGGGCAGGAACTTATCCTGCCGCCAGGCAGCGAGTCAACACCCCTGTGACCCTTCTCGGGCCTCCTGGGCAGAAACCGGTACGTCGAAGACCTTGTCGAAGCCCCACTGGAACACGAAGGCATAGACGAAGAAAAACAGGAACAACGCCAGGTTGGTGAGCAAGGCCGCCCACAGGCTGATATCCATCCAGTAGGCCACCAACGGCAGCAGGATCAGCACCAGCCCGCCTTCGAAGCCCAAGGCATGCAGCAGCCGGCGCAGGAAGGTTCGGCTGCGCTTGTCCTGGCGCGCCTCCCAACGTTCGAATGCCCAGTTGTAGCCCATGTTCCAGCTCATGGCGATGGCCGACATGAGGATCGACAGCACCGTCGAATGGGCCATGCCCGCATCGAACATCAGCGACAGGGCCGGCGCTACGCAAGCCACGGCGATGACTTCATAGAGGATGGCCTGGACCACCTTGCGTGCCTTGCCTTGCATGAACGGCTCCTTGGTAAGAAAGCGTACAAAGTTACAAGCTGAACGCTACAAGTAAAAGCTTGTAATACATCTCGTAGAGAAAATCGCACTAACGTACTAGAATAACCGTTTCAGCATATGACCACCCTTCCCTGGCATTCCAGCGCATCGGGCTGATACGCGCCCTTCTCCTGGATGCTGCTGCTGCGCTCCGAACGTCTGGCGTCGGCGCGTGTCGATATTGGACAACCCCACATTTGACTGCTTGTCTTTGACGTGCTGCAGCGCGCGTCACTTCGTCCAGGGAATAGAACGGAGGATTCAAACCATGGCACATACCGTCATGATGGTATTCGGTACCCGCCCTGAAGCGATCAAGATGGCCCCCCTGGCTCGCGTGTTGTGCCAATGGCCCGGGATCGACCTGCACATCTGCTCCACCGGTCAGCACCGGGAAATGCTCGAGCAGGTGCTGACCGCCTTTGGCCTTGGCGTCGACCAGGACCTCAAGGTGATGACCCACAGCCAGACCCTCAACGGCCTGTCCCGCGACCTGCTGGACAAGCTCGACAAAGCCTACGAACAGGTCAAGCCGCAGATCGTCCTGGTCCATGGCGACACCACCACCAGTTCCATCGCCGCCCTCGCCGCCTTCCACCGCCAGATTCCCATCGGCCACGTCGAGGCGGGCCTGCGCACCGGCAATCTCAGGCAGCCCTGGCCGGAGGAAGCCAACCGTCGCCTGACCGGCGTACTGGCCGACCTGCACTTCACGCCTACCCGCGACTCGGATGCCAACCTGATCCGCGAAGGCGTGCCCCCCGACCGGATCGAAGTGACCGGCAACACGGTGATCGATGCCCTGTTGTGGATGCGCGACCACCTGGCCGCGCAGAACTGGCAACCCGCCGCCGACTCGCCGCTGGCCGTACTGCACAACGACCAGCGCATGGTGCTCATCACCGGCCACCGCCGGGAGAACTTCGGCCAGGGCTTCGAGCGCATCTGCAAGGCGCTGGCCCAGTTGGGCGAGCGCTACCCGCACGTGCAGTTCGTCTATCCGGTACACCTGAATCCGCAGGTCCAGCAGGCGGTGTACGGCGTGTTGTCCGGGCGTGGCAACATCCACCTGGTACCGCCCCAGGACTACCCGCATTTCGTCTGGTTGATGAACCGTGCCGACGTGATCCTCACCGACTCCGGCGGCGTGCAGGAGGAAGCCCCCGCCCTGGGCAAGCCGGTGCTGGTGCTGCGCAAGGTCACCGAGCGCCCGGCGGTGCTCAAGGGTGGCACGGTCAAGCTGGTAGGCACCGATACCGACCAGATCGTCGCCCAGACCAGCCTGCTGCTCGATGACCCCGAGGCCTACGCACGCATGGCCAGGGTGTACACCCCCTTCGGTGACGGCCACGCCAGCGAGCGCATCGCCGAGCGCCTGAGCCGCTGGTTCGATGAACAAGCCGTCGGGCGGGGCGACGCATGAGCCTGGCCTTCGTCGACTTCCTCGTCTATGTGCTGTTCGGCCTGAAGCTGCTCGCCATCGCCCTGGCCAGCCTGATGTTCCTGCTGGGCCTGGACGACCTGTTCATCGACATCTGCTATTGGGGCCGCAAGCTGATCCGGCGTTTTCGCATCTACGACCGCTTCGAGCCGGCCGACGAGAAGCGCCTGTTCGAAGTACCGGAAAAACCCCTGGCGATCATGGTCCCGGCCTGGAACGAAGTGGGCGTGGTCGGCGAGATGGCGCGCCTGGCCGCCTCGACCATCGACTACGAGAACTACCAGATCTTCGTCGGCACCTACCCAAACGACCCGCAGACCCAGGCCGACGTCGATGCCGTGTGCCTGCACTACCCCAACGTGCACAAGGTGGTCTGCGCGCGCCCCGGCCCTACCAGCAAGGCCGACTGTCTGAACAACATCATCGACGCGATCCTGCGCTTCCAGCAGGACGCACGCATCGAGTTCGCCGGTTTCATCCTGCACGATGCCGAAGACGTGATCTCGCCCATGGAACTGCGCCTGTTCAACTACCTGCTGCCGAACAAGGACATGATCCAGATCCCGGTCTACCCCTATGCACCGGAATGGAAAGGCTTCACCGCCGGGCACTACGTCGATGAGTTCGCCGAGAACCACGGCAAGGACGTGATCGTACGCGAGGCATTGACCGGCCAGGTGCCCAGCGCCGGGGTCGGCACCTGTTTCAGCCGCCGCGCCATCAGCGCCCTGCTCGAGGATGGCGACGGCATCGCCTTCGACGTGCAGAGCCTGACCGAAGACTACGACATCGGTTTTCGCCTCAAGCACAAGGGCATGAAGTGCATCTTCGCCCGCTACTCCATCACCGACCCGGCCTTGGCCCTCAAGCAGGAATGGCGCTGGGGCATGAGCCGGCGGTTCGCCCAGGTGATCTGCGTGCGCGAGCACTTCCCGCGCGACTGGCAACACGCCATTCGCCAGAAGTCGCGCTGGATCGTCGGCATCGTGTTCCAGGGCACCAGTAACCTGGGCTGGAGCCGCAAGGGCGCGCTCAACTACTTCCTCTGGCGCGACCGCCGTGGGCTGTTCGCCTACCTGCTGAGTTTTTTGGTCAACCTGTTGCTGCTGGTGTTGCTGGCCATCTGGCTGGTGACCACCATCGCCCCTGAGTCGTGGCGTTTCATGTCGATCCTGGGCGACAGCTGGCTGCTGTCCACCTTGCTCTGGCTTAACGGCCTGCTGCTGATCAATCGTCTGTTCCAGCGCGGCTGGTTCGTCACCCGCTACTACGGCATCGGCGAAGGGCTGTTGTCGGCACCGCGCATGATGTGGAGCAACTTCGTCAACTTCTTCGCCAACCTGCGGGCCCTGCGCCAAGTCATGGAAATGGGCGATTCGCGGCGCGTGGCCTGGGACAAGACCACCCATGAATTTCCTGCCATCGCCTCGCCCGCCCGCATCCCCCTGGGCCAGCGCCTGGTAGCCAAGGGCCTGATCACCGACGAGCAGCTGCAACAGGCGATCACCAGCCCGGTGCGCCGTCGCCTGGGACGCGAACTGCTGTTGCGCGGTTGGCTCACCAGCGAGCAGCTGGTCGAGGCCCTGGCCGAGCAGATGGACATGCCCTGGGCTCCCCTGAACCCATTCAAGGTTTCGCCGCAACTGATCGCCCAGCTGCCCCGACGCCTGGCTACCCACTACGGCGTACTCCCGGTCGCCGAGGACGGCGAAACCCTGGTACTGGCCAGTGAAAGCCCGGTCAGCCAGGTCTCGCTCGGGGTCATCAGCCGCCAGCTCAAGCGCCCGGTCAGCAATCGCCTGGCGCCCCAGGGCCGGGTCGCTCTAGGCCTGCACCATCACTACCCCAGCCCATGGCAGAAGGAGGAAACCCGGCAAATGCTCGCTGTGCTGGAGCGCAACCAGGACGATGCCGCGCTGCTGGAACGGGTATGCGTGCACCTGGTCATGCTCGGCGCCCTGCTGCAAGTACGCGGCATGGTGCCGGTGACCCTGTTCAACCAGGCGCTGATCGACTTCGACCCCGAGCACATGACCCTGGGCCAGCACCTGGTCGCCCGCGGCATCATCACCGAGGACGTGCTGCAGCAAGCCCTCGCCGAACAGGCCAGCGAGCAGCAGGCCGCCTATGACCTGACCCGGGAGGTGGCATGAAGCCCCGTCTTTCCCTGACCCTCACTGGCCTGTTGCTGTGCACCGCCTCCCTGCCCACGCTGGCCGCGCCGATGAGCGACTTCCAGCGTTTTCGCAGCTACCCGTTCATGGAGCGCAGCTACCGCGAAGCGCAGCGCGACAACTGGCAGGAAGTCGAACGCCTGACCCGCCACGTGCTGCAGCGGGTGCCCAACAACGACGAAGCCAGGGCCCTGCTGATGCAGGCCCTGGCCCACCAGCGCCGCTACAAGGAGGCCGAGGCGCTCGCCGAGCAGCTCGACGATACCCCCGAGCATGTCGATGCCTTGCTCGAGCTGCGCTTGACCTGGATCGAGCAGGACCCGCCACCGGCCAGCCAGGTCGAAGGCTGGCTCGCCAGCAGCGAAGGCCTCCAGCGGGTGCGCCTGTGGCAGGCCTATAGCCTGAGCCTGGCCAAGTTCGGCGGTGCTGCCCGCGCCCTGGACTGGCTCAACCACCTACCACCGCGGGACGACGGCATGGTCCTGCGCCTGACCCGCGCCAACCTCGCCGAGCAATTGCGCAACTGGGGCGAAACCATCGAGCAATTGCAGCCGCTGGCCGAGCAAGGCACCTTGCCGGTGCAAGACTGGCACCGCCTGGCCAATGCCTATATCCAGCAAATCGACGAACAAGGCCTGCAGAAGCTGCTGGCCAGCGCGCCGTCCGAGAAGGCCGCCAACGAGGCGCGCCTGGCCATGGCCAACCGCGCCATCGCCGTCGGCCACAACCAGCAGGCGCAACGCTGGCTGCAGGCTCTGCCCAGCGAGCAGTTGCAACAGCCCGCACAACGCCGACAATTGTGGGAGTTGGCCCGTGAAGGCGACGACGCCGCCTTGGTGCGCACGCTCAGCAACGAACTGCAGCGGCCCTGCCTGGAAACCGTCGACTGGCTTTCCCGTCACGACCCGCAACAGGCCCGAGAACAGTTCGCAGGCTGCAGTGCCAGCGCCGACCCGCATGCCCATGCGGTGCTCAAGCAGCGCTTGTATGGCGACCCGCCTGCCCCGCCCCAGCCGCGCACCGTCGCGCAATGGGAGCAGCGCTATCGCCAGACCGGCGACCTGGCCGCCCTCGAACAGGCCAGCTATCTGTTGCTCGAACAAGGCCACCCGGAGCGCGCCCGACAGCTACTGGTACCCGCCTACGATCGCCGCCAGGGCCACCTGACAGCGAGCCTGCTGCAACGCCTGGGCAACCTCTACGCTCGCAACGACGCGCCCCTGGATACACGGCGTATGCTGGGCCTGGTGCCCCGAGTCGATGCTGGCACCCGTGCCCAGCTGCTGGGCCGACTGGCCGAGGCCGGCCAATGCGACGCCGTGCGCCAGGCGGTACCCACGCCCACCGAGGCCGGCCAGTACCGCGCCCTGGGGCGCTGCGCCATGCCCGGCCAGCCCGGGCAGGCAGTGGTCTACTACCAGGCCGCCGAACGCCTGGGCGACCCGGGCAGCCGCCTGCCGTTGGCCTATGCCCTGGAAGCTGCCGGCGATTCCGAAGCCGCCGCGCCTATCTGGCGCAACCTGCCTGCCGACGCCTGGAACGACAATGCGCGGATGACCGCCGCCCAGGGCGCGCTCAATGCCGGCGATGCCAGCGCAGCCCGTGCTCATTGGGACGCAGCCGCCCACCAGAGCGCCGACGACTGGGCCCTGGGCGCCGCCATCGCCCAGCGCCAGGGCAACCCGGCCGAGGCCCTGGAATTCCAGCGCCAGGCCCTGGCCCATGCGCCCCGCGCCGACCACTACTACGCGGCGGCCAACACCGCACAGCAAGCCGGCGACAGTGCCCAGGCCATGGCCTGGCTGGCCGAGGCCGTGCGCCTGGCACCCGACCAGCCACGCTACCGTGCCGACTATGGCATGCGCCTGGCGGGTTCGGCGGACAGGCAGCAACGCCGGGCCGCCATTCCCTACCTGGAGCGGGCCACCCGCGATTTCCCCGAGAACTACCGCCTGGGCGAGACCCTGGCACTGCGCTACGACGAAGCCGAGGACAGCGCCGCGGCACGCCGTGAGCTGCGCCGAGTCATCGACGTGGAACAGAACCTGGTGGACGGTGACGACGAGTACGGCAGCCTCGAGTCCCGCAAGTACCGCCAGCGCCGCGCCCACGAAACGCTGGCGCGGCGTGACACGGTCACCCTGGCCAGCACCTGGTCGCCCGCTGGTACCTCGACCAACGACAAATTCCTCGAGAACGGGGCACGCAGCACCGAGCGCCGGGCCCGTTCGCAGAACGTGCAGATCGCCATGTGGGACCATGCCCTGGGCGAAGAGCCCAGCCGCAATGGCAGCACCCTGTCGGTCTATGGCCGCGTGCTGTTCGGCGGTCAGAGCCGCACCGACTACGCCCAGAGCCTGGGCACCGGCGTCGGCCTGCGCTACAAGCCGTTCGGCCAGGCCAACCTCAACCTGTATGCCGAGCTCTATCACCAGCGCCAGGTCGATAGCGACCACTACACCGGGCTGAGCCTGGGGGAGCTGCTCAGCCCGGCCAAGGTGGGCGGCAACTGGGGCGACCTGCGCCACCATGCCGAATCGAGCAATGACCTGCTGCTGCGGGCCACCGCTTCGTTCCTCGACCAGGGCGATTGGCGCAACGACTGGCGAGTGGACGAGGACCAATGGAACGAGCGTTTCCTCTACCTGGATGCCGCCTGGTGGACCCGCGCCGGCGACCATGCGTGGTTGTCGCGCTACCAGCAAGGCCACGCTTGGAAACTGCCTGGCAACTCACCACAGACGGTCATGCCCTATGGTTTCCTCGAGTTCGCCAGCCAGGACCCGAGCAATGACTGGCGCCAGGACCTGCGCACGGGCGTGGGCGTACGCTGGCAGTGGTGGTTCGACGACGACCGCTACAACGCCTACCGTGGCTCGCTGAAAGTACGCGCCGAATACCAGCAGTCGCTGGGCGGCAACCTCTACGAGCGCGCCAATGGCGTGCTGCTGGGTGTGGAGTTGACCTTCTGATGCGCACGATTCTGATGATTTGCATGCTTGCCCTGTGCCTGCCGGCCGTGGCCGACCATCGTCTGTTCTACCAGCCACTCAACCGCGACGCTGCCGTGACGCCCAGCCAGTGGCAACAGGTGTGGCGGGACACCAAGGCCCAGGGAGGCAAGACCCTCATCGTGCAGTGGACCGCCTACGGCGACAGCGACTTCGGCGGCGCCCAGGGCTGGCTGGCCAACAGCTTGCGCGAAGCCCAGGCCCAGGGGTTGGAACTGGTGCTGGGGTTGTATATGGACCCGGCCTACTACCAACGTCTGGAAGAGCTCGATGGCGAAGGCCTGGCCAACTATTGGAAGGCTCAACTGGGCCGCGCCCTGTCCCAGTACAACCAGGTCCGCCAGCACTGGGATCTGCCCGTCGCGGGTTGGTACCTGCCCCTGGAACTGGACGACCTGCATTTTCACGAGGCCAGTCGCCGCGACGCGCTGCATCGCCAGTTGCAGGCCTTCAACCGGCAGCTGGACCAGCCGTTGCACCTGAGCGCCTTCAGCGCTGGGCACCTGGCGCCGCGGGTCAACGCGACCTGGCTGGGCCAGTTGGCCGAGCTGGGTTTGACTGTATGGTGGCAGGACGGTGCGGGCACCGGTCGCCTGCCGGCGCAAGTACGCCAAGCCTATGAACAGGCCCTGCCCTGCCGGGTGGGCATCGTGCGCGAGGCATTCCGCCAGATCAGCGCACCGGGCCAGCCATTTCGCGCCGAGCCGGCGCAACCGGCGCTGGTGGGCGGATGCCATGCCGAAGCGGTGTTCGCCTTGCGCTACCGGCCTTGGGCGCGTGCGCTGCCGTTGAATTGAGCGAGGGTCTATCGCGGGACAAGCCCGCTTCCACAGCCCCGCACAGCCCGTTGGGGCCGTGCAACCTTTGTGGCTGGCGGCAGCCTGCGATGGGCCGCAAAGCGGCCCCTTGAGTCTGGAGGGGTTCCACCGTTTGAAGGCTTGGGGCTGCTTTGCAGCCTATCGCAGGCTGTCGCCAGCTTCCACCCAGATCGCGGCGAAATCCCTGTAGGAGCGGGCTTGTCCCGCGATTGGGGCGTTACAGGCTATCCCGCCGGCAGGCGAATCCTGAACTGCGCTCCCCCCAGGGCCGACTGCGCCACAGTCAAGGACCCGCCCTGCCCTTCGATGGCCCTGCGGCTGATCGCCAACCCCAGCCCGAAGCCGCCAGTGTTGCGGTCGCGGCTGCGGTCGAGGCGGTAGAACGGCTGGAAGATCCGCTCACGCTCCTCAGGCGGGATGCCGATGCCGTCGTCTTCCACGGTCAACAGGCAGGCGCCATCGTCCTCACGGCGCAGGCGCAGCAGCAGGCTTTCATCGCAGTAGCGCATGGCGTTGCGCACCAGGTTCTGCACCGCGCGGGCGGTCAGCCTGGGGTCCAGGACGAACCGTGGCAGGTTGTGCTCGGCGCGCACCTCCCACTGGATACCCCGGCCATCGAGCTCCTCGGCGAACCCGCCCAGCACACTGTCGACCAGCTCCAGCAACGACACCTCGACCCGCTCACGCGCCTGGTCGGCATTCTGCAGGCGACTGTAGGACAACAGCTCCAGCACCAGCTCATCCAGCTCGCGCACATGCCCCACCAGTTCCAGCAAGCGCTTGCGGCTGGCCGGTGGCACTTCGTCGAACAGCAGCACCAGGCCGAAGTCCAGGCGGGTCAAGGGGGTGCGCAACTCATGGGACACTGCGTTGAGCAGCTCACGCTGCTGGTTGACGTGGCGCTCCAGGTCGCTGGCCATGGTGTCGAACACCCCCGCCAGCTCACCGATGTTCGAGCGTGGCGAGATGTGCGTGCGTTCGGACATCTGCCCCTGCCCCAGGCGCCTGGCGGTTTCCTTCAGGCGCTCCAGGTCGCGCCAATGCGGCCATACCCACAGCAGCAGGCAGCCCAGCAGGGCAGCACCGATCAGCACCGTGACGCCCCAGGACAGCAGGTTGATGTCGATCGGGTCGGGGGGGGTGTGCAGGCTCACCAGCCATTGCGAGTCCAGCGGGGCCAGGGCCGTGTCGTAATAACCCCAGTCGCCGATACGCACCACGTTCAGGCCATGTTCCAGGCGAGCCTGCTCCTGCACCGTAAGCCCCGCCTGGGCCATGGGCAGCAGCTTCACCTCCAGGGGGGCGAAGCTCTGCGCCAATTGCTGCTCGACCGCTGGCCATTGATCGGGCGGTGCCTGGCGGAACTGGCGGACGATCAACGACTGCACGCCCTTGGTCTGCTCCAGGTTGTAGGCCATGAAACGGTCATGGAACAGCGCGACGATGGAGTCGGGTATGAACAGGATCGCCCCGGCATAGGCGGCGATGATCACCAGGTACAGGCGCACCAGGATCTTGAGCATGACGTGTCAGTACTCCCACTCGACCCGGCTGAACAGGTAGCCCTTGCCCCAGACGGTCTTGATCTTGCGGGCTTCGCCGGCGTTGTCGTCGAATTTGCGCCGCAGCTTGGAGATCGCCACGTCCACCGAACGATCGGTGCCGTTGAACTCGATGCCTCGCAGTTGCTGGAGGATGCGGTCGCGGCTGAGCACCTCGCCGGCGTTGCGCGCCAGCACCACCAGCAGGTTGTACTCGCCGCTGGACAACTCCACTTCGTCGCCCCGCCAGGTCACCACGCGTTCAGCCAGGTCGATGCGCAGCCCGCCGACCTGGATCAGGTCGCTGTCCAGCCGAGGCTCGTTGACACTGCTGCGACGCAACAGGGTGCGCACTCGGGCGAGCAGCACTCGCGGCTCGCAGGGTTTGGTGACGTAGTCGTCGGCGCCCATCTCCAGGCCCAGTACCTGGTCATGGCTGTCATCGCGGGCCGTGAGCATGAGAATCGGCAAGGTCTGCGACTCCTGGCGCAGCAACCTGCACACCTGCAAGCCGTCCAGGCCGGGGAGCATGAGGTCGAGCACCACCAGGTCCGGCCGTTGCCGGCGGAACTCCTCCAGCACATGGTCGCCCCGGGCGATCACCCGGACATGGAAGTCGTTGCGTTGCAGATAGCTGGCGATCAGTTCGGACAGGGCGCTGTCGTCTTCGACCAGGAGAATGTTCGGCATAGATGTGAAGAAGGAACAGGGTTGGCGATGAGGCAGGATATAGAATCCACGCACGATCAACGCCAATTCTTACACTTTTTCACATTCGCCCTACAGAGCTTCACAGCCAGGCGCGCAGCGGCTGCCTTAGCATAGGCACTGTCATTTCTGGAAGATCCGTATGTCCATTTCCCTTCCCTTTCGCCTGCGCCCACTGGCGCTCCTGGCGCTGCTGACCTTGTCGCTGGCCGGTTGCGACGACGCCGCCGACCAGGATGAACAGGCGCCCGCGCCCCAGGTGCGGGTGGAAACGGTGCAGGTCCAGCCCCTGGCCATCAGCACCGAACTCAGTGGGCGTATCCTCGCCCCCCGTACTGCAGAGGTCCGTGCCCGGGTGGCCGGCGTGGTGCTCAAGCGTGTGTATCGCGAGGGCAGTGACGTCAAGCAGGGCGACGTGCTGTTCCTGATCGACCCTGCGCCGTTCAAGGCCGACCACGACAGCGCCCGCGCGACCCTGGCCAAGGCCGAGGCCAACCTGTACCAGGCCCGCCTGCAGGAACAGCGCTACCGCGAGCTGGTCGACGACAAGGCGGTCAGCCGCCAGGAATACGACAACGCCCGGGCCACCTTCCTCCAGGCCGACGCCGAAGTCGCGCAAGCCAAGGCCGCCCTTGAACGGGCTCGCCTGAACCTTGGCTATGCCACGGTCACCGCGCCGATCTCCGGACGTATCGGCCGTGCCTTGGTCACCGAAGGTGCGCTGGTCGGCCAGAACGAGACCACGGCGCTGGCGATCATCCAGCAACTGGACCCGATCCATGCCGACGTCACCCAGTCGACCCGCGATCTCAATGCCCTGCGCCGTGCCATGCGCGCCGGCGAGCTGCAACAGGTCGGCCAGGACCAGGCCCGGGCCACGCTGATCCAGGACGACGGCAGCGCCTACCCGCTACCGGGCAAGCTGCTGTTCTCCGACATCAGCGTCGACCCGAGCACCAACCAGATCACCCTGCGCAGCGAGTTCCCCAACCCGGACCTGGACCTGTTGCCCGGCAGCTACGTGCGCGTGCGCCTTGAGCAGGCCCTGCAACCCAAAGGCATCAGCGTGCCGCAGCGGGCCATCCTGCGCGATAGCGCCGGGGTGCCGAAGGTGCTGGTCGTCGACCCACAGCAACGCATCAGCGAACGCCAGGTGGTGCTCGGCAACGCCCAGGGCGACCGCTGGATCGTCAGCGAGGGCCTGGCACCCGGCGAGCGCGTGGTGATCGAGGGCCTGCAACACGTCAAGGCCGGCGACCAGGTCCAGGTCGCCCTGCCCCAGGATGGCCTGCCCATCGTCCAGCACAACGGCCAGTGAGGGCCTGATCCATGCCGCAGTTCTTCATCGACCGCCCGGTGTTCGCCTGGGTGGTCGCGCTGTTCATTCTCCTGGCCGGGGCCTTGGCCATTCCGCAGTTGCCGGTGGCCCAGTACCCCAACGTGGCGCCTCCCCAGGTGGAGATCTACGCCGTCTACCCGGGCGCCTCGGCGGCGACCCTGGATGAAAGCGTGGTCAGCCTGATCGAGCAGGAGCTCAACGGTGCCGACAACTTGCTGTACTTCGAGTCCCAGAGCAGCCTGGGCAGCGCGACCATTACTGCCACCTTCGAGCCAGGCACCCACCCGGACCTGGCCCAGGTGGATGTGCAGAACCGCCTGAAGGTGGTCGAGTCACGCCTGCCCCGGCCGGTGACCCAGCAAGGCCTGCAGGTGGAGAAGGTGTCCACGGGCTTCCTGCTCCTGGCCACCCTCACCTCCGAGGACGGCAGCCTCGACGAGACGGCCCTCTCGGACATCCTCGCACGCAACGTGATGAACGAGATCCGCCGCTTGAAGGGCGTGGGCAAGGCCCAGCTGTATGGCTCCGAGCGCGCCATGCGGGTGTGGATCGACCCGCAGAAGCTGATTGGCTTCAACCTCACGCCCAACGATGTGGCCGCGGCCATCGCCGCGCAGAACGCCCAGGTGGCTCCGGGTAGCATCGGCGACCTGCCGGGGCGCAGCACCCAGGAAATCACCGCCAACGTGGTGGTCAAGGGCCAGCTGAGCACGCCCGAGGAGTTCGCCGCGATCGTCCTGCGTGCCAACCCCGACGGCTCCACGGTGACCATCGGCGACGTCGCCCGGGTGGAGATCGGCGCCCAGGAATACCAGTACGGCACGCGCCTGAACGGTAAGCCGTCCACTGCCTTCAGCGTGCAACTGTCCCCCGGCGCCAATGCCATGGAGACCGCGACCCTGGTGCGGGCGAAAATGGAGGAGCTCTCGGGCTACTTCCCCGAGGGCGTGCGTTATGACATCCCCTACGACACCTCGCCATTCGTCAAGGTCTCGATCCAGCAGGTGATCAGCACACTGTTCGAGGCCATGCTGCTGGTATTCGCGGTGATGTTCCTGTTCCTGCAGAACCTGCGTTATACGCTGATCCCGACCCTGGTGGTGCCGGTGGCGCTGATGGGCACCTTCGCCACCATGCTGGCGCTGGGCTTCTCGGTGAACGTGCTGACCTTGTTCGGCATGGTCCTGGCCATCGGCATCCTGGTGGACGACGCCATCGTGGTGGTGGAGAACGTCGAGCGGATCATGGCCGAGGAAGGGCTGCCACCCAAGCAGGCCACGCGCAAAGCCATGGGCCAGATCAGTGGGGCCATCGTCGGCATCACCCTGGTGCTGGTGGCGGTGTTCCTGCCGATGGCCTTCATGAAAGGCTCGGTGGGCGTGATCTACCAGCAGTTCTCGGTGTCCATGGCGGTGTCGATCCTGTTCTCGGCATTCCTCGCCCTGAGCCTGACCCCTGCCCTGTGCGCCACCCTGCTCAAGCCGGTGGCCAAGGGCGAGCACCATGAGCGCAAGGGCTTCTTCGGCTGGTTCAACCGGCGCTTCGAGGGCATGAGCAACGGCTATCAGCGCTGGGTGGAACACGCCCTGGCGCGCAGCGGCCGCTACCTGCTGGTATACGGGGCGCTGCTGGCGGTGCTTGGCTACGGCTTCAGCCAATTGCCGACCGCCTTCCTGCCCACCGAGGACCAAGGCTATACCATCACCGACATCCAGCTGCCGCCCGGGGCCAGCCGCATGCGCACCGAGCAGGTGGCCGCACAGATCGAGGCGCACAATGCCGAAGAGCCAGGCGTTGGCAACACCACACTGATCCTGGGTTTCAGCTTCTCGGGCAGCGGGCAGAACGCAGCACTGGCGTTCACCACGCTCAAGGACTGGTCCGAGCGCGGCGCCGACGACAGCGCGCAATCGATCGCCGACCGGGCCACCGCAGCCTTCAGTCAACTCAGGGACGCGGTGGCCTATTCGGTCTTGCCGCCGCCGATCGACGGCTTGGGCGAGTCCACCGGCTTCGAGTTCCGCCTGCAGGACCGTGGCGGCATGGGCCACGCGGCGTTGATGGCGGCACGTGACGAACTGCTGGCCAACGCCCGCAAGAGCAAGGTGCTGGTCAACGTGCGCGAGGCCTCGCTGGCCGAGAGCCCGCAGGTGCAGCTGGAGATCGACCGCCGCCAGGCCAATGCCCTGGGGGTCTCGTTCGCCGACATCGGCGCGGTGCTCGATACTGCCGTGGGCTCCAACTACGTCAACGACTTCCCCAACCAGGGCCGCATGCAGCGGGTGGTAGTGCAGGCCGAGGGCGACCAGCGCAGCCAGGTGGAAGACCTGCTGAAGATCCACGTGCGCAACAGCAGCGGCAAGATGGTGCCCCTGGGCGCCTTCGTCCAGGCCCGGTGGGTCAGCGGCCCGGTGCAGCTGACCCGCTACAATGGCTACCCGGCGGTGTCGATTTCCGGCGAGCCCGCCGCCGGCTACAGCTCCGGCGAGGCCATGGCCGAGATCCAGCGCCTGGTCGACCAGCTGCCAGCCGGCGCCGGCCTGGAGTGGACCGGCCTGTCGCTGCAGGAGCGCCTGTCCGGCAGCCAGGCCCCCTTGCTGATGGCCCTGTCGCTGTTGGTCGTGTTCCTGTGCCTGGCGGCGTTGTACGAGAGCTGGTCGATCCCCACCGCCGTGCTGCTGGTGGTGCCCCTGGGCGTGCTCGGAGCGGTCCTGGCGGTCACCCTGCGTGGCATGCCCAACGACGTGTTCTTCAAGGTCGGCCTGATCACCCTGATCGGCCTGTCGGCGAAGAACGCCATCCTGATCATCGAGTTCGCCAAGAGCCTGGTCGATCAAGGCCAAGACCCGGTAGGCGCCGCCGTACAGGCCGCCCGCCTGCGCCTGCGGCCGATCGTGATGACCTCGCTGGCGTTCATCCTCGGCGTGGTGCCGCTTGCGATCGCCACCGGGGCAAGCTCGGCGAGCCAGCAGGCCATCGGCACCGGTGTGATCGGCGGCATGCTCAGCGCCACCCTGGCGGTGGTGTTCGTGCCAGTGTTCTTCGTGGTGGTGATGCGCCTTGCCCGGCAGCGCCAAGCCAAGGACAACCAGGCGGTGACCCACCAAGCCTGACTGGACAACACCGGCCTGACATGGGAGGGTTCCCGGCATCGACTGCCTGGAACCCTTTTTCATGTCCACTGCCCTGCCCCCTTGCTCCACCTTGATTCTTGCCGGCGGCCGCGGCCAGCGCATGGGCGGCCGCGACAAGGGCCTGCTGCCCTGGCGGGGCGAGCCGCTGGTGGCGCACGTACAACGGGCGGTGAGGCCGCTGTGCGACGATGTGGTGATTTCCTGCAATCGCAACCACGAGGCCTATCGGGGCTATGCCGACCAGTTGGTGTCCGATGCCGAGGCGGATTTTCCCGGGCCGTTGGCCGGCGTGATCGCCGGGCTCGCGGTGGCGCGGCATGAGTGGGTGGTTCTGCTGGCCTGCGATGCCCCCCAGGTCGACCGGGCATTGATCGAGGGCCTGCTGCGCTTGGCCGTCGAGCACGACAGCCCGGCCATGGTGCGCCAAGGTGGCTATTGGCAGCCGATGTTCAGTGTGTTGCCGCGCAGGGTGCTGCCCGTGCTGGAGCAGGCCTGGCGGGAGGGCGAGCGCAGTTTGCAGAAGGCGCTGTTGCGCGGGTCGGTGCAGGGGTACGAGTGTGCCGAGGACGATGCCAGATTGAGCAATTTCAACAGCCCCGAACGGCTGGAGGAATAAGCTGCCTGGGCCGGCCCAATCGCGGGCAAGCCCACAGGGATTTCGCAAGTTTTGAGAGCGGCGCAATCTCGGTGGGAGCTGGCGACAGCCTGCGATGGGCCGCAAAGCGGCCCCTTAAGTCTGGAGGGCTCCGCCGTTTGAAGGCTTGGGGCTGCTTTGCAGCCCATCGCAGGCTGTCGCCAGCTCCCACGAGGCGAGCGGAGCCTGGGCCATATTTGTACGGCTGAGAAGTATTAAACCGACCTAGGGCAATTTGAGCTTGTCCAGCACCATAGAATCTCCCACAAGGACGGCTGGGTTATCTTCCACTGGCCGACGCTACAACGGGTGATGTTGCCCCCGGCATTCCCCAATGCTGGGGACCACAGCCCACCGCCACTCCCTGCAACCGCAACGCGAAACCCCTCTGCAACCTCCGCCCTAGAGCCCTTCAAGCGACCTATCGAAAAATTGGCACGGCTGTTGCCGATCCCTCATCAGACGCCCCAACCCATGGGCCCGTTTGCAGGAGGGTTTGACTCATGCACCGATTGACACCCCACCCGCTGGCAGTGGCGATCTTCGCCAGCATGCTCCAGCTTCCGGCCCAGGCTGCGCTCAATGCGGTCGACCAGGGCGCTCCCCTACCCGAGAACGGCGGCTTCGCCGCTTGGTACCAAGACACCCATGGCCGGACGCTCGACCTGTGCCTGTCCAAGGCGGTGAGCTCGCGGGCGCCCGGTGCCCCCGGCGCGCCGTCGTACATGTGCACGCTGCTGCCAACGCCCGGCGTGTTCGACGACACCAAGCCGATCGCCTTCCCCACCAACTTCCCCGACGAAGCCTTCTGGTTCACCGGTGACGCCTCCATCGTCGATGCCGCCCGGGGCATCGACCTGGGCTACGTCTCGGCGATCGAGGCGGCGTTCAGCGCCGAGGAGCCCAAGGAAGGCGACCAGATCAGCTTCGCCCGGATACGCATCCGGGTTGACGTACCGACCGCCGGGACCTACATCATCACCCACCCCTACGGCGTCGAGGTGTTCGACGTGACCACCCCGGGCACACGGGCGATCAACATGACCCGCGACATCGGCATCGGCTCGCCGGGCGACTTCACCGGCGCGCTCAAGGGTGATGTCGGGCCATTCCTGCGCAGCGTCAACGGCCCCTACACCGAAACCAACCCGGAAACCGGCGCGAGCGAGCAGTTCGTGGGCGACCCCAACCTGGAAGAGCGCGTGACCGGCAGCCCGTTCAATACCAACTACGTGCGCATCGAAGGGCCCAATGGTCTGGACCTGCGCACCGAACTGTTCGCCGTGTCCGGCAAGCTGTCCACGGTCAACCTGCCAACCCCGCTGCTGCCACAGCGCAGCACCTATTCACGGCACTTCGAGAATGGCGACTTGCGCGCTCAACAGGATGTCTTCGTCATGGCCCCGCCACCGCCGGCCACGGTCACCCTGACCAGCCAGACGCCCAACCTGCCACTAAGCGAAGCCAATGGCACCGGCACCTGGTATGCCCAGTCGGCGCTCGACCCGACACTGCCCACCAGCCTTGGCATCACCGCCGACAACAGCGTGGCCATCCCCACCAGCAGCGCCACCAGCGCCAACTTGCCGCTGACCGACCTGGTGACCATCACCCGCGCCGAATACAGCCTGTCCAGGGCCGAGCTGACCCTGGTCGCCGCCACCAGCGACGAGACAGCGCCCCCGACCCTCACGGCCCACACCGGCAACGGCGCGCTGATCGGCGACCTCGGCGGCGAAGGTGCGGTGAAGACGCTCACCCGTGGGATTTCGCCACTTCCGCCGGCCACGGTGCAAGTCACCAGCGCGCATGGCGGCAGCGACAGCGAAGACGTGGTGCTGGTGCCATGAACAGACAAAGGCCCCGCCTTCAAGGAGGCAGCATGAATACTTGGCCACGCCGCGCGCTGTACGCAGCCGGGCTTTCCCTTACCCTCTCCGGCGCGGCCTGGGCCACGCTCACCGAGGTCGACCCAGGCCCCTACACCCTTGCCACCGGTGGCTACCCGATGTGGTACAAGGACGCCAGCGGCCTGTCCCTGGAGCTGTGCCAGTCGCGTGCCACCAGCTCACGGGCACCGGGCGCGCCAGGTGCACCGGCCTATATGTGCACCCTTCTGCCAGAGCCTGGCGTGTACGACGACACCTTGCCCCTGGTGTTCCCGGACAACTGGCCACCGGAGATGTTCTGGTTCCTGGCCGAGACCGATATCCCTGCAGTCGGCAACAGCGGCTATGAACTGGAGGTCTATGTCGCCGGTATCGAGGCCGCCTTCGCCGCCGAGAACCCGGTCGATGGCGACCAGCAGAGTTTCGCCCGTATTCGTATCCGCGCCTCGGTCCCTACCGCCGGTACCTACACCATCACCCACCCGTATGGCGTCGAGACAGTCGTGGTCAACACCCCTGGCCGGCGGGCGATCAACATCACTCGCGATATCGGCATCGGTGCGCCAGGCGACTTCAGCGGTGCCTTGCGGGGCGATGTCGGGCCGTTCCTGCGTAATGCCAGCGGGGCGCTGTATACCGAGATCAACCCGGACACCGGCGCGCTCGAGTCCTTCGTCGGCGACCCGAACATTTCCCAGGAGGTCATCGGCAGCCCGTTCGACACCAACTTCGTGCGCATCGAAGGCCCGGCCGGGACCATCCAGACCAATGTCTTCAGCCTCTCCGGCAAGGTCCTCGACCCACGGGCCCAGACGCCAGCGACTCTGGAGCGCGCCACCTACCAGCGCAACGGCAATGGCACCCGCGTCGAAGTCTTCGCCAAGGCCCCGGGCGATGCCAGCGTGTGCATGCGCTTTGGCCTGGCACTGGTCGGCTCGCCCGCGACGCCCTGTCAGTTCGACCTGCTGCCCGACAGCAACGGCCTGTTCTTCGGCCATCAGCTGAACCAGGAAGCGCCACCCTCGGTGGTGGTGGTGACCGCGACCAGCCCTGACCCGGACACCCGGCCGACGGCCTTGTCGAGCAAGCTCACCGACGTGGTGAAAGTCAACACCGCACGCTTCGACTGGGCCACCAAACGCCTGGTGATCGAGGCCAGCTCCAGCGACGAAGTGCAGGTGCCGGACCTGGTCGCCCAAGGCTATGGCCGCCTGTCCAAGGGCGGCATCGTGCAGACCCTGACGGTCAACGACCTGGCCCAGCCCCCGGCCAGCGTCACGGTGAAGTCCGCCGCCGGTGGCAGCGATGTCGAGCCGGTGGTGGTGGTCGGCAATGCGCCGGTCGCGGCCGAGAACCAGCCACCGCTAGCCCAGGCCGATGTCGCCAGCACCAGTGTCGGCGTCCCTGTCACCCTCAGCCTGCTGGAGAACGACAGCGACCCGGACGGCAACGTGCCGCTGGTGATTGCCGACCTCACCCAACCCGGCACCGGCCTCGGCTCGGTCGTGACCAACGGCAGCACCGCGGTCACCTATACCCCGCCATCCGGCGCCACGACCGCCTTCACCGCCACGTTCAGCTACCGCGCCCAGGATGCCAAGGGCCTGAAGTCGGAACCGGCCACAGTGACCGTCAACGTTGCCCCCAACCAGGCGCCAACCGCCGTCGCGGACAGCGCAGCGACCTTGGGCGTGCCACTGACCATCAACGTGCTTGCCAACGACACCGACCCGGAGAACAACCTGCCGCTAGCCGTGGCCAGTGTCGGCCAGCCAGCTGCAGGTCAAGGTACGGTCAGCACCGATGGCGGTACCGTCACCTATACGCCACCGGCCACGGTCACCGCGCCTTTCACCACCACGTTCACCTACGTGGCGCGTGATGCCCTGGGCGCCTTGTCCGGTAACGGCACGGTCACCGTGCAGGTGTCGCCACGCCCGGCCCAGGAAACCTTCACGGTGACCACGGCGACAGTCACGGCGCGTTCCAACAACCGTTTCAACTGGGATATCGGCGGCACGTCCTCGGTGACCACCGGCAACACCGTCACGGTGCAGGTGACCACCCCGAACGGCCTGGTGACCCTTGGCAGCGTGCCGGTACCGCTGACCGGACGCTGGCGCCTGATCGTGAGCAATAGCACCACCATCGTGCCATCGGCCAACCCAACGGCGACCATCACCACCAGTCAGGGCACCACGCGCACCGTACCGGTGGTCGTGCAGTAGCCCAAGGAGGACGCCATGAAACGCCTGAACCCCTTGCTGCTCTGCCTGGCCCTGGCGGGCCAGGCCCTCCAGCCAAGCTGGGCCGATGACCTGATGGACAACGCTGACCTTGCGGTCGGCAGCGACCTCGGCGAACCGGTGATCGTGCGCCTGCTGCCGGCCGGCGCCGGCCAGGTGGCGGTGATCGAGCAGCAGGGGTCGGGCAACCGCGCCGCCCTCGACCAGAACGGCCAGGCTCTGCTGGGCCGGATCGTCCAGGCCGGGGACGCGCAGGAGGCGTACATCCTGCAGGAAGGCAGCGACCTGATGGCCGCGATCGTCCAGCAGGGCCAGGGCAACAACGCCGCGATCCGCCAGAGCGGCAGCAACAACAGCGCGTCGATCGAACAGATCGGCAACTACAACAACGCCAGCATCGAACAACGCGGCACGGGGCTGACCAGCGCCGTGACCCAGGCCGGCAACGGCCAATACGTTCAGATCACCCAATACCGATAGACCTGGAGGCACCACCATGTTCAAGCTCGCTCCCTTAAGCGCCGCCATTGTCCTGGCGGTCGCCGGCCAGGCCATGGCCACCGACAGCGTCTCGGAACAGTCCCAGCAGGGCACCGAGAACATCGCCGAAGTGCTGCAGAACCTGGCACCGAACGCCACGATCATTCAGGACCAGACGGGCCTGGGCCACAACCACATGGCGGTGCAGGACACCAGCACCAGCCAGATCGAGCAAACCGCCACCGGCTCCTACAATGCCGGCTACGGCGACCAGATCTTCGAGAACGGCAGCACGCTGACCCAGAAGTCCGGCGGCAGCGGCAACGACAACTTCGCCAGCCAGTCCCTGGGCGCGGAGAACCAGTCACTGCAGATCCAGGACGGCGTGGGCAACCGCTCGCAGGTGTTCCAGGACTCGCAGATGGGCGCCAAGGCCACTACCGAGCAGAAAGGCAGCGGCAACGATGCGGTGGTCGAGCAGCTGTTCAGTGGCAGCGGCAACAAAAGCCTGATCAAGCAGGAAGGCACCGGCAACAGTGCCGCCGCCGAACACCTGTTCCACGAGAACGGCGAGATCAAGATCCAGCAGATCAACAGCAACGCCAGCTGGGCCTATGGCGACCAGCGCGACGGCCTGGGCGGCGTGCTGGAGATCCATCAGGTCGGTACCGCCCACAACGCCGAAGTCTGGCAAGACACCCAGATCGCCAGCAGCGCCAGTGTCTATCAGCAAGGCCAGAACAACGAAGGCTACATCGACCAGAGCTTCGGCCAGGGCAACAGCGTGAGCCTGTCCCAGAGCGGCCAGCGCAACGCCAGCTGGTCGGACCAGTTCGAGACCAACCAGTCGGTCACCAGCATCACCCAGAACGGTAATGACAACCTGCACTTCACCTACCAGAACGGCGACAACCACAGCCTTGTCATCAGCACCACCGGCAACGGCAACAAGATCCAGGCCAGCAACTGGAAAGGCGACCGCGCAGGCGGCCAGTTCGGCATGGGCCAGCAGGCGCAGATCACCCAGAACGGCTACGGCAACACGGTGAACATCACCCAGAACGGCATGGAGCAATTCGCCAAGCTCGGCCAGAAAGGCACCGACAACACCATGCTGACCAACCAGGCCGACAGCAACAACGAGCTGTATTTCGAACAGAACGGCACCGACAACCTGCTGATCGCCGACCAGCGCGACAACAACAACTATGCCGCAGGCCTGAGCGCCGGCAGCGACAATAAGGTCACCCTCGACCAGTCTGGCCAGTACAACCAGAGCTACACCTACCAGCTGTACGGTAGCGGCAACGAAGCCACCATCAAGCAGGTCGACAGCGCCAACGTCGCCTACGTGACACAGGGAGGCACCAACAACCAGGCCTTCGTGGACCAGAGCAGCATGAACCAGAGCGCCACCATCACCCAGTACGGCACCGCCAACCTGGCCACCGTCACCCAGCAATAACCCCCTCCCCCTTGGACCGCGGTGTTCCCTCTCCCTGGCGCCGCGGTTCCTTTTTCCTGCGATTTCTGTGGTGTCTGTGCGATCGAGGCAAACCTCTTCGCGCAACGACGTTACAATGGCCACACACCCAACCGGCGCCGTCACCATGATCCAGTCCGACCTCGACCTGTTCGGCCCCCAGCCGCAACGCCTGGCCAGCCATACCGTGCTTCTGCCCGGCTTCGCCCTGGCCGAGGTCGAGACGCTGCTCGATGCCCTGCGCCCGGTGCTGCGCGCCGCGCCCTTCCGGCACATGCGCACCCCTGGCGGCCTGCACATGGCCGTGGCCCTGACCAATTGCGGTGCCCAGGGCTGGGTCAGTGACGAACAAGGCTATCGCTACAGCCCTACCGACCCCAGGACCGGCAAGCCGTGGCCGGCGATGCCCCAGGCGCTGCTCGATCTCGCGGCACGCGCCGCCGATGCAGCCGGTTTCGAGGGGTTCGTGCCCGATGCCTGCCTGATCAACCATTACCTGCCCGGCACCCGCCTGACCCTGCACCAGGACCGTGACGAGCGCGACTTCGGCCAGCCGATCGTGTCGCTGTCCCTGGGCTTGCCAGCGGTGTTCCTGTTCGGCGGGCTGCATCGTTCGGACCGAACCCAACGGATACCCTTGAGCCATGGCGATGTGCTGGTGTGGGGTGGCGAGGATCGCCTGAGGTATCACGGGGTGATGCCGATCAAGCCTGGTATGCACCCGAGGATGGGGGAGCGGCGGATCAACCTTACATTGCGCAAGGCCAGGTAACGCAGTCGCAGCACAAGCCGGAGCTCCGAACGCTGTAGGAGCGGGCTTGCCCCGCGATAAAGGGCGAAGCCCTTGCCAGGCGACGGTGATATCGGCCCGGCCCAATCGCGGGGCAAGCCCGCTCCCACAAGCTCCTGCACAATCAGACAGCAGTGCCCTACTGCTGCTGATACTGGCTCAGGTACTTGTCCAGCACCGCCTTGTCGCCGCTGCCATCGCCCGCCACCTGCCACAGCCGGCGCTCGATACCCTGGGCCAACAGGTGGCCTACCGCCGCCTCGATGGCCGAAAGCACGCACAGCTGGGCCGGCTCGTTGGTGGTGTAGCCGACCTCGGCCTCCAACAGCTTCTTGAATTCGATGAACTTGAACACACCGGCACTGCGCCCGACCGAATAGATGGTCTTGCTGGTCATCACATTGGCCAGCACCTGGCCGCTGCGCACGTCCACCGCCCGCAGGTTGACGGTGACCTGGTCGACCCGGTACTCACGGGAGATGTCGATACCCAGGTAGCGGGCACCCTCGCCGCCGCTGCGTACGTTGGTGTCATAGGCGATGATGCCGCCCTCGAGCATCAGGTTGGCCGCCTGCAGAGGCGGCAGTTCGCCCTGGATGTTCAGCGGCACGTCCGGCTTCTTCTGCGAGGCGCGGATGATCTTGCGTTCGGTCAGCAGGTTCTGCAGCCCCTCGCGTTCGAGCACCACGAACCAACCGCTGGCATTGAGCGCATCCATCAGCATGCTGGCCGCCCCCTGGGTGACACTGGTGGAGAACGAGCTGGCCGGGGTCGGCTTGTACTGGCCGGTCTGGTCGCGGAAGCCGTACACCACCGCCATCAGCCTGCCCTTGGGCCGTGGCATGTTGATCAGGTCGTAGTAGGTCGAGGCGCGCGGCGTCAGGGTCGGGATCGCCCCGTCCTGTTCGGCGGGCATGGGCTCGCGTAGGCCGCAGCCTTGCAAGGTGGCGAGGATCAGCAATGTGCTCAGCAGGCGTTTCATGGTCGTTCTCCCCTATCGGCCTTCCCTCTCAGGGGTTGAGGCCACTGACCTCGATGATCGAGACTTCCCCTGTCGCACGGTCGGTGACCTTGATGCTCAGGGCCCCGGAATCGTCGATCACATCGATCAGGAACGAGTCCGTGGACATGCTGCCGGTGGTGCCGTTGCTGATGTTGTCCAGCAACTGCGAAAGCAACCGGGATTCGAGCTGGTTGCTGAAGCGCTCCAGGGCCGAGGTACCGGCGAAGGCCGAGGCGCGGTCCTTGAGGTCCGGATCCTCGTGGTCGTTCTGCGCCTGGGCGTTGTTGAGCAACCAGGTCCCGTTGAGCGGGTTGCCGCCGAACGCTGGGTTGACAGGGGTGTACACCAGCTCCGTGGCCTGGATGGGGCCGACGAAGGCGCCGGCCAGCAGGCAGGCAGCGATACAGCGGGGCATGCGCGTGTTCATAGCTCGTCCCTCTCCAGATCAGTGGTGTCCTGCAGCAGGCGTTGCAGCTTGCGCTGGATGATTTGCTGCTTGACCAGGTCCGCCGCCGCGACGGCCTCGTCTTTGAGTTGCGTGGTGTTGGGCGGCAGGAAGCGCCGGTACAGCACCTCGCGTTCGTACTCCACCGTCACCAGGCTGCCCCAACGGGCGTCGGGGCGTTCGCGCACCACCAGGTTGAAGTCCAGGCGGCTCGTGGCGCGCAGGCGGTCGGTGAAGTCGTTGTAGAAGTCGTGGCCAATGTGCGAAATGGTGTTGTCGACGATGAAACCCATCATTTCGTCCTCGGCGCCGGCCCGGGCCGGCGTGGGCATCCAGGCGGCCAGCAGCAGGCACAGGCAACACAGGGCGGCGCGCGCGTTCATGGCGTGTCTCCTGGGCCGGTGTGGGTGCGGGCGCCACCGCCGGCCTCGGCGAAGGGCTGCTCGGCGACGAACTGCCAGTCGCTGTAGTGCTCCAGTCCTTCGAAGCCGGACCACTGGGCCTCGAAGCCGCTGCGCTTGAGCGGCGCGGCATCGGAGCTGCTGTAGACGCCGGTGATGCGGCCATCCACCGAGCGCAGCAGGCCCCATTCCTGGCCGTTGGTGACCGGGTCCGGGTAGAGCCTGCGGATGTGCCGCTGTGGCGATGGGAAGCGATTGTCCTCGAGCAGGTCCTCCAGGGCCTGGGGGTACTGGGCCAGGCCTGGCGAGGCGCGGTAGTAGCTGCGCAGGGCCTGGGCATACTGCCCGCCGACCCACAACAGCTGGCGCTCACGCTCGCGCTGGGCATTGGTGGCCCACAGGGTCCCGGTGGCGACCAGGGCCATGCTGCTGACCGCGATCAGGAACAGCACACCCAGGTAGGTGAAGCCCGCGCAGGCCTTACCATTCGGCATAGAGGCTGCCATCACGCGCCCTCCCTGTGGCACCGCTCTTGATATCGGCCACGCCGCCGCTGACCCCTTCCGGTGGCGGCACCAGCTTCCAGGCATCGCTGCGCTCGGTGAGCGGATCGACCGGGGTGTTGCGCAGATAGCGTTGTTCGACCAATTGCTCCAGCGACTCGGGGTAGCGGCCGGTGTCGCCGTAGTAGTGGTCCAGGGCCTCGCGCAGCACCGCCAGGCTCTGGCGCAGGGTCGCCTCGCGGGAGGCTTCCAGGCTGTTGAAGTAGCGCGGCATGGCGATGGTCATCAGGGTGGCGATGATTGCCATGACCACCAGCAGCTCGATCAGGGTGAAACCGCGGTTGCGCTTCATGGCCGTCACCATTGCCCGTAGGGGATGCCGTTCAGGCCATTGCCGCTGGCCTTGGAGTACACGTCGAAGACATCGCGGCCTTCGCGTGGGTTGTCGGCGCTGCTGTCGTAGGCGCGCAGGCCCCAGCCGCCTTCGTCCTCATGCTTGGCCGCCAGCAGCGGGTCGTGGGGGATGCGGCGCAGGAAGTAGAACTTGGCACCCTTGGCACTGCGCACGTCGCGTACGCCCTCGACCAGCACCTGCAGGCTCGGCGGGTAGCCGCTGCTGTCCAGGCGCTTCTCGATGTAGCCGGCGTCGAAGGCGCGCTTGTAGGCGTCGATGGCATCGCGGATCTGGTACAGCGCCTCGCGCAGTTGCTGCTCCTTGCCGCGACGCACCACGGTCTCGGTCAGGGGCGCGGCCATGGTCGCCAGCAGCCCGAGCAGCGCCAGGGTCAGCACCACCTCGATCAGGCTGAAGCCCTGCTGTTGGCGTTTCATGGCAGCGGGTCCGCTTGACGGGTGATGGTCGCCGGCACTTTGGCCACGGTACCTTGCGGTTGCGAAGCGTCCGGTTGCGAGGTTTCAGGCTGTGCCACCGGTGCCATCATCTGCTGGCGCACCTGCAGGCTCGACTCGGTGCCGGTGGCGAACTCCATGTCCGACGGGCTCTGGTACGGCAGGTTGCGCACGATGCGCGGGGTGATCGCCAGCACCAGCTCGGACTTGCTCTTGTCGTCGCGGTTGCTGCCGAACAGCCGGCCCAGTCCAGGGATGTCGCCGAGGCCAGGGATCTTGTTGCCGCTGGAGGTCAGGTCGTTGCGCACCAGGCCCGCCAGTACCTGCGTTTCGCCGTCGTGCAGGCGCAGGCTGGTCTGGGCGTTGCGGGTGTCGACCTGTACCGGGATGGTGCCCTGGCGGGTCGGCTCCAGAGGGGTGGCGTTGCTCACCTCCAGGGCCACCTTGATCGCCACTTCGTTGTTCAGGTGCACGGTGGGCTGCACTTCGAGCTTCAGGCCCACGTCCAGGTAGGTGACGCTCTCGGTGATCACCGGGCCTTGGGTCGACGGCACCGAGGTGGCGCTGATGATCGGCACCCGCTGGCCGATGTGGATGCGCGCCTGCTCGCGGTTGCTCACGCGGATCACTGGGCTTGCCAGGGTGTTGATGTCCTTGTCGGCCGCGTTGATCTTGGCTTGGGGCGCCGGGGCGATGCTGATGCGGCTCGAATCGATGCCGCGCAGCTGATCGAGCACACTGACCGGGTTGCCTTCGTCGTTGAGCACGCCGAAGGTGTTGGGCCATTGCAGGCCGAGGTCGAGGATGCGCGAACGGGCCACTTCCATCACCTCTACCTCCAGCACCACTTCCGGGTTGGACTGGTCCTGGGACTGCAGCAGCTTCTCGGCCATACGCACGGCGTCGGGGGTGTCGCGCATGGTCAGGGTGTTCAGGCGCTCGTCGACGAACACGTCGCGGGTCTTGAGCATGGTCTTGACCATGTTCAACGCAGTGTTGGCGTCGATGCTGGTCAGGTAGAAGGTGCGCATGACCAGTTCCTGGTAGTCCTTGGTCTTCTGCGGCGAGTCGGGGTAGATCAGCAGGGTGTTGTCGTTGACGATCTTCTGGTGCAGCTGGTTCTGCTCCAGCAGCAGCGCCACGGCGTCCTCGATGCGCACATCGCGCACGAAGATGGTGGCTTTCATGTCCGGGCGCAGGTCCTTGTCGAAGATGAAGTTGATCCCGGCGACCTGGGCCAGGACCTCGAAGATGGTCTTGAGGTTGGCATCGCGAAACTCCAGGGTCACCGGCCGTTCCAGCTTGCTGCGCAACTGCGGGTAAGGCTGGGCGGTGCGTGCCTGGACGTTCTCGATGTCGCTGCGCAGGGCGATGCCCTTCTGGTTCTGCGGGTCCAGGCGCAGCACTTCGCGCATGTAGCGCTCGGCGCCGAACAGGTCGCCCTGGCGCAGCGCAGCCTGGCCCATGGCCACGCGCTCGTCGAGGTTACGCACCAGCTCCAGTTGACGGATGCCCTCCTGGGCCCGGCGGTTGTTCGGCTCGATGGTCAGTACCCGGCCATAGCCCATGCGCGCCCCGGCGAAATCGTGGCGGATGCGGTCGCTGTCGGCCTGGGTCAGCAAGGCTTCCACCGCCTGCTGGCGACCGTGGGCCAGGGCGATGTTCAGTTCGGTATCACGTGGGTCTTCGCGCAACGCCTCCTCCAGCATGGCGATACCCGCCTCGTACTGCCCTTCTTTCATCAGGTCCGCGCTGTCCTGGCGCGTGGCGTTCGAGCCGCAACCGGCCAGGGCCACGCAAAGGGCAAGAAGCATGAACGGAGCAGGCTTGCACAACTTCGACGGCTTCATGGTGCGCTCCCGACAGACAAGGTCTGTGACTGGTGCAATGGCAGGTAGACCAGGTCCAGCTCGGTGGCCGAGACCCGGTCGAGGCGGTAGGTTTGATCGATCACATCGCCCTGGCGTACGACGTAGAGCTTCTCGCCGCTCTGCAGGAACACCTGCTGGTCATCGCGGTCGCCCAGGCGGCCGATGAACTGGAACGGCAGCACCGGGGCGGTGGGCGCAGCCGGTGCCACGGGGACAGCGGCCGCAGGTTGCTCGGTGACGGTGGCCAGGTTCCTGGGCGGGGTCCATTGCTGGGGTGGGAACAGGTCCCTCGAAGGTTGGGCTGGCTTCATCGCCGGCAAGCCGGCTCCCACCTGGGTGGCTGCGCCTTGCAGTTGGGTGGGAGCCGGCTTGCCGGCGATTGGAGCCACCTCCTCCTGCTGCCCGAACCAGTGCCCCGGGGCCCAGGCCAAGGCGCCTGAAAGCCCGAGGAAACCCGCCCACATCACCGCGCGCTGAATGTTCATCACGACCTCGACAGGTAAAGGGTCATGCGCAGGCGACCATTGAGCTCGCGGTCGCCGATACGCTTGCGCTGCAGCTCCAGGTCTTCGAGCACCAAGGTCGGCAGCTGGCCAAGCAGTGCCTGGAGGAAGCCGCGGATCTGCGGGTAGCTGCCTCGAACCGGCAACACGATCTGGTAGCGCGCCAGCTGGGTCTTGGGGTCCACACCCAGGGCGTACTCGCCACGGGCCAGGCTGATGCGTTCGGCACTGGCCAGGTGATACAGGCGCTCGATCAGTTCGCTGGCCTGGGGCTGACCGGGCAGCTGCTGGCGCAGGCTGTCGAGGGCCTGCTGCTCGGGCTTGGCGGCCACCTTCAGCTCGCCGCGCCTGACCCGCTGCACCTGCACGCTGGCGTCGGCCTCGCTGGCGCGCAGTTCACGTACGCCCTGCCACTGCGGCAACACCCAGGCGAAACCGACCAGCACGGCCAGGGCCGTGGTCAGCAGCGCCGCGCCACCGACACGGCCCAGGCGGGCCAGGTGTTCATGAAGGATCAGGCTAGGGACGCGCATGGCCGGTCTCCCAGGTGGCGGTCAGGTTGAAGCGCACCGGGTGCTCGGGCTGGCCGGACACCACCTCATGGTTGAGCAGCGAGACATCACGTAGCGCCTCGCTGCGCTCCAGGCGCTGGTGGTACTGCAGCATGGCTTCCAGGTTGCGGGCCTCGGCAGCGATGCGCACTTGGCCCTTGCGTGCATCGGGGGTCAGTGTCAGCAGCGCCACGTCTTCCTGGGGCTGGGCCTCGAGCATGGCGAACAGTTGCTGCCAGGGGCGCTGCAGCTGTTGCGAGACGGTGCGCATCTGTGCCAACTGCTCGGCCTGCTCGCGGCTGGCCGCGCTGCCCTGCGGCGCGCTGTCCTGGGGGCGGCGGCCCAGTTGCTGCTCAAGCCGGTGGACCCGTCCTTCCAGGTCCTGCCGTTCACCTTCGAGCTGCTGCTGAACCAGCAGCAGCGCAGCCAGTACGGTGCAACCCAGGGCCAGTGATGCCCAGGCCATCGGGCTGCTGCGGGGGGGCTGGAATTCCAGGTCTAGGCAGCGCATGTCAGGCCACCGCCCGCCACATGGCGCACAACGGGTCGTTCTCGGCGGCCGGCTGGCACAGCTGTACCGCTGCCAGCTGAGGCACGTCACCCCGGCCAGGCGCATGCAGGTACACCCGTGGCAGGTGTTCGCCATACAGCTCGCAGGTGCGGTCGATCAAGGCCTGCAAGGCCTGGTCGCTGTCGGCGCAGCCTTGGCTCAGCACCTGTTGCCAGGCCCCGCCGGCGGCCAGCAGCAACACGCTGCGCCGGGGCTCGGCCAGGACGAAGAGGAAGTCGCCCTCCTCCAGTTGCGCCGAACAGCTGTTGTAGGCGGCCATCAGGTACGGCTGCACCGAGCGCAGGACCAGGCGGTTTTCCCGGCCCAGGGTCTTGAGTGCCTGCAGCAGGGCCTCGGGCAGCGCTGTGGCGATACGCGCGGCACCGGCTGCTTCCGGTGAAAGGACGATGCGCCAATCGTCCAGCGGCTGGCCGTAGAGGTTCTCGAAGCAGGCCCGGGCATAGGCATCCAGCTCGCGCGGATGGCCGATGGCATCGCTCCAGGGCACCAGGCAGAAGCGGCTGTAGCGGGCCGACAGCAGCACCTGCAGTCGGGCACCACGGGACGCATGTTCAGCCAGCAGTTCGGCCAGGGCGGCGATGGCCGGCGCCCAGGCCGGTTGCCCGGCGTCGCAGGCGAATGCGCGGCTGCCCAGCCACTGGTGTTGGTTGGCGTGCCAGCGACCCAAGCCGACACCTTCGGCGCCGAGCACGGCGCAATAGCGATCAGGCGATAAATGTGACACGGTTGATCTCCTCAAGCGTGGTACGGCCCTCGCGGACCAGGTCCAGGGCAGATGCGCGTAGCAGCCGCAAGCCGCGCTGGCAGGCCAGCGCCTTGATCTGCGACAGGGGGCGGCGCTCGACGATCATCTGCCGCAGGTCGTCATCCAGGTGCAGCAGTTCGGCAATGGCGCTGCGCCCGCGGTAGCCGCTGCCACGGCACTGGCCGCAGCCTTGGGCGCGGACGAAGGACCAACCGGCGACGCCTTCGCGGGTCAGCCCGGAGGCGGCCAGGGTTTCGTCGTCCGGCTCGGCACCGACTGCGCAGTGCGGGCAGGCCAGGCGGATCAGGCGCTGGGCCAGCACGGCGTTGAGCGCCGAGACGAAGCTGTAGGGGTCGACCTGCATCTGGCTGAAGCGGCCGATCACATCGAAGACGTTGTTGGCATGGATGGTGGTGAACACCAGGTGCCCGGTGAGTGCCGACTGCACGGCGATCTGCGCGGTGTCCGGGTCGCGGATCTCGCCCACCAGGATCTTGTCCGGGTCGTGGCGAAGGATCGAACGCAGGCCACGGGCGAAGGTCAGGCCCTTCTTCTCGTTGACCGGGATCTGCAGCACGCCGGGCAGCTGGTACTCCACCGGGTCTTCGATGGTGATGATCTTGTCCATGCCATGGTTGATCTCGCTGATCATGGCGTAGAGGGTGGTGGTCTTGCCGCTGCCGGTGGGGCCGGTGACCAGGATCATGCCGTAGGGTTCGGCGGCCAGCCGGCGCAGGGCCTGCAGGGTGTGTTCGGCAAAGCCCAGGGCCTGCAGCTGCACGCCACTGACCCGGTCGGACAAGTCCTGCTTGTCGAGCACCCGCAACACCGCGTCCTCGCCGAAGATGCTCGGCATGATCGAGACGCGGAAGTCGATCTGGCGCTCGCCCAGGGCGACCTTGAAGCGGCCGTCCTGGGGCACGCGCTTCTCGCCGATGTCCAGTTCGGCCATGACCTTGATGCGCGAGATCACCTGCTCGGCAAACGCGCTGCCGCTGGCCTTGCCGGCACCGTTGAGCACGCCGTCGATGCGGTACTTGATGGTCAGGCCCTGGCCGGTCATACCCAGGTGAATGTCGCTGGCATGCTGCTTGAGGGCATCGTAGAGGGTGGCGTTGACCAGCTTGACCACCTTGCTCTGGTCTTCACTGATGCTGGCCAGGGACAGGCGCTGCAGCGGGTCGGTCTCGCTGCCCGGCTCGGCGTCGTGCTCCAGGGCATCGACGGCATGGAAGCTCTCCTCCTGGCGGGCCAGGAAGGTGGCGATGTCGGCGGCCTGGGCCAGGTACAGCGGCGCTCCTTGCAGACATTCGTCGATCCAGGCCAGGCGGGCGTGGTCGAAGGGGTCGGCGAACACGCCGATGATCTGGCCCTGGTGCTGCACCAGGACGAATTCGCGTTTCAGGCACAGGGCCAGGCTGGCCCGCTCGAACAGCGGGGTGCTGGCCAGCAGCGCCTGGCTGTCGAGCACCGGGTAGTGCAAGGTGGCGCCCAGGCGCCGGGTGAACGTGGCCGGCTCGTCGCAGGCCAGGCGGGCCAGGCAGTCGAGCAGGCGTTCGTCACTAGCTTGGAGACGGGCCTGGGCAAGCAATTCGCGGGAATAGCCCGTGGCAGGGATCGGGTTGGCTGCAACAGAGGCTTCTGACATGGCCTGCGACTCCGCTCAGGGGCGCGTCGCAGGCTGGCTCGGGGATGCCGGGGTGGCCGCGGGCGCCGCTATTCCCCGTTGAGCAGGTCGTCGTCAGGTGCGGGCGGCCTGGTGCCGTTGCGTCGGCGGTCGGCCAGTACCCAGCTGCCATCGTACATCTGCAGGGGGAACGTCTGGTTCCTGTTCTGGCGTCGTTCGACGAAACCCTCGGCCTGTTGCTCCGCTGCCCGCGGCTGACGCTCCGTGCCGGTCAGGTCGGATACCGCGCGGGCCAGTTCCAGCAACGGGAACGGCTTGAACAGGACATGGGTCACGCCAAGTGTGGCGGCCCGCTCACGGACCTCGGCGGTCGGGTGGGCGGTGATCAGCACGAAATAGCACTGCCTGTTCCTGCGCACGGTCTCCAGGACCTGGAACCCCTCCATGTCGGGCAAGCGGTAATCCAGCACGATCACGTCCGGTGCCAGGCTTTGAGCCTGGGCGATGCCACTGGCACCGTCGTGGGCGACATGGACTTCCAGGCCTTGCGTCTGCAGGTAGGCCTGCAGGTTTTGCGCAAGGGTCTGCTCGTCATCGACTACCAATACTGTGTTCACCAAGGTCGACTCCCAAGAACTGCCCGGTTACCCGGTCTCTGGAGTTCAGCCTTGTACAGGCTTGAGCATCCTTCGTGCCAGGCGTGAATAGTCATGTCGCACCACTGTAAGTCGTTGATTCCATTAGGTCACCCAACGGGTGGCGGCAGGCTCTCCCCAAATACGGGGAAACTGATGGCATTTGGCCCCCTGCGTTATTCCCCAGGAGTGGGGAAAAGGCAACGCCAGGTGTCTCAGTCATCCGCTCGTTCAACCTTCGCCCCTTCGCGCAGGCGCTGGCGCACCGATTGGCGTGCCTGGGCCTGCAGCTGGCCGACGAGCGCAGCCCTGGCCCACACCAGGCCCTGCTCACGTTCGACCGGGATCTCACGCGTTTGGTTCTGCATCCCTTGCATACGTTCCTTGTTGGCTAGATAGAAGGCCTCGACCTGTGCCTCGGTGGGCTCGTCGATGGCCGTGAGCTGGGCATACACCTGTTGCCCGGCCATCTCGTGACGAGTGTAGTCGGCGTACCCGGCCCTATCGAAGCCGGCATCGGCCAGACGGCGTTCGAACACCGCGGGGTTGCCGAAGGCCTGTTCGACTTCACCGACCCGCGCCGACACGGTTTCGTCACTGACCACGATGCCACGACGCTGGGCTTCCTGCCACAACAGTTCCTTGTCGATCAGCTCGTCCAGGGCCTGGTCGCGCAGGCGCTTGTACAGGGTCGGGCTGCGGATGCTGGTCAGCGCCCGCCCCTGGTCCTGGAGGTACTCGGCGAAGTAGCGCTCCAGGCGCGTGACACTGATTTCCACGCCATTGACTCGCGCCGCGGCGAGGTCCGCCTGGCTGACCGGGGCCAGGCCCAGCAGCAGGCACAGCAAGAGGATTCGCATGGCAACCTCCGTTCAAGGTGTGTCCGGCATCGCGCGATACGCCGCCGCGGTATGGAACTGCGGACCGGGCAGCGTCACTTGCACCACATGGGCCCCGACCAGACCTTGGCGCCGCCCCGGGCCGAAACCCAAGGCCGGGGTCAGGCCGGTCTCGACGTCATGCAGCCCTTCCAGGGCCTGTACCAGCTGTTCGCGGCTGGCGTCGCGGCCCACCTGCCTGAGGGCCTCGGTCATCAGCACCAGGGCGCACCGGGTGCTGACCTGCAGCGACGCCTGGCGGCCGTCCAGGCCTTGGCGCTCACGCAGCCCGGCCAGGGTGACGAGCCCTTGTGGCGTCCAGTCCGCCGGGACGAAGGGATAGGCCAGGAACACGCGCTGGGACCACTGCGCCGGTAGGCTCGGCAAGGCGCCGGCCACCTGACTTGAGGCAGCGAACAGGTAGGGTGTGCGTCCGGCCGCCTGCAGAGCCGTCGCCAGCTCGGCAAATGCCTGGGCACGGCCGAGGAAGACGATGCCCTGGCCCGGCACCGCCTGGCCAGCGAATGCCTGCACCGGGCCCGTTACCCAGCCTGCAGCCTGCAGGCGTTGGCGCACTGTTCGGGCGTTCGCGGCCTGCTCCGGGCCGGCATAGACCACCTGCAACCCCTCAGGCGGCAGGCCCAGGCCGGCCCTGGCATGCCCGGCCAGGCTCAGCAGCTGCTCGGGCAGGCCGGGCAAGGGGTCGAAGATCTGGGGGCTGGCACCCCTGCGGGGCGTGCTGCCGACCAGCGGCACGCCCCGTTGCTCAAGGGCTGCGGCCAGCTCGTCGTCGAGCATGGGGGCCAGCGGGCTGACCAGGGCAAAGACCTGTGCCTGGTCCAGCAGACTGCCCAGTGCCTGCCTGGCGTCTTGCGGGTCGCTGCCGGGGTCGCGCACCACCAGTTCCAGACGCCGCCCATGAATACCGCCCTGCTGGTTGAGTTGCGCCAGGCCATCCTCCAGTACCGCGCGCACCACCCTGCCCGCCTCGGCCAGCGGCCCGCTGGCCGGCAGCAGGGTGCCCAGGCGCAGCACGTCCGGCTCGACGCCGGGGTCGCGTTCCTCGCCCAGGCGCTTGAGGTAGGCCGTGAGGTTGCGCTGGTCGGCAAGGGTCAGCTCGAAACGCGGCATGGCCGGGTCCAGGCGGTTGCCCGCCGGGTCCAGGCCCTGCTGGATAGCCCGGGCCAGGCTGGCCTCGGCATAGGCCGGGTAGCGCCTGCCATTGGCCTGGCGCTCACCCTGCCCCATGGCCAGGCGCTGCCAGTCCAGGCTTGGCGGGCGCACCCCACCCTCGGCGCGGCCACGCCCGTCATTGCCATGGCAGCTGGCACAAGGCAGCACACTGGCCGGCACGCTCATGTCGCTGGCACCTACCCGGGCCAGCAACTGGGCATCGCTGCTCGACAGGCCTTCGCGGTACAGGCGCTTGCCGGCCTGTTCCTGCTCGGTCAGGTCCAGGGCCGCGGCTGCGCCGGACAGCAGCAACCCCAGGCACAAGGCCCACCACGCCCCTGTAGGAGCGGCCCAGTGTCGCGAACCAGGCAACCGGGTTGTACCCGGTTGACCACAAGTGCAGGCTTTGCAGTCGCTTCGCGCCCGTTCGCGGCACAAGGCCGCTCCTACAAGGGATGTGTACAGGCTCATGGCACTCACCGGCCTGCCAGGGGTTGGGCCAGCAGCTGCATGCGCTGGGCGATGGCTGCGGGCGGTGCGTCGGGGCGGATCTTGCTCCAGCGCTTGCCGGCCACGTCGCCGGCGATCAATTGCGTGGAATGCTGCTCGGGGCTGGGCAGGAACTGCCCCAGGCGGCCCAGCACCAAATCGACATTGGCCTTGTCACCGGTCAGGAACAGCCAGTTCGACCCGTCCACACCCTGTTTGCGGGCGAAGGCCTTGAGCGCGGCCGGCGTGTCGTTGAGCGGGTCGCTGCTGATGGATACGAAGGTCACCTGGCTCGCCAGCTCCGGCCCCATGGCCTCGCGCACTTCGCGCAGCTTGCGAGTGATCAACGGGCAGGCGTCGTTGCAGTGGGTGAAGATGACATTGAGCATCACCACCTTGTCCTTGAGCACATCACTGTAGAAACGCAGCTCGCGGCCATCCTGGTCCTTGAGCACAGTGTCGGTGAACCAGGCCTGTGCATCCCGGGTACCGCTGCCGCTGACCATCGGCTGCGGCGCCGGTTGCGGGGCCGGCCCGGCCGGGGCATGGCCTTCGTGGGCCATGGCCACCGAGGCGAGGATCCACAGGCAGCCGACCAGGGTCAGCCAGTCAAGGCCGCGCATGCCGATACGGCGGGTGTTGGTGGTGCTCATGGCTGTACCTCCTGCTGGCGATCCGGCCCGCCGGCGATGGCGGTACTCTTGGCGTGTACACGGCGAGCGCTGAGGCGGTTGATCTCGGCGATCAGCACGGCCGGGTCGGTGAAGCCGTAGTAGCGTGTCCAGTGGCCGCTGCGCCCGTCACCCACAAGGATCAGCGGCGGGTGCTGGCTCAGGTCGGCGCTGAAGCTGCCCAGGCCCTTGAGGGTCTCGGTGATGGCGTAGGGCGAGCCGGTCAGCCAGCTCCAGCCCGGGCCATGCTGAAACGCCTTGGCGTAGCCGAGCAGGCGCTTGGAGTCGTCGCGCTGCGGGTCGACGCTGATCGACACCAGCTGGATCTCCTCGCCGACCCGCCCGCCCAGTTGCTGCTGGACCTTGGACATGATCGACGACACCACCGGGCAGACCGTGGTGCAGCTGGTGTAGATGAAGCCCATGACCACCAGGCGGTCGCCCACCAGGTCCTTCTCCAGGCGCACCGGCATGCCGTCCTGATCGAGCAGCGAGACATCGGCAAAGCGCACGCTGGCCTTCTCCTGGCGGGCCGCCGGCGGTTGCGGGGCATGAGCGCTGTGGTCATGCCCGGCATGGGCCTGGGCCAGGTGGCTGGTCATCAGCAGGCTCAGGGCGATCAGGTTGCAAGCGAGCTTGGCGTTCATCGCACACTCCTTGGGTTCCCTTGGGAAGCGGTAGAGGCTGCGGCCGGCAGGACACGCAGGCTGGTGTAGTTCTCTTCAGCGAAGGTACGGCCAAGGGTCGGCGACTGCACATGCAGGTACCAGGCACCGGCCTCGGCCAGTTGCAGCGAGCCCTGGTACACGCCGTCGCCCACTTCTTCGAGCGGCAGGCTGCGAGGCATCGAGGACGGCGCCAGGAAGTAGCGCAAGCTCAGGTCACGCAGGCCCAGGCGCGGCTCGCCGTTGTCGTCGAGGATGCGCACCCGCGCGACGAATTCGCTGTGCTGCAAGGCCGGCTGGCCGTTGCCGAGGAACTGGGCGTGCACGCCCTTGCGCTTGGGTGCATCCGGCGATGCCGCCACGCTGGTGCTGAAGCAATGGATGATCTGCGGCTGGTTGAGCAGAAAAGCCACGTCGAAGCTGCCCGCCGCCGGCAGCTTCACCGTCGAGCCGTACACCCCAGGGGCCAGCTCGCGCAAGCTGCGGTCGATGACGATGGCGGCACGGGCCTGGTGGCCACGGTTGTTATAGCCGGACATCGGCGCATTCATGCCTTCGGCATAGAAATAGGTGGTGTTGTCCACCGGGTTGACCACGAACACCGAATTGTCGTCGCGGGCAACCGACAGCCCTTGGGCCAGCGGCAGGTCGCCGGCCTGGCGAGGCGCCGCGGGGCCTGCCTCGAAGCCCTGGACGATCGGCTCGCGCCCTGCCCCGAGGCTCGACAGGTTGATCATGCTGACTTTCGGCGAGGCCAGGCCACGCACATAGGCATAGCCTTTGGTGAAGGTCAGCTGGTACGGCTCGGCTGCCACCGGGATACGGTGGATCAACTGATCGTTGCTGGCATCGATCACCAGGGCCTGGTTCTCCAGGGTGTTGAGCACGACGCCGTAGCGGCCGTCGTCGCTGAACTGCATGGGCCCAAGGCCAGGCTCGGCCTTGACCGTATGGCGCAGCTGGTGGCTGCGGGCGTCGATCACCCGGACCGTGCCCTCCTTGCCATCGGCCACGTAAACCGCCTGGGACAGTGCCGAATAGGCCACCGACAGCGGGTGCGGGCCGACCTGCAGGGTCTTGGCCAGGCGCATGTCGGCGGCGTCGATGATGCTCAAGGTGCCTGCGTCGCGGTTGCTGACGAAGGCATAGCGCGAGTCCTTGCTGAACGCGATCTCGTGGTGCCCGGAGCCGGTGATGAACGTCTTGAGCATGCCACGGCTGAGCACATCGATCACGGTGACCCCGCCCTTGGCCGGGTCAGCGCTGTTGTTGCCGACCCACAGCCGGCGCTGGTCCGGCTGCAGGGCCACACGCAGCGGCTGCTCGCCCGCGTCCAGGTTGGCCACGCGGGTGAAGGTCTCGGTGTCGATCACCGCCACCTGGCCCTGGTCAGGCATGGAGACGAACACCTGCTTGTCATCGCCGGTGGCCACCCAGTCCATAGGCCGGCCCGGCAGGTCGATGCGGGCCAGCGTGCTGGTCACCCCGCCCACCGAGACCGTGGGGTCTATCACCGTCAGGCTGGGGTCCTTGTTCAGCACCAGCAGGAAGTAGCTGTTGAGGTCGAGCAAGGGGCGCGCGCCGATGCTGCTCTTGAGGAACAACGCCACCCGCGCCTTGCAGCTGCTGTCGCGGTCGCCGGCCGGGGCCGACTGTGCCGGGTCCAGCCAGGCCCCCGGGGCCATGCCCGAGAGCGGCTGGCCGCTGGCCTGGTCGCTGACCTTGAAGCGGATGTTGGCGAAGCTGCCCTCGCGCAACGCGCCACCGTCCAGAGGCCGCGCCTCGAACTCCACGGTCACGCCATCGCGGCTGAGCCGGTGCAGGCCCTGCGGGTCCGCAGGCTCCTGCAGCAGCTCGCGGGGGTCGCACCAGAGCTTGTCGTAGGCAAGCCCCAGCCCGATCAGCGCCACCCCCAGCATCACCCCCAGGTACGCGGGACGATTCTTCTTGTTCATGCGCGTTCCCCCTTCTCTCATTGCGCCGGGGCGGTGGCCGGTGGCGCTTCGTTGGTGACCCGCAGGATGCCCCACAGCCCCGAGAGGTTGCCGTAGGCGCCATAGTCGCGGAACAGGTAGTCCCCCGGCACGGCGTTGGCCCCACCGGCGCTGGGCAGCATGAAGCTGAAGTGCGCCGCCGGCAGCACGCTTTCCTGGGAACCCGCGTACATCGCCATCGGGTTGTAGCCAAAGCGCACCGAGCCGATGCCAGGCAGCCCCAGCGGGTAGCCATCGACGTCGCTCTTCTCGGCCTGATAGGCATGCAGCGGCCACAGGTGCCCATCGAGCTGGTAGATCATGCCGCGGCTGCCACCGCCAGGCATGAGCACATGGCTGCGCAGCGGCTGGCCGGGCTTGGCCCAGAGCACCGGGGTCTGCGGGTCGCCGCCGACCAGGTCGTTGCTGTAGGCCATGTGGGCGTTGGGCACGTCACCGAAACCCAGGCCTGCGGCGCGGCCGAACGGCGAGTCGGGCGCCATGCCAAAGCGCAGCCACAACGGTTCGGTCTTGTAGTTGACCGCCATGTTGCCGTTGTCCTGCGGGTCGGCAGCCGCGCCGTTGCCCTCGGTATTGATGCCCTCCACCGGCCGGCCATCGGCCCAGCGCATGTTCAGTGCGCGTTGCCACACCGTGACGAAGTCGCGGTACTCCGGCTGCCCGTTGGCCTTGACCGTGGCCTGGGCACGGCTGGCGCCGTCCTCGGTCCAGGTCGCGCCCTGGGGCAGGATGCTCATGGCCCCCACCAGACCCTTCTGCGGCTGCTTGATCAGGTCCGCCGGGGTTAGGTTCAGGCCGCCGAACTCGATGGCGGTAGTGTTGATGTTGTCCACCGTGCGCCCCAGTTGCAGCACCGGCTTGCCTTCACGCTCCAGGTGGCCGGCGTAGTACTGGTACACCTTGGTCGGGTAGGCGCCGCTGTTGCCGGCCCGGGGCGGTACGGTCTGCACCGGGTTCAGGCCCACGTTGGTGCCATCGGACTTGGTGATGTCGTAGGCCAGCAGTTGGGCGTGCAGGCCGACATGGCTGGACGGGCGCATCTGGTTGTTGTTGAAGGCCGTGGAACCCTCGCTGTCGTTGCGGTCGCGCTTGACCACGCCGTGCATCACCGCGGTGCTGGCCAGGTCCGGCATGACCAGCGGCAGGCGGTTCTCCAGGGTGATGCTGATGCAGTCACCGGCGTTGGCCCGCAGCACCAGCGGCTCTACCGGCACCCCAGGCTTGAGCTTGCCGGTGGTCGGGTCGAGGTCGGCCTTGCGCACGTAGAGGATCGCGGTCGGATCGTGCAACGGCGCGCTGTGGCCACCGATGGTGAAGGTCTCGCCATCCTCCGGGTCGACCCCGCTGACCAGCGGGATGCTGGTGCTGCGGCTGTTGAACACCAGGGTGCCACCATTGGCCTTGAGCGGGCCACCGACGTGCTGGCCGACCCCGCCCGGGTCGGCGATGCTGACCCCGTGGCGGTTCTCCAGGATGTCGTTGGCCAGCGCCGCGACCACTTCATAGTTGCGCTTGACCGTCGGCCGGCTGCCGATGCCGGTGGCGTTGGCAGTGGTCTTCGGGCAGATGCCGTCGAATGCCACGGTGTTGCGCATGGCCACCGGCTGCGGGTTGTTCGGCAGCGGGAACAGGTCCGGGCGTTGGGCGGTGTAGTTGCGCATGATGCCCCAGATGCCGTTCCAGTAGCCCTCCAGGGCCGCATCGAGGGAATACAGGTAGTCGCCGTTGGTGGCCGCCGAGCTGGAGATCATCGAGACCGGCGCCATGAAGCCCAGTTGCTCGGAGATGCCGACCATCTGCGAGGATTTCCACCCCGAGTTGGAACTGTTGCCGAAGCCGGAGCCGTTCTGCAGCCACTTCACGCCGTGCAGGGTGACGTTGTGCTCCTCTTCATGGCCGCCGGCATGCATGCGCAGCCGCACGTTGTCGCCCGAATAGGTGCGCAGCATCGGCGTGAACGGGTCGCCCGGCTCGGTGCCCAGGTTGACGTGCGGCGGGAACAGCGTGGTGCCTCCGGTCGGTCCGACCGCCGAGGTGATCGCTGACGGTGCCAGGTTCATCGCCGGGATGGCGCGGTCGGTACGGGTCTGCAGGGCATAGGCCAGGTCACCGCCCAGGCCGTCGGCCTGCATGCCACGCTTGCCGTCCGGGCCGACCTTGTTCGGGTCGAACACCCGCAGGGCCAACGGCTCGTTGCGGTAGTTGACGACGAACATGCCCGGGTCATCCACCGAGATCGCCTGTGGGCACGGGCGGCTCGGGCAACCCGGGGCCAACCCGCCACGGGACTCGACGATGGCTTCCAGCAGGTTGGAGGCCTTCTGCCGTACGGGTGGGTTGATGGCGTAGCGGAAGCTGTCGGCGGTGGCCGGGTAGGCCTGGGCGTCCGGCTTGCCGTCGGGGCCGGCGCCTACGTATACGCCGGCCTCGTAGGCATGCTGGAAGTCGCTGTACTCGAGGAAGAACTCGCGGTAGCTGTCGTTCTTGCCATCGCCGTCATGGTCGCCGGTCTGGATCACCGCCTGCCACGAGGTCGGCCCGCCATCCTGGCGAGTGGCCGGGTTGTACAGCTTCTCGCCGGTCTCGGCGTGGTACCAGGTGGAGCCGGCAGGCTCGGCCAGCACGGTGGCGTACAAGCCCAATTGCTGGTGGGTCGATGGGCCGAGGTGGTCGTGGGTGAAGATGGTGCCCAGACCGCGGTCGACGTTGTGCACGTTGACCAGCGGGTCGGCGAACCAGCGTTGCATGGCGGTGCGTGCACCGAGCCAGTCGGCCCGGCCGAAGCGGCCGAAGTACGGGTGTTGCTTGGCTTTCGGGCAGGCCGCGGTGCCATCGCGCGGGTCGCCTTCGGTGCAGCCGTTGAAGCTGCGGATGGCCTGGATCCGCTCGACCACACTGCCGGGCGAGAGGATGCCGTCTTCATAGTTCCAGCCGTTGGCGGCACCGTCGGCAGCGGTCAGGTCCCACTTGGGCAGGTGGATGTGCTGACCAATCACATCGGTGGGGGTACGGACCTGGTAGTCGTCCATTTCATAGAACGACGGGATCAGGTTGGTGTGCTGGTACATGGTGCAGTCGAAGGTGTTCATGCGCATCACCAGCGGCTCCGGTGGGCGCTGCTTGGTGATCACCGGCCAGGCGTCCTCCCACAGGGCCAGGATGCGCGCCTGCGGGAAGTGGTAGCCGACCTTGTTGTACACCGCATCGAACTGGATGTTGGCGCCTTTGTAGATGCGTGGGCGGTCGGCGGTGAAGGTCGAGCCGCCACGGAAGCTGATGCCGCTCAGGCTTTCCCCACTGAAGAACTCGCCCACGCCCGAGGACTGGGTCAGGCGCTTGCCACGGTCGTCCATGCACGGTTCGTAGTACGGGGCACCGGCCGTCGGCAGTGCACCATTGGTGCGGAAGTTGCGTGGCACCGGCTCGCTGCCCGGAATCAACGCGTAGCTTGGGTGCTCGGCCTGGGCGTGGAACTGCATCGCCGCCTGTTCGACATCGGTGCCTTCTTCAGGGAGGTAGATCGGCTTGGCCTTGTGCACCACCTTGGAGAAATCCAGCTTGGTGGTGGTGGTCACCGCCTCGCCTCCGGCGGAGACGCCATCGAGCACGTGGCGGCCCAGGCCACCGTCCCAACCATCGACCTGGTTGGGGTCGAGGTTGGCCCACAGGGCCTTGCCGCTGTTCTTCAGTTGCTGGGCCAGGGCCGGGTCGAGCATGTCCAGCGGCGGGGTCGGTGGGCGCTGGCCGACGCTGGTTTCCATGCCGCCGACCCAGAACGGATAGCCGGGGTTCTTCAGGCTGCCGTCTGCATTGCGGTTGCTCTCACTGCGGTCGACCAGGGCCAGGGAGCCCACGGCACGCGGCGCGGCGGCCTCGTCCAGATGATCGTCATCGCCCTCCTCGGCTTCATCGTCGTCATGCTCGGCGACCAGGGTCTCGGCCAGCTTCGGTACCACCGTGACCTTGCCGGGCATCGGTGCCATGGCCTTGCCAGGCAGGGGCACGATCGCCGGGATCGGTGTACCGGCGACGATCTCGCCATCCGGCAGGGCCCGGGCGCCGATCGCGGGCTTGCCACTGCGCAAGGCGAACGGGGTGCTGTGGAAGCCTTCCTCGGTCTGCCCGCTTACCTCCAGACGCGTGCCCTCCTCGAACACATCGTGGACCCGCCACATGGCCCACATACCTTGGGCGAAGTGCGGATAGAAGTGGCAGTGATAGATGGCATCGCCCGCCACCCGGTTGCGGTTGCCCGAACCGCCGTTGGCGATCTCATAGGTGTAGCCGCCGCCGGCACCGATGCCCTGGGCGTCGATGTAGTCGGAGTTGTCATCGTTGGGGTTGAACAGCCACTGGTGGCCGTGCAGGTGGAAGATGTGCTGCTCATGGCCATTGTGGGTATTGCGGAACTTGGTGAAGTCCCCGATGTAGCTGTGGTGTACGTTGGACGGCTCCGACGGGTACAGGGCCATGTTGGCCTTGACCCCCACCGCGCTGGCCGGTGGCGTCTCGCCGGGGCGGATCTGCTCCAGGCCGACGTTGGCCGGCACGTCCACCAAGGTACCGACATCGCCCACGGTGTGGGCGCTCAGGAAGAACTCCTCGTAGGCGCAAGACAAGCAGTCATGCATCGGCCCCACCCCCAGGCGGTTGGCCACCACCTCGGCGCCCATGCCGCCGGAACCGTAGTTGATCATGAACGAATCCCGGGCCGGCTCCAGCACGTGGCCCATGACCGGGTCGGCCCAGTAGCCGGGGAAGGCCTGGGTCACGGCCACTTCGTCGGCGAACTGCGAAGCGAAATCGCGGAAGGCGTCCAGGCGGTTGGGTAACGCCGGGTTGCGCTTGCCGATGGATTCGAGTGGGTAGGTCGAAGGTGGGAAGCTGCCGTCGGGGTTGGGGCCCATGACGATGGCGTCGGTCTCGCTGTTGACGATCTCGTTGCCGTCGACCATGGCGATAATCGGTTTGCCGGCCTTGCCTTCAGCGATCCACGGCTGGGCCTGTGGGTAGCGGGCCTCGTAGTCGACCACAGGCTGGCCGGTGGCGGTACGGCCGGTGGTGGCCAGGCGCATTTCTTCTTCGGTGAGGGTGTTGCGGTAGGTCCGCCCGCCCTTGGGCACCACCACCACCTGGCCGAACAGGCCGTTGGCGACATTGCCCGCGGTACCCTCGCCACCAAAGGTGGCGCCCTTGCTGGTGGCGGCGAAGGCGCCTTCGCGCTCGGCATAGAGGGTGTAGCTGCGGGTATTGCCGGGGGCCACCAGGAAGTTGCCGTTGCGCCCGGTGTTGGCAGCGATGTCGCTGATGCCGTTGACGGCCTGCATGCCGTTGACCTGGAAACCCACATGGCGGTCTGCGACCTGCTGGTCGGCGATCACCGGCTCGCCCAGTGGGTTTTCCACTTCGAGCTCTTCGCCTTCGACGTCGGTCTCGATATGGTCGATGCCGTGCTTGTTGGGGTTGGCCTGGTAGGCCAGCAGGTTGGTGAGGTTTACCGTCAGGCAGTCACCGGCGGCCACCCGCAGCACGATCGGCCGCGGGCGTTTGTCCGGGCGGAGGGTGACCTTGCCGGGTACCGCCGCGCCGCCCTGGTTCAGGGGCACCAGCTTGTCGTCGACCACATCCTGGCGCAAGGCGAAGATCATGCCGTTGGCGTTCTGCGCGCCAAGGCGGTTGAACATCAGCGGCTGGTCCAGTGCTACCACATTGGCCACCAACGTACGCTGGCATTGCACCGCCGCCTCGCTAGTCGCCTGCCAGCCCAGCAGGGCCAGCACGAGTGAAGACAGGACAGAGCCTTTGAGCGGGGTCATCATGCTGCACCTCCGGGGGACACAGGTTCTCTGCGTAGGGCCGGAGCAAGCGGCATGCCACAAATATTTCTCCTGTTTTTCAACAGGTTACATTCGCATTCAAAACGGATTGGGGAGGATTCCCCAGCGGATTCCCCGAAACGGGGGTACGGCTTGGAGCTCGCTTGTTCTTTCCTGCTCTTGCTCTTGCTCTTGCTCTTGCTCTTGCTTTTCCTGCGCGATAGTCCAGGCGCCGCCAAACGCGACTTCAGGAGGCCGAGTGGAGGCATTACGGAGGTGGGTGCCGGGCATGGATGCCCGGCAAGCGGCGCAGGGCCATGGATGGCCCTTCGCCGCGCCCCGCCGGGAGTAATGCCGGAGCGAGGGAACCCCGGAGCGTAGCGCAGGGGCCGGATGCAGGAGCCAGCGGTTTTTGCCTACTTTTGCCCAAGAGCAAAAGTAGGTCGCCGTAAAGGCGAAAAGGTGAATCAGCGCCTCCATGGCGAAAGGAGTTTTCGCGATTCCAATGCACTCGATGTTTGTTGAACCTGGAATCGTTGGTATTGATTTAAGCGAACAGTCCGTTTGCGAGGGCGACGCTGAATCACCTTTCCGCCCTTACGGCGGGTCACTTTTTGTCAGACGCGACAAAAAGTAACCAAAAAACGCTGGCTCCTGCATCCGGCCCCTACGCTTCGCTCCGGGGTTCCCTCGCTCCAGCCTTGCTCCGGCGGGGCGCGGCGAAGGGCCATCCATGGCCCTGCGCCGCTTGCCAGGCATCCATGCCTGGCACCCACCTGCGCAAGGCTTCCACTCGGCCTCCTGACGTCGCGATTGGCGGCGCCTGGGCTATCGCGTAGGAAAAGCAAGAGCAAAAGCGGCGGCGGCGAAAAATTATGCCGGTTGGTTGCCTGCCCGGCCCAATCGCCGGCAAGCCGGCTCCCACAGCGCTCAGTGGCGCCCGCTGTATCTCTGTATCTGTGGGAACAACTGTTCGGTTGGTTTAATACTTCTCAGCCGTGCAAATACGGCCCAGGCTCCGCTTGCATCGTGGGATGCTAGCGGAGCCTGCGATAGAAAAACAAAAGCTCTCTCATGGATCTACAGCTTCATTCTGGGCATTTCGATACGATGCTCATGCACCCGCCGATACAGGGTCGCGCGGGAGATGCCAAGCGCCCGCGCTGCCTCCGCCGGCTTCCAGCGATGGCGGATCAAAGCATCGAGCAGTACCTGCCGTGCGGGGCTGGAGGCAACCGCCTCGCTGGGAGCCCCTGCACCACGCACCTCTTCGGGCAGATCCAAAGGCAGCACCTGCCCGCCCTCGCACACCGCACAGGCGTAACGCAGCACCTGGCGCAACTGGCGCAGATTGCCGGGCCAGCGATAGGTCAGCAGCACCTCCAGCGCCGCATCGGTCAACCTGGCGTCGACGCCACAGGCCTGGGCTTCCTCGGCCAGCAACCGATGGATCAACCCCAGGCGGTCGTCCCGCTCACGCAACGGCGGCAACTCGAAACGGGCATTGGCCAGGCGGAAGTACAGGTCCTCGCGAAAACGCCCATCGGCCACCATCGCCGCCAAGTCCCGGTGGGTGGCGCAGATCACTTGCAAGTCCACACGTTGGCGCCGTGCCGCGCCCAAGGGCGCCACTTCGCCCTCGGCCAGAACCCGCAGCAGGCGGGTCTGCAGATTCAACGGCATGTCGCCGATCTCATCGAGGAACAAGGTACCACCATCGGCCTGCTGCAACAGACCCTGCATGCCCTTGTTCGAAGCCCCGGTGAAAGCCCCGGCCACATAGCCGAACAGCTCGCTCTCGATCAGGCTTTCCGGGATCGCTGCGCAGTTGAGCGTCACGAATGGGCCGTTACGCCGTAGGCTTTGCTGATGCACCTGGCGGGCGAATACCTCCTTGCCCACGCCGGTCTCGCCCTGTACCAGCACGGCCAGGTTGCAGTCCTTGACCCGCGTGGCCAGGCGCAGGTGCTGTTCGATGCGCGCGTCCTGGGCCTGCTGGGGCAACAGCGTCCGGGCCCGGCGCTGGGGCGCGCTGACTCGACCGTAGAGCCCATCCCAGCCCGGCAGGTGCTGGGCCGAGGCATCGCTGGCCCGGCGCAGCTGGTCAAGGTCGAACAACTCGCCGATATGCCCCGGCAACCGGCCAAGGCGCTCCAGCAAACGCTGGCGCGCCAGGCTGTTGATAGCGTGCAGGCGGCCATCGGCGTCCCAGGCCAACAGGTAGTCCGGCTGGCTTTCCACGTAGCCTGGCGTGCCATGGGCGCGCATCACCCAATGGCCTTGGGCGCTGTGCATGAAGAAGGCGTTCTCGATCTCCCGCGCGGTCTGCTCCACCAATTGGCGGATCAAGTGTTGACTGCGCCGATCGTCGGGCGACTGCAAGGCCGACACATCCACCACCCCCAACAGTTCGCCCTGCGGATCGAACACCGGGGCCGCGCTGCAGGTCAGGCCGATGAAGGCGGCGCGGAAGTGGTCGCGCTTGTGGACGGTGATCGGCGCCTTGCTCGTCAACACGGCGGCTACCCCACAAGTGCCCTCCTCGCCCTCCGACCAGCAAGTCCCCAGGTACAGCCCAGCCTTGCGGCAGTCATTGCGGATCGTCGACTCCACCCGGTAGTCGATGGTGCGCCCCTGGGCATCGGTGAGCAGCACGCAGTAGTCGGCGCCACGCACCCGTTCGTGCAACCGGGCCACGGCATCGCTGGCGATACGCAGGAACAGTTCGGCGCGCTCACGGCACTCGTTGAGCAGGTCCTGGGACAGGATACGCGGCCCCTGCAAGGAGCCGGGGTCCAGTCGGTAGAGCTCCATGGAGCGGCGCCACGAGTCGAGGATCAGCGTCGGCACCGGTGCCTGGGGCAAGCGGTCGGCGTTCTTCAGCACACGGCTGACGCAGTCGACATGGGCTCGGGAGTTCGCGGCAAGCATCGGGCCTCCGGTTCTCGTGTTCTTGTCGTTGTGCGGCCATTAAGCGCCTCGACGAAGTGCCCGACAAGCGCCGCGTGATCATCGGCACGCCTGAGACGCTGCGTCTCAGCGTCTCGCCCTGCGCCTGGCGCAGCTGGCACCCGGCGTCTCGCCTGGTACCGCTCGGGGGTCGTCGAGCACCGGGCGCAGCCGCTCTGGCACGGGCACTTCGAGTCGAAATGGCAAAACTGGCACCGCCCTTGCTCCAGCCCCTGGCAAACAAGAAAACGAGGTGCGCCATGACGCAACCTGCCCCGACCATCGGCATCATCGCCAACCCGGCCTCCGGTCGCGACCTGCGCCGCCTGACCGCTACTGCCGGCCTCTATTCCAGCACCGACAAGGCCTCGACCATCCAGCGCCTGCTGGCCGCCTTCGGAGCCACGGGCATCGCCCAGGTGCTGCTGCCCAGCGATATGACCGGTATCGCCGCCGCCGTGCTCAAGGCCAGCCAAGGCCCGGTGGCACGAGACCAGCACTGGCCGGCCCTGGAGATCCTCGACCTGCCGCTGAGCCAGACCGTTGCCGATACCCGCCTGGCCACGCGCTTGATGGTTGAACGGGGCGTAGCGATGATCGCCGTGCTCGGCGGCGACGGCACCCACAAGGCCGTGGCCGCCGAAGCCGGGGACGTGCCGCTGCTGACACTGTCCACCGGTACCAACAACGCCTTCCCGGAACTGCGCGAGGCCACCAGCGCCGGCTTGGCTGGGGGGCTACAGGCCACTGGCCGGGTGCCCGCCAGCATCGGCCTGCGCCGCAACAAGCGCCTGCTGGTGCAGGTACCGGAACAGGACGTGTGCGAATGGGCGCTGGTGGAAGTGGCCGTGTCACCCCAGCGCTTCATCGGCGCCCGAGCGCTCTCTCGCAGCGAAGACCTGGCCGAGGTCTTCGCCTGCTTCGCCGAGCCCCATGCCATCGGCCTTTCCGCCCTGTGCGGGTTGTGGTGCCCGGTATCGCGTCTGGACCCATACGGCGCCTGGGTGCACCTGGACGCACACGCCCAGCATGCCCTGCTCGCGCCGCTGGCCCCCGGCCTGCTGCAGGGCTGCGGCATCGGCGCCTCGGGCCGGCTCGAGCCAGGCATCGCCTACCCCTTGAGCCTACCCTGCGGCACCTTGGCCCTGGATGGTGAGCGGGAGATCGAATTCACCGAGCACGACACCCCCACCGTCACCCTCGACGCCAACGGCCCGCTGACCGTGGACGTCGAGGCCGTACTGGCCTACGCCGCCCGACATCACCTGCTGGCGGTCCCGAAGGACCACCGGTGCCTCGCTGCAACCCTGTGTTGAGACAACCCTGGAGAACAACAAGATGTCCACTCAACTGAGTTCCGAGCAGTTGCTGCATGCCTATGAAGTGATGCGCACCATCCGCGCCTTCGAGGAACGCCTGCATGTGGAGTTCGCCACCGGCGAGATCCCCGGCTTCGTCCATCTGTACGCCGGCGAGGAAGCCTCCGCCGCCGGGGTCATGGCCCATCTGCGCGACAGCGATTGCATCGCCTCGACCCATCGCGGCCATGGCCACTGCATTGCCAAGGGTGTGGATGTGTACGGCATGATGGCGGAAATCTATGGCAAGAAGACCGGCGTGTGTGGCGGCAAGGGCGGCTCGATGCACATCGCCGACCTGGAGAAAGGCATGCTCGGCGCCAACGGCATCGTCGGTGCCGGTGCGCCCCTGGTGGCCGGCGCCGCACTGGCGGCGAAGATCAGGGGCCGCGACGATGTATCGGTGGCCTTCTTCGGTGACGGCGCCTCCAACGAAGGCGCGGTGTTCGAGGCGATGAACCTGGCCTCGATCATGAACCTGCCGTGCATCTTCGTCGCCGAGAACAACGGCTACGCCGAGGCCACCGCCTCGACCTGGTCGGTGGCCTGCGACCATATCGCCGACCGCGCCGCAGGCTTCGGCATGCCTGGGGTGACCATCGATGGTTTCGACTTCTTCGCTGTGCACGAAGCCGCCGGCGCCGCCATCGAGCGTGCCCGCGCGGGGCAAGGTCCGTCGTTGATCGAGGTCAAGCTCAGCCGCTACTACGGCCACTTCGAAGGCGACGCCCAGACCTACCGCGCCCCGGACGAGGTGAAGAACCTGCGTGAAAGCCGCGACTGCCTGCTGCAGTTCCGCAACAAGACCACCCGCGCCGGCCTGTTGAGCCACGAGCAGCTCGACACCCTCGACGCCCGGGTCGCGGACTTGATCGAAGACGCCGTGCGCCGCGCCAAGTCCGACCCCAAGCCACAGCCAGCCGACCTGCTCAGCGACGTCTACGTCAGCTACCCGTAAGGCCGGACAACAAGAACAACAGGAGAACCACCATGGCAAGAAAGATCAGCTATCAGCAGGCCATCAACGAAGCCCTGGCCCAGGAAATGCACCGTGACCCCAGCGTGTTCATCATTGGCGAGGACGTTGCCGGCGGCGCCGGGGCGCCAGGCGAGGACGATGCCTGGGGCGGCGTGCTCGGGGTCACCAAGGGCCTCTATCATCAGTTCCCCGGCCGCGTGCTCGATGCGCCGCTGTCCGAAATCGGCTATGTGGGCGCCGCCGTCGGCGCCGCGACCCAAGGCCTGCGCCCGGTGTGCGAACTGATGTTCGTCGACTTCGCCGGCTGCTGCCTGGACCAGATCCTCAACCAGGCGGCCAAGTTCCGCTACATGTTCGGTGGCAAGGCCGTCACCCCGCTGGTGATGCGCACCATGTACGGCGCCGGCCTACGCGCCGCGGCCCAGCATTCGCAGATGCTCACTTCGCTGTGGACGCATATCCCGGGCCTGAAGGTGGTGTGCCCCTCCTCGCCCTACGATGCCAAGGGCCTGTTGATCCAGGCGATCCGCGACAACGACCCGGTGATCTTCTGTGAGCACAAGCTGCTCTACGGCATGCAGGGCGAAGTGCCCGAGGAGCTCTACAGCGTGCCTTTCGGCGAGGCCAACTTCCTGCGCGACGGCGACGACGTGACCCTGGTGACCTATGGGCGCATGGTCCACGTGGCCATGGAAGCTGCTGCCAACCTCGCCCGCCAGGGTATCGACTGCGAAGTGTTGGACCTGCGCACCACCAGCCCGATGGACGAAGACAGCATCCTCGAGAGCGTGGAGAAGACCGGCCGGCTGGTGGTGATCGACGAAGCCAACCCGCGCTGCTCGATGGCCACCGACATCAGCGCCCTGGTCGCGCAGAAGGCCTTTGGCGCCCTCAAGGGTCCGATCGAGATGGTCACCGCGCCCCATACGCCGGTGCCGTTCTCCGATGCGCTGGAAGACCTGTACATCCCCGATGCGGCGAAAATCGAGGCCGCCGTGCGCAAGGTGATCGAAGCCGCAAGGAGCGCCGCATGAGCCAGATCCATACCCTGACCATGCCCAAGTGGGGCCTGTCGATGACCGAGGGCCGGGTGGACGCCTGGCTCAAGGAAGAAGGCGACGCAATCGCCAAAGGCGACGAAGTGCTGGACGTGGAGACCGACAAGATCAGCAGCAGCGTCGAGGCCCCCTTCAGCGGCGTGCTGCGCCGCCTGGTGGCGCGCCCCGACGAGACCCTGCCGGTGGGCGCCCTGCTCGCCGTGGTGGTGGAAGGCGAGGCCGACGATGCCGAAATCGATGCAGTGGTACAGCGCTTCCAGGCCGAGTTCGTCGCCCAGGAGGGTGCCGAGCAGGCCCAGGGCCCAGTACCGCAGAAGGCCGAAATAGCCGGCCGCCTGCTACGCTGGTTCGAACTCGGCGAAGGCGGCACGCCCTTGGTGCTGGTACATGGTTTCGGTGGCGACCTCAACAACTGGCTGTTCAACCACCCGGCCCTGGCCGTGGAGCGTCGAGTCATCGCCCTGGACCTGCCCGGCCACGGCGAGTCGGCCAAGGCCCTGCAACGGGGCGATCTGGATGAACTGAGCGAAGCGGTGCTGGCCTTGCTCGACCATTTGCAGATCCCTCAGGCCCACCTGGTCGGCCACTCCATGGGCGGCGCGGTGAGCCTGAACCTGACGCGCCTGGCCCCCCAACGGGTGGCCAGCCTGGGCCTGGTGGCCAGCGCGGGCCTCGGCGAGGCGATCAATGGGCGCTATCTGCAAGGTTTCGTCGAGGCCGGCAACCGCAACGCGCTCAAGCCGCAGATGAGCCAGCTGTTCGCCGACCCGGGCCTGGTCACCCGGCAGATGCTCGACGACATGCTCAAGTTCAAGCGCCTGGAGGGCGTGGACAACGCCTTGCGCCAGCTGGCCACGGCCATCGCCGACGGCGACCGGCAACGGCACGATCTGCGCGGTGTACTCGGCAACGTCCCGGTGATGGTGATCTGGGGCGCTGAGGACGCAATCATTCCAGCCAGCCATGCCCAAGGGCTGGAGGCCGAGTCAAAAGTGATACCTGGCGTCGGGCACATGGTGCAGATGGAGGCGGCCGAGCAGGTGAACCAGCATCTGCTGGCGCTCCTGCGCAAACACTGACCACCAGAGCGGGTTGACCCGCGGCCGGGCTGGCCCTACCAGCGCGGCCGCACGGCAAGGGCTTCGCCCTTGATCGCGGGACAACCCCGCCTCCACACGCCGCACAGGGTGGTGAACATACGTATTACGTCTTTACTTGCAGGTAACCGCCTGCAGAACGGACGTGCCTATGAAAATCGTGATCACCAGCATCCTGGTCGACGACCAGGCCAAGGCCCTGGCCTTCTATCACTATGTGCTGGGCTTCGAGCCCAAGCACGATATCCCCATGGGCCAGCACCGCTGGCTGACCCTCACCTCGCCCAACGACCCCAACGGTGTGGAGCTGCTGCTCGAACCTGATGCCCACCCCGCCGCCAGGACCTACAAGGCCGCTCTCAAGGCCGATGGCATCCCCGCCACCTCGTTCGGCGTGCGCGACATCCAGGCCGAATACACCCGCCTGTGCGCGGCGGGCGTACGCTTCACCCAGCCGCCGACCGCCATGGGGCCGGTGACCGTGGCGGTGTTCGACGACACCTGCGGCAACCTGATCCAGATCGCCCAGCGCCACTGAGCACAGCGCCCGGAGTGAATGTCGCCAAGCCTTCCGCTAAAGTGCCGATTCCTGCAACAAGCGCAGCCATAACAAGGAAAACCCATGCGCTACGAATTCAGCGAAGTACTCAACGACCTGGTCGACTATTTCATCCTCGGCGATATCCAGTTGCTACAACGCTACAAAGAAGAACACGACCTGCCTGATGACCTGGCCGGGGCGTTCACCAGCAGCGATGTCGGTGACCAGGCGGTGTTCGACGGCATCGTCCTGCCGCTGGCTGGGGTCGAGAACCTGCCCTACCGGATCATCTTCAGCCTCGACGAGGCTACCCCCGCCCTGCTCGCCCCCGGCAGCCGCCTGAAGCACCGCCGTCCGGGCTATGTACTGCAAGTGCAGCACCGCGCGCTGATGCTGTTCACCTGGCGCATCCTGCAGCACTTCACCCATAAGGCCCTGGGTGATCTGCTGGTGCGCTACCAGCAACCGGGCCGGCCGATTATCGAACTGGACAACGGTTGGTACCGGGTCGAGGTGCTTGCCGGGGCAGTGCTGCGCGACGGGCTGTACGAGCCGGCGTTCGAGTTCGTGCTGAACAAGACCCACAGCCGGGGCGATTGCGCGGGCGTCGACATCGGCTATCGCTATGCCTTGCGGGGTTGTTTCGACTAGGTGATAACCCGTTGTCGCGGGCTCTGCAGGAGCGGCGGTCCGACCGGCCCCGCGATCAACAGCAAGCCCTTGCCGGGCAACGGCGATATCGGACCCGCCCTGATCGCGGGACAAGCCCGCTCCCACAGGCCATTGTTGTCGCGAGCCCCTGTGGGTGCCGGCTTGCCCCGCGATGGCTGCGCAGCAGCCCCGCTCATGCATGATGGATATCGCGGTCCTTGGTCTCGGGCAGGAAGAAGATCCCCAGTACCGCCGTCATCACCGCGATGACGATCGGGTACCACAACCCGTAGTAGATATCCCCCGTGGCTGCCACCATGGCGAACGCCACGGTCGGCAGGAAACCGCCGAACCAGCCATTGCCGATGTGGTACGGCAACGACATGGAGGTATAGCGGATACGCGCCGGGAACAGCTCGACCAGCCAGGCCGCGATCGGGCCGTAGACCATGGTCACGTAGATCACCAGAAGGGTCAGCAACAGCAACACCATCGGGTAATGGATCTTCGCCGGGTCGGCCTTCTCCGGGTAACCTGCCTCCTTGAGTGCAGTGCCCAGAGTCGTGGTGAAGGCGTCGCCCTGTGCCTTGAAGTCCGCCGCAGCCAGCCCGGCCCCTTCGAAGCTTGGGATCACCCGGTCACCGATGCGGACCTGCGCCACGCTGCCGGGTTCGGCATCTTCATTGGAATAGGGAATCGCACGCTTGGCCAACAGGCTCTTGGCGATGTCGCAGGAGCTGGTGAAGCGCGCCTTGCCTACCGGGTCGAACTGGAACGCACATTGGTCGGGGTCGGCGACCACCACCACCGGGTTCTGCTCCTGGGCCACGAATACATCCGGGTTGCCGTACTCGGTCAGCGCCTTGAAGATCGGGAAGTAGGTCAGCGCAGCGATGATGCAGCCGGCCATGATGATCTTCTTGCGCCCGATGCGGTCCGAGAGGCTGCCGAACAGCACGAAGAACGGTGTACCGATCAACAGGGAACCGGCAATCAGCAGGTTGGCGGCCTGGGGGTCGATCTTGAGCATCTGCAGCAGGAAGAACAGTGCATAGAACTGCCCGGTGTACCACACCACCGCCTGCCCCGCGGTACCGCCGAGCAATGACATGATCACGACCTTGAGGTTGTCCCAACGGGCGAACGACTCGGTCAACGGCGCCTTGGACGCCTTGCCCTCGGCCTTCATCTTCATGAACACCGGCGACTCGTTGAGCTGCAGGCGGATGTACACCGAAATCGCCAGCAGCAGAATCGACAACACGAACGGGATGCGCCAGCCCCAGGCCTCGAAGGCCTCCGGCCCGAGCGCCGTGCGGCAGGCCATGATCACCAGCAGCGACAGGAACAGCCCGAGGGTGGCAGTGGTCTGGATCCACGAGGTGAAGAAACCTCGCTTGCCCTTGGGTGCGTGCTCGGCCACATAGGTCGCTGCACCGCCGTATTCGCCGCCCAGGGCCAGGCCTTGCAGCAGGCGCAGGCTGATGAGGATGATCGGCGCCGCCACACCGATGCTCGCGTAGCTGGGCAGCACGCCGACCACGGCCGTGGACAGGCCCATGATGACGATGGTGATCAGGAAGGTGTGCTTGCGCCCGATCATGTCGCCCAGGCGGCCGAACACGATGGCGCCGAACGGGCGCACAGCAAAGCCTGCAGCGAAGGCCAGCAAGGCGAAGATGAAGGAGGTGGTTTCGTTGACCCCAGCGAAGAAGTGCTTGGCGATGATCGCGGCCAGGGAGCCGTAGAGGTAGAAGTCATACCATTCGAACACGGTGCCCAGGGATGAGGCGAAGATCACCTTGCGCTCCTCCCGGGTGATGCCGCGCTGGGGCGCACTGCTGCCTGTGGACGTGCTGTCGATAACCGCCATGGGTTGCCTCCGTCTATGAGCTATAGGCCGAAGGTGCCCCGCACTACCATTCACCAATGCACCCAGGCCGTGGGTTGTGCACGATTGCGCGAAGCACGACAGGACGAGCCGCCCAGGATCGCAGCAAGGTCTGTTGAAGAATAATCGGCTTTGCCCGGATAGCCATGCAAACCCGACCACGCGCCTTGACAAGCGACATGGTCGGGACACCATGGGACCGCTCAGCCCATCCTGCTGGCCGCCAGCAGCCGCACCACTTCGTCATCGCTGGTCTGCTCGAACCGGTCATAGTGCAGCCCCACCGCACGAAACGGCTCGGGCATTTCCAGGCATACCAGCTCATCGACCAGGGGGCGCAGCATCGCCACCGCTTCCCGCGCGCCCACCGGGGCAGCGAACAGCAAGCGCGACGGCCCGATGGCGGCCAGGGCCAGCAAGGCGGCACGGGCAGTGCTGCCGGTGGCGACGCCATCGTCCACCAACACCACCTCACGGCCCGACACATCAGGGGCTGGGCGATCCCCGCAGTAGGCCCGGCGGCGCCGCTGGATCTCCAGCAGTTGCCGATCACGCTCGGCGTCGAACCAATCCTGGGAGGCGCCGAACAGCGCCATCATCGCCTGGTCGGCCACGCAGTAAGGCGGGTTGCCCTCGGCCACGGCACCGACGGCGAACTCCTCGTTGCCCGGTGCGCCGATCTTGCGCACCAGCACCAGGTCCAGTGGCGCAGCCAACGCCTTGGCCACTTCATAGGCGACCGGCACGCCGCCACGGGGCAAGGCGAGCACTAGCGGCTGGCCTTGTACCCGCGACTTGAGCGCCTGGGCCAGGGCGCGCCCGGCCTGGCGACGGTCTTTGAACACAGGGTGCTGGGAAAAATAGGTATTCATGGCATCAGACTCCGAACGGGAAGGTGTCTTCCTCGTGGCTGGCGCTCTCGGGCACCGGCAGCGGCGTGACGGCAGCGGTCTGCTCGATCCACACCAGGGCATCGAACTGGTCGGCCAGCGACGCCTCGAAATAATGGCTCTGGCGCTCGGTGGCCGGGCGGTAGATGACGCCGATGGCACGCTCGAGCAAAGGTTCGGCCAGGGCCTCGCGCAATGCCTGCGTGCCCTCCCCGCGCCAGTCGGTCAACGAGGCCGCGATGCCGGCATCGAGGAAACGGCGTTCCCAGCTGTCCGGGCGTGACGGCAGGACCTGCTTGATCCGCACCGGGGCATCCCAGTCATCGGCGGCTGCCACCTGGCCACGGTCGGTGCTCATGCCGATCAACACCGCATCCTGCCCGAAGGCGGTGCGGCACAGCTGACCCAGGTTGAGCTCGCCGCGCCAGCCCATCTGGGTGGCGGCAGCATTGCCGATATGGGAATTGTGCGCCCACACCACCGCCTTGGCTCCCTCGCCGCGATGGGCGAGCAAGGCCCGCAGGGTGTCGAACATATGGGTGTCGCGCAGGTTCCAGGAGGCCGCCGAGCCGCGGTACATGGCCCGGTAGTACTGTTCGGCAGCCCGCACCACACGGGCGTTCTGGGTAGCGTTGAAGAAGGCTTCGCCATCATGGGCCAGGCGCGCCAGGCGTTCGACCAGCAAGCTGTTGAGCTGCTGCACCACCGCATCCTCGCATGGCACCTGGCCACCGCGCTCGACGAAGTGCCCATACAAGGCTGGGTCGTCCTGCCATGGGGTCAGGCACCCATAGCGCTGGCGGGCCTCTCGCGCCAGCTCGGTGTCGGTGCGGTCCAAGTAGGCCAGCACTTCGGCCATGGAGTTGCGCAGGCTGTAGATGTCCAGGCCACGGAACTCGATACGCGCCTCGCTTGCCAAGGGCTGGTTGTGGCCATGCAGCCAGTGGATGAACTCGCGCACCTCGACGTTGCGCCACATCCAGCTGGGAAAGCGCGCGAACGCCGGGTCGCGGGTGGGCGCGGTCCCCAGGCCCCGCACCTTGCGATCGAGCTGGCCGGCATCGGGCCAGTCGGCCTCCACCGCGACGATGGTGAAGCCGTGCCGCTCCACCAGCCGTCGGGTGATGGCGGCCCGAGCCCGGTAGAACTCCCGGGTGCCGTGGCTGGCCTCACCGATCAGCACGACCTTGGCGTCGGCATAGCGGTCGAACAGCTCGCCGAACAGTGGCGCATCGATGTTCGGCAGCGGCTCGCCATGGCGGCGCAGCAGCGTCAGCAACGCATGGTCGGCAGCTTCCCGAGTCTTGGCGGGGGCAGGCATGGGCACCTCCTCTGGATCGTCTTCCGATATGTCGGGAGACGCCAGGTCGGCGCGGGATGTTCCTCGGCATTACCTGGGCGGTCGAGCACCCCGCAATGCGCCCCACGCAAGACTGGCCAGCGCCCCGCCAAGCGCCAGCGCCATGTCCTTCTGCGCATCCCAGGGGTCGCGCTGGGTGGCGACGAAAGCCCGGGCCGTGTCGGTGCCCACATATTGGCCACCGACCCATTCGATCAGTTCGTACAACGCCGAAGTGGCCAGCACCAGGTTCAACGCCAGAAAGGCGAGCCAAGCCCCACGCAGGGGCGTCAGACGCCATAGCGTTTCGCGCAGCGGCCGATAGAACAGCAGGCCGTAGCTCAGGTGGACCAAACGATCGTACTGGTTGCGTTGCCAGCCCATGGTCGCGTTCAACGACTGGTCGAACAGGCTCTGCCACCAACGGTTGTAGGGCACTTCGGCGTAGGTGTAGTGCGCCCCCAGTTCATGCACGGCCAGTAACAGCAGGATAGCCAGGTAGGCCTGCCATGACAGGCGCAACCAGCGCCAACCGACGACCAAGGCCAGTATCAGGGCCAGCGGGACGAGGTTCTCCATCAGCCAGTCGGCGCGGTGGCGGGGCATGATGCCGGACGCCAGCACCGTGGCCATGGCCAATACCAGCAAGGTCACGGCCTGGGAGGGTGTGGCGTGTGGGGCAAGGGACTGTCGGGCCACGATGATGATCTCGTTGGGCTGTCTTTGCTTAGAGTCATCTCGTTATAGGTGTTCTGCTTGATCGGTGGATCTGTAGGAAATATTCCAGATCTTCGGCCTTTTACCCGTAACTAGCGCTGCTCGTGGGGCAGCTTGCCGGCGATTGATCATGCCTAACATCAGCGTTTGACAAAAAGTGACCCGCCGTAAGGGCGGAAAGGTGATTCAGCGTCGCCCTCGCCAACGGACTGTTCGCTTAAATCAATACCAACGATTCCAGATTCAACAAACACCGAGCGCATGGGAACCGCGAAAACTCCATTCGCCATGGAGGCGCTGACTCACCTTTTCGCCTTTACGGCGACCTACTTTTGCTCTTGGGCAAAAGTAGGCAAAAACCGCTGGCTCCTGCATCCGGCCCCTGCGCTGCGCTCCGGGGTTCCCTCGCTCCGGCATTACTCCCGGTGGGGCGCGGCGAAGGGCCATCCATGGCCCTGCGCCGCTTGCCGGGCATCCATGCCCGGCACCCACCTCCGTAATGCCTCCACTCGGCCGCCTGACGTCGCGTTTGGCGGCGCCTGGGCTATCGCGTCAGAAAAAAGCTCTCTCATGGATCTACAGCTTCATTCTGGGCATTTCGATACGGTGCTCATGCACCCGCCGATACAGGGTCGCACGGGAGATGCCAAGCGCCCGCGCCGCCTCCGCCGGCTTCCAGCGAAACGGGGTACGGCTTGGAGCTCGCTTGTTCTCTCCTGCTCTTGGTCTTGCTTGTGATACGCGATAGCCCAGGCGCCGCCAAACGCGACTTCAGGAGGCCGAGCGAAAGCCTTGCGCAGGTGGGTGCCAGGCATGGATGCCTGGCAAGCGGCGCAGGGCCATGGATGGCCCTTCGCCGCGCCCCGCCGGAGCAAGGCTGGAGCGAGGGAACCCCGGAGCGAAGCGCAGGGGCCGGATGCAGGAGCCAGCGTTTTTTGGTTACTTTTTGTCGCGTTTGACAAAAAGTGACCCGCCGTAAGGGCGGAAAGGTGATTCAGCGTCGCCATCGCAAACGGACTGTTCGCTTAAATCAATACCAACGATTCCAGGTTCAACAAACATCGAGTGCATTGGAATCGCGAAAACTCCATACGCCATGGCGGCGCTGATTCACCTTTTCGCCTTTACGGCGACCTACTTTTGCTCTTGGGCAAAAGTAGGCAAAAACCGCTGGCTCCTGCATCCGGCCCCTGCGCTGCGCTCCGGGGTTCCCTCGCTCCGGCATTACTCCCGGTGGGGCGCGGCGAAGGGCCATCCATGGCCCTGCGCCGCTTGCCGGGCATCCATGCCCGGCATCCACCTCCGTAATGCCTCCACTCGGCCGCCTGACGTCGCGTTTGGCGGCGCCTGGACTATCGCGCATCGCAAGCAAGAGCAAAGGCATCCTCTTACAAAACTTGATAACCAATTGATTTCGCGGGGTATTTGGGAGGCACCGCTGCGCAAGACCTCAGGAGCAGCACCCGATTACCGTCGCCTGGCAAGGACTTGGCCCTTATCGCGGGCCAAGCTCACAGGACACCGGCCCCTTGAGCTCGACCTGGTTGCCGTCGGGGTCGAAGCAATACAGCGAGGGCCCCTCGCCCTCGGCGCCATAACGTTTCTCCGCAGGCTCCACGGTGACCCCGGCCGCTTGCAGGTAGCCGATCAGCGCAGGCGCGTTGAAAGGTTCGATGCGCAGGCAGAAGTGATGCAGGTTATGCCCCTGCCCGCTCGGCGCCGGCCCGCCTGGGCGCCCTAGCGGCCCATCGAGGCTCACCAGGTCGATCATCGACGTGCCTGCCGCCAGGTGCACCATGCCCAGGTCTTCCCGGGTTCGGCTCACCTGGCAACCGAGCAGGTCACGGTAGAAGGCGATGCTGCGGTCCAGGTCATGGACCCGCAGGACGATATGATCGATATGCTGGATGACGAACGGTGGCATGCCGCAGCTCCTTTGGGCGACCTGGGAAAAGGTACCTGGGCAACATAGCCCATCCCAAGGTGCACCGACAGCCCCCGTTTCGCGCGGCTACTCGTTGACCAGACGCTGCAACTGGCCATGGTCATGGGTGGCCAGCACCCGCAGGATCAGGTCGACCAGGGTGCGGTCCGGGCCTTCGAGATGGAAGTGGTGCCCTCCCGGATGCCAGGTGACCCGGGCGTGGCCAGGCAGAGCCCCCTGTCGAGGCTCGAAACCGTCCCCGGCGAAGGCGCCCTGGCGCCCGAGCATCAGGTACAGCGGGCAGGCGATCTGCCTGAGCAGGTCGCAGGCTTCACGCTCGGTCAAGGGCATGGGTTCGGGCAGCACCAGGCGCGGGTCGTGGCGCCAGCAATAGCCCTCGCCCACCTGCAACAGGTCGCGCTGGGCCAACAGCCGTGCGGCCTCGGCGGACAAATTGCCATCGAGCCGGTTGCGCCGTTGCGCGAGCGCGGTATCCAGGTCATCGAACTGGCTCCCACCAGGCTCGGCAAAACCTTGCAGACGGCTGCGCCGGACCATGCGCTTGAGGCGATAGGCCCGGGCCAGGTGCGCCACACGATCATCCTCGGCGACCGTGAACGGCGCCCCCATACCATCGAGAAAGACCATACTGGCGATGCTGCTGGTCAGTGCCGCCAGCAGCGAGGCGATACCGGTGCCCATGCCGTGGGCCAGGACATGAAAATGCCCTAGGCCCAGGCTGTCGACCACGGCCAGCATGTCTTCGGCGTGTTCCCACAGGTAATAGCCGCTGTCGTCGCGGCGATGGTCGGAACGGCCGTGGCCGGCAAGGTCCGGTGCGACCACGAAGCACCCGTCGAGCAAGGGCGCCAACCGGTCGAATGAAGCGGCGTTGTCCAACCAGCCGTGCAACGCGAGCACCGGAATGCCATCTTCCGGCCCCCAGCAACGCACGGCAATCTCGACGCCATCGAGGTCTAGCAGGTGATCCTTGGGACTGCACTGCGAACGCATGAACTCTCTCCCTTGGCTATGGCCTGGCGCCAGCGCACAGGCCGGTAGCCTACCTTCGCCCAGCCAAGCCTGCCCCGCTGGCCCCTCACCGACGGCAACGTGTGCGACACCGACCCTTCGGCGTCATTGCCTGCATCGACCTGCGTGACCGCTCAATGGCAACGCTTTGATGCGCACGCTCACTGACCGCGCAGGTCTTCGAAAAACGCGTGCCGGCCAACCACCTGGCCGGACGCGCGAGGCGCACCCGCCGACTCGCCGTTGGCGGCCTCCACATGCCAATAGCAGTGCCTGACCGCACGGGTCACCGCGACATAGGCCAGGCGCTGCACTTCTTCCTTCTGCGCCGTGTCGAATGCCTGGGCATCACCGGCACGCCCCAGGCCCGCCATGCGGTACGCCTGGTTCTTGTAGGGTGAACTGGTCAGGTACTGGCAATCGCCGAGCATGAACACCGCGTCGGCCTGCAGGCCCTTGGCGCTGTGGTAGGTCAGCTGGCGCAGCCGGCGCTGCTCGGGCGGCAAGCTGGAGTCCGCCTTGTACACCGCTGACAAATGCTGATCCATCAATGACTTATCGGAGCTTTTTCGAAACAGCATCATGACCGTTTCGCCCCGTTGGTAGTGTTCCATCAAGGTCTTGGCCAAGGCGGCCTCGTCGCGCTCGAAGACTTTCACCGGCGACAGCGGCAGCTCGGCAGCCAGGCCGCTGGCCTTGGCCTTCTTGCCTGCGATAGCCTGTGCGCCTTTTACCAGGTGTTCGGCGGCATCGATGATGTGCTGCTGGCTGCGATAGTTTTCCACCAGCATTACCCGGGTATTGGCCGGCGACGGGAAGGCCTTGGTGAATTCCATGAAGTATTTCGGGGAGCTGCCCCGCCAACCGTAGATCGACTGCCAGTCGTCGCCCACACACATCAGCGAACTGTGCCCGGCGTTACGCCCGGTGTGCATGGCCGGGCCGCGCCTGCGGATCTCGGCCAGGCTCGCCCGCAACCAGCTGACGATCTGCGGCGAGACGTCCTGGAACTCGTCGATCATCAGGTGCGCCAGCGGGCGCAGCAGCGGGTCGGGCAAAAGGCGCAGGTTCTCCGGGTTGTTCTCGCCGAACAGCGCGAACATGCGGTTGTAGGTCATGACCGGTGGCGATTGCGCCAGCAGGTGCGCTTCCAAGGCCTTCCAGTAGAGCGCCAACGCTTCGAAGAACAACGCATCGCTGTCACCCGGCGGGAAGCTCATGCCGGCCACGGCGCTGTTCACCTCCAGGCCAAGGTTCTCGATGAAGCTGGCGGCACTGACAAACGCGTCGAGCAATGGCGCCGGCGCCAGTTCGCCCTTGACCTTGTACTCGAAGCCCGGGCCCGCGACGGCATCCCCAGCCAAGGTGGCGGCAAGGCGCTTGGCTGCCGAATAGTTTTCCAGCCATATCAAAGGTTTGTCGCAGAAAGCCTGGAACAGGGTGCGCTTTACCGCCCATTCGGCACGAACCCCAAGCTTGGCGCCTGGGCGCTGGTACTGCGCGCTTTCGGACGGGTCGAAACCCAGCACCACCCAGGCATCCAGCCCTTCGAGGCGGCCATGCACGTGGAAGCGGCTGCCGCGGATCTGCACGGTATCGCGGCACGGCTCGATGCCCTTGATCGGCCAGGCGCCGGCGGCGAACCACAAGTCCTCGATCACGTCGCACAGTTCTTCATCGCGCTGGGCAGCCAGTTGGGTCACCTGCACACGCTTCTGCACGTCGGGGTGGTCCGGGTCCAGGGGTTTGAGCTGCAGGGCTTCGCGTCGCAACGCGCCGATCAGTTCGGCGAAGCGTGGGTTGCCTTGCAGCAGGTCGCGATAGCACAGGTTCAGCTGCTGACGCTGGGCGTCATTCAAACGCAGGTCGAACGGGTTGCCCTCGGCGTTGGCTTCGCCACCAGCAGGCAGGTCCTGCCCCAGGGTCTCGAATGCCCGCAGTTGACCGAAGCCCGGCAGGCTGCGCACAAGCGGCAGAATGCGCGAATGGAAGGTACGCACCAGTTCGCGGGCCTGGGCGGGATGCAGATCGAGCTGCCAGAGTGCGAATACCTGCACCAGGCGCTTGATGAAGTCTTTGCGCGATTCGCGGGTGAAGGTCACCACCGTCATGGCATCGAGCTCGTAGCCCAGGTAATGGCGCAACAGCAGGATGCGCAGCACCAACGAGGTCGACTTGCCTGCGCCTGCGCCGGCCACCACGCAGGTGGACGGGGTATCGCTGAAGATCAGCTTCCATTGCGCGGCGCTGGGCTGGGCCTCGGCAGGCAGGCGCTGGGCGACATCGGCCTTGAAGCGCTTTTTCAATTCGGCGGTCAGCGGTAGGCGCCAGTCGTCGAACAGCTTGTCGTCCTGGCCAGGTACCCCAGCGGCGTCGGGACGGACATCGCGGATCACCAGCACCTGACGCCCGGCTTCGTAGCCTTCGACCCGGCCACGCTCGTAGCCTTCGCGCATGCCATCGGCATGGCCGCTACGCTGGCCGGTCGCATGGCCGAGGAACCAAGAATCGCGGTGCTGCGCTTGCAGGCGGGTCAGGCCGCGGCCCAGCAGGCGGGCGGCCAAGCGGCGGAACCAGGGCAGTTGGGCCGGCGGCGCCAGGTCCGCAGGGGCTTGGGGATGCTCGTGAGGCACGGTCACTCCGTTGAATATTGAATCAACGGGCATGTTCGCCCCATCTGGGAAAAATCGCCAGCGAATGCTTGCAGATCAGTGGATTAGGCGATGAATCGCAGGCTTTACCCAAAGAACACAAATCTAATTAATAGATCAAAACAAGCCGATATTTACGCTTATTTTCGATCTTTGTTTGGCGCATCATGGCTCCATCAACCGATTCAAGGAGCACGACCATGCTGCAACTGCGTCCGTTCGAAAGCCTGGGCCATGCCAATCACGGCTGGCTCGATGCCCACCACCACTTCTCGTTCGCCGAGTACTACGACCCGGCGCGCATGAGTTGGGGCAACCTGCGCGTCTGGAACGACGACCTGATCGCCGCCGGCGGAGGCTTCCCGCCACACCCGCACCGGGACATGGAAATCATCACCTACGTCCGTGAAGGCGCGATCACCCACCAGGACAGCCTGGGCAACAAAGGCCGCACCGAGGCCGGCGACGTCCAGGTAATGAGCGCAGGCACCGGCATCGTGCACAGCGAATACAACCTGGAAAAGGTCGACACGCGGATCTTCCAGATCTGGATCATGCCTGAGCGGGTCGGCGACGCACCGTCCTGGGGCACCCGGCCCTTCCCCAAGGGCGAGCGCGGTGAAGGCTTCGTGACCCTGGCCAGCGGCCGGACCGGCGATGAAGACAGCCTGCGCATCCGCACCGATGCGCGCCTGGTGGCTGCAACCCTGCGTGCTGGCGAAAGCGCCGAATACCGCTTCGACGCGGGGCGCCGGGGTTATCTGGTGCCTGCCAAGGGGCTGGTGGAGGTCAATGGCCTGCGAGCCAAAGCCCGGGATGGCGTGGCCATCGAGCAGGAGCAGGTGTTGCAGGTAACGGCCGTCGAGGACAGCGAGATCGTCCTGGTCGATGTGGCCTGATCTGGCCTGGCCCGGTCGCGTTCCTACAGCACATGCAAACTTGTCAGTGGGCGAGCAGCCAGGTCACCACCTGCTGCGCCGCCCCCGCCGGATCCTCCTGCATGAAGCAATGCCCCCCGGGCACCTGCCGAGCGCTCACATAGGGGTTGAGCGCGGCCAGCCGCTGTACCGAATGGGGGACGAACGGATAGGTATGCTCGCCATACAGGATGGACGTCGGCACCTTGATCTGCAGAAGGTGGGTCCACATCCGCTCGGGGAACGAACTGAAGATCTCCGCTTCCCGGCTGGGCCGGCACTTGAGCACCACCCCTTCTCCGCACTCCCCAACGGCATGCTCCACATAGGCCTGCAATGCTGCCTCGCTCCAGCCCTTGAAGATGCCCCGGCCTTGCAGCGATGCCGTGACCGCCTCGCGGTCGGGCCAATGGCTGCGCCGGGTCGCGGCCTTGCGTGCCAAGGTGTGACGGCGGTGCAGCCCGACCAGTGCAGCCACGCCCATCACGCCGAGCATACGTCGGCTGAACAATACTGGGTCGAGCAGCATGGCGCGGCTGAACAGGTGCGGCTCGCTGGCCAGGATCAACCCCGTCAGCACACCGCCAAAGCTATGGCCCAGCGCAACACGCGGCACGTCCCCATACTCGCCCCGCCCGGCCTCGAACGCCTCGACCGCCAGCTCGGCGCTGCGGTTCCAGCCCCGGAAGGGCCCACCATGGTCGCTGTCGCCATGGCCTTGCACATCACTGAGCCACAGGTCGAAGTGCTCGCCCAGCGTCATCAGCATGGGCTGGTAGGCCAGGCTGCAGAACCCGTTGCCATGCAGGAAATGCAGCAACGGCCGCCCGCTGGCCGGTGACCGCCAGCCACGCAAGGTGAAACCTTCGGAGCTTTCATGGGACCAGGGAATCAACTGCATCGCTTTGCTGTACTCATCGGTCTAGGAAAAAGACGATTCTACAAACAGCAGCGGGTACAACGAAATCACCAACAACAGGGCCATCAGGACATTGAACAGCATCAACCAGCGCGGGTTCTGCAGGAAGTTGCGCAAGGCACTGCCGAACATCACCCAGATACCGACGCTGGGCAGGTTGACCAGGGCGAACAAGGCGGCGATGACGATCACGTTGAGCACATAGCCCTGGGCAGGCGTGTAGGTGGTGATCGCCCCCACCGCCATCACCCAGGCCTTGGGGTTGACCCACTGGAATGCCGCCGCCCCCCAGAAGCCCAGCGGCTTGCCTGCGCCCTTGGTATCGCCGGACATCGGCCCGGAGGTGGCGATCTTCCAGGCCAGGTACAACAGGTACGCCGCACCGACGTAGCGCAGGAGGGTGTACAGCGGCGGCCAAGCCTTGAACAGCTCGCCCAGGCCGAAGCCCACCGCCAGCACCATCACCATGAAGCCGATGCTGATACCCAGGGCATGAGGAATGGAGCGGCGCACACCGAAGTTGACCCCCGAGGCGAGCAGCATGGTGTTGTTCGGCCCTGGCGTAATCGAGGAGACGAAGGCAAAGAGCACGAAGGCGGAGAGCAGATCGATGGATCCAAGCATGGTGGGCTTCCACAAGGGGTTGTTGTGTTGTCACACTAGCGGAGCGATTTTCCTTGCGACCCGTACAGTTACGTTAAATTGCACCGATACACATGACTGTATCGGTCCGAAGCGCCCTGCCCTGCACCTTCAAGGATGCCCGACCATGAGCCTGACCATTCGCCCCGCCGTACGCGCCGACGCTGCGCAGATCCTTGCCTTCATCACCGAGCTTGCCGATTACGAGCGCGCCCGCCATGAAGTGGTGGCGAGCCTCGCCGATATCGAACGCACCCTGTTCGATGAAGGCAGCACCGTGCACAGCCTGATCTGCGAACGCGATGGCCAGGCCATCGGCTTTGCCGTGTATTTCTACAGCTATTCCACCTGGCTGGGCCGTAATGGCATCTACCTGGAAGACCTGTACATCACCCCAGAGCAACGTGGCGACGGTGCCGGCCGCCAATTGCTGCGGCACATCGCCCGCGAGGCCGTGGCCAAGGGCTGCGGACGCCTGGAGTGGAGCGTGCTGGACTGGAACGAGCCGGCGATTCGCTTCTACGACGCCTTGAAGGCCGAACCCCAGAATGAGTGGATTCGCTACCGTCTCGATGGTGAGCGGTTGGCGCAATTTGCCGCACAGGCCTGAAGGCCCTGGGGCCGCGTCGCGGCCCCCTGTCGGGATACTTGGCTTTCATGTGTCCTGATCGATGACGCCGCCCTACCTATCATTCCGCTTGATAATAACCTTCGCCCCGTTCGATTCGTTCCTCGCGCGCAAGACTCGCAGAATCCGCCCACTATCCAATTATTGGCGGAGTTCTCCATGGAACAATCATTCAAACCCTTGCGCTTTCCGCTCGCTGCATTGGCAGTGATGGTGATCGCCGCGTGTGGCAGAGCCCCGGAAGCCGTGCAGGCGCCCGCCGCACCCAAGGTCAGCGTGGCCAAGGTGATCGAGCAGCCGATCAACGAATGGGACGAGTTCACCGGTCGCCTGGAAGCCCCGGAAACCGTCGAGGTGCGCCCACGCGTGTCGGGCCAGATCGACCGGGTGGCCTTCACCGAAGGCGCCCAGGTCAACAAGGGCGACCTGCTGTTCCAGATCGACCCACGCCCCTTCCAGGCCGAAGTCCGTCGTCTGGAGGCCCAACTGCAACAAGCCAAGGCCACCGCCATCCGCAGCGCCAACGAAGCGCGCCGCGGCGAACGCCTGCGCGACAGCAACGCCATCTCCGCCGAACTGGCCGAATCGCGCAGCAGCGCCGCTGCCGAAGCCCGCGCCGGGGTCGATGCGATCCAGGCCCAGCTCGACCTGGCCCGCCTTAACCTGAGCTTCACCCGGGTCACCGCACCGATCAGCGGGCGGGTCAGCCGTGCCCAGTTCACCGCCGGCAACATTGTCACCGCCGATGTCACTCCGCTGACTTCGGTGGTGTCCACCGACAAGGTCTACGCCTACTTCGACGCCGACGAGCGCGTGTACCTCAAGTACACCCAATTGGCCCGCGAAGGCCAGCGCGGCCAGAGCACCCCGGTGTACCTGGGGCTGACCAACGAAACCGGCAACCCGCACCTGGGCCAGATGAACTTCGTCGACAACCAGGTCAACCCGCGCACCGGCACCATCCGTGGCCGCGCCGTGTTCGACAACCGCGACGGCCGCTTCACCCCCGGCCTGTACGCACGCCTGAAGCTGGTCGGCAGCGCCAAATATGACGCGGTGCTGATCAACGACGAAGCCGTGGGTACCGACCTTGGCAAGAAGTTCGTGCTGGTCATGGACAAGGACAACAAGGCTGCCTACCGCGCCGTGGAGCTGGGGCCTAAGCTCGAAGGCCTGCGCATCGTGCGCAGCGGCCTGAGCAAGGATGACCGCATCGTGGTCAAGGGCCTGCAGCGCGTACGCCCAGGCTCCCCGGTAACGCCCGAGGAAACCCCGATGGCCAGCGAAGAGACCCTCGCCACCCTGGCTCGCCAGCGCCAGGCCCTGGAGGCCAGCAACCCGACCCCGACGGTGGCCGGTTCCAACGACAAAGTCGCCAGTGCCCAAGCACCTCGCGGTTAAGGATCGATGCCGATGAACTTCTCCAAATTCTTCATCACACGGCCGATCTTCGCCGCCGTGCTGTCGCTGGTGTTGCTGATCGCAGGCTCCATCGCGCTGTTCCAGCTGCCGATCAGCGAATACCCCGAAGTGGTGCCGCCCACCGTGGTGGTGCGCGCCAACTTCCCCGGCGCCAACCCCAAGGTGATCGGCGAAACCGTGGCCGCGCCCCTCGAGCAGGCCATCACCGGCGTCGAGAACATGCTGTACATGTCCTCGCAGTCGACCGCTGACGGCAAGCTGACCCTGACCATCACCTTCGCCCTGGGCACCGACCTGGACAATGCTCAGGTACAGGTGCAGAACCGCGTGACCCGCACCCAGCCCAAGCTGCCAGAGGAAGTGACGCGCATCGGGATCACCGTCGACAAGGCCTCGCCCGACCTGACCATGGTCGTGCACCTGACCTCGCCGGACAACCGCTACGACATGCTCTACCTCTCCAACTACGCCATCCTCAACATCAAGGATGAGCTGGCACGCCTGGGTGGCGTGGGCGATGTGCAGCTGTTCGGCATGGGCGACTACTCCCTGCGGGTATGGCTGGATCCGAACAAGACCGCCTCGCGCAACTTGACCGCCAGCGACGTGGTGGCGGCCATCCGTGAACAGAACCGCCAGGTCGCCGCCGGCCAGCTGGGTGCCCCGCCCGCCCCAGGCTCGACCAGCTTCCAGCTGTCGATCAACACCCAGGGCCGCCTGGTCAACGAGGAAGAGTTCGAGAACATCATCATCCGCGCCGGCGACAACGGCGAGATCACGCGTCTGAAGGACATCGCCCGGGTCGAGCTGGGTTCGAGCCAGTACGCCCTGCGTTCGCTGCTCAACAACCAGCCGGCGGTGGCGATCCCGATCTTCCAGCGCCCAGGCTCCAATGCCATCGAGATCTCCGACGAAGTGCGGGCGAAGATGGCCGAGCTGAAGAAGGACTTCCCCGAGGGCATGGACTACAGCATCGTCTATGACCCGACCGTGTTCGTGCGCGGCTCCATCGAGGCGGTAGTGCATACCCTGTTCGAAGCCCTGGTACTCGTTGTCCTGGTGGTGATCCTGTTCCTGCAGACCTGGCGTGCCTCGATCATCCCGCTGATGGCCGTGCCGGTGTCGTTGATCGGTACCTTTGCGGTGATGCACCTGTTCGGCTTCTCGCTCAATGCGCTGTCGCTGTTCGGCCTGGTGCTGGCCATCGGCATCGTGGTGGACGACGCCATCGTCGTGGTGGAGAACGTCGAGCGCAACATCGGCCTGGGCCTCCAGCCGCTGGAGGCGACGCAGAAGGCCATGAGCGAAGTGACCGGGCCGATCATCGCCACGGCCCTGGTGCTGTGCGCGGTGTTCGTACCTGCAGCATTCATCTCCGGGTTGACCGGGCAGTTCTACAAGCAGTTCGCCCTGACCATCGCCATCTCCACCGTGATCTCGGCGTTCAACTCCCTGACCCTGTCGCCGGCCCTGGCTGCGGTATTGCTCAAGGATCACCACGCGCCCAAGGACCGTTTCTCGCTGCTGCTGGAAAAACTCCTGGGCAGCTGGCTGTTCGCCCCGTTCAACCGCTTCTTCGACCGCGCCAGCCATGGTTACGTCGGCGGCGTACGCCGGGTCATCCGCTCCAGCGGCATCGCGCTGTTCGTCTATGCAGGGCTGATGGGCCTGACCTACCTGGGCTTCTCGTCCACCCCGACCGGTTTCGTGCCGGCCCAGGACAAGCAGTACCTGGTAGCCTTCGCCCAACTGCCGGACGCAGCCAGCCTCGACCGCACCGAAGCGGTGATCAAGAAGATGAGCGAAATCGCCCTGGAGCAACCTGGCGTGGCCGACTCGGTGGCCTTCCCGGGCCTGTCGATCAACGGCTTCACCAACAGCCCCAACAGCGGCATCGTGTTCACCCCGCTCAAGCCGTTCGACGAACGCAAGGACCCAAGCCAGTCGGCGGCAGCCATCGCGGCGGCGCTGAACGCCAAGTTCGCTGACATCCAAGACGCCTACATCGCGATCTTCCCGCCGCCGCCCGTGCAGGGCCTGGGCACCATCGGCGGCTTCCGCCTGCAGATCGAGGACCGTGGCAACCTGGGTTACGAAGCGCTGTACAAGGAAACCCAGAACATCATCGCCAAGAGCCATGACGTGCCGGAGCTGGCAGGCCTGTTCACCAGCTACCAGGTCAACGTGCCTCAGGTCGATGCCGCCATCGACCGGGAGAAGGCCAAGACCCACGGCGTGGCCATCAACGACATCTTCGAGACGCTGCAGATCTACCTGGGCTCGCTGTACACCAACGACTTCAACCGCTTTGGCCGCACCTACCAGGTCAACGTCCAGGCCGAGCAGCAGTTCCGCCTCGACGCCGAGCAGATCGGCCAGTTGAAGGTGCGCAACAACGTGGGCGAGATGATCCCGCTGGCGACCTTCCTCAAGGTCAGCGACACCTCCGGCCCCGACCGGGTGATGCACTACAACGGCTTCATCACCGCCGAAATCAACGGTGGTGCAGCGCCGGGCTACAGCTCTGGCCAGGCCGAAGCCGCCATGGAGAAACTGCTCAAGCAGGAGTTGCCCAACGGCATGACCTTCGAATGGACCGACCTGACCTACCAGCAGATCCTGGCAGGCAACACGGCACTGTTCGTCTTCCCGCTGTGCGTGCTGCTGGCCTTCCTGGTGCTGGCGGCCCAGTACGAAAGCTGGAGCCTGCCGCTGGCGGTGATCCTGATCGTGCCGATGACCCTGCTGTCGGCCATCACCGGCGTGATCATCTCCGGCGGTGACAACAACATCTTCACCCAGATCGGCTTGATCGTTCTGGTGGGCCTGGCATGCAAGAACGCCATCCTCATCGTCGAGTTCGCCAAGGACAAACAGGCCGAGGGCCTCGACCCGCTCGCTGCAGTGCTGGAAGCCTGCCGCCTGCGCCTGCGGCCGATCCTGATGACCTCGATCGCCTTCATCATGGGGGTGGTGCCGCTGGTGTTCTCCTCCGGTGCCGGTGCCGAGATGCGCCATGCCATGGGCGTGGCGGTGTTCAGCGGGATGATCGGCGTGACGGTGTTCGGCCTGTTCCTGACCCCGGTGTTCTTCTTCCTGATCCGCCGTTTCGTCGAACGTCGCCAGGCCCGCAAGGCCGAGCGCACGCCCTCGCTGGAGAGCCATGCATGAACCTGCTCAAACCCCTGACCCCGAGCTTGCTGGCACTGGCCCTGGCGGCTTGCGCGGTGGGCCCGGACTACCAGGCACCGCAGACCGAGCCTGCGCACATCGATACCCAGGCACCGGCCAAGGCCTTCGACCGTAGCCGCTTCGAAAGCGTGTGGTGGAAGCAGTTCGACGACCCGGTCCTTAACCAGCTGGTGCAAACCTCGCTGGACGGCAACCGCGACCTGCGCGTGGCCTTCGCCCGGCTCAAGGCGGCCCGGGCGATCCGCGAGGATGCGCAGAACGACCAGTTGCCAGTGGTCACCAGCCGCGCCAGCAGCGAGATCGGCAAAGGCCAGATCCCCGGCCAGACCGAGCGCCGAGTTAACAGCGAACGCTATGACCTGGGCCTGGACATGGCCTGGGAGCTGGACCTGTTCGGTCGCATACAGCGGCAGATCGAGGCCAGCCAGGCGCAGGAGGCCGCTGCGGCGGCCGACCTGCAGCAGTTGCAGGTCAGCCTGATCGCAGAACTGGTCGATGCCTACGGCCAGCTACGCGGTGCCCAGCTGCGCGAGCAGATCGCCCTGGCCAACCTCAAGACCCAGCAGGAGTCGCGCAGCATCACCGAGACGTTGCGCGATGCCGGCGTGGGCAACGAGCTGGACGTGGTACGCGCCGACGCCCGCCTTGCCGCGGTAGAGGCGACGGTGCCGCAATTGCAGGCCGAACAGGTGCGGGCGCGCAACCGGATCGCCACCCTGCTTGGCCAACGGCCGGATGCATTGAGTGTCGACCTCTCGCCCAAGGCGCTGCCGGCCATCGCCAAGGCATTGCCGGTGGGCGATCCGGGCGAACTGCTGCGCCGACGTCCGGACATTCGCAGCGCCGAACGCCAGTTGGCTGCGGCCACGGCGAATGTGGGGGTGGCCACGGCCGACCTGTTCCCACGGGTGAGCCTGAGCGGGTTCCTGGGCTTTACCGCCGCGCGCGGTTCGCAGATCGGCTCGTCGGCGGCCAATGCCTGGGCGCTGGGCCCGAGCATCACCTGGGCGGCATTCGACCTGGGCAGCGTGCGGGCTCGCCTACGCGGGGCCAAGGCCGATGCCGAAGGGGCTTTGGCCAACTATGAACAGCAGGTCTTGCTGGCGCTGGAAGAATCCTCCAATGCCTTCAGCGACTACGGCAAGCGCCAGCAACGCTTGTTGGCCTTGATGCGCCAGAGCGAAGCGAGCCGCAAAGCAGCCGACCTGGCGTCGGTTCGCTACCGGGAAGGCACGGTGGACTACCTGGTGCTGCTCGATGCCGAGCGCGAGCGGCTGAGCGCCGAGGATGCGCAGGCACAGGGCGAGGTCGAGCTGTACCAGGGCATCGTGGCGATCTACAAGGCCCTGGGCGGTGGCTGGCAGCCGGAGGGAGGGTGTCAGAAATTTTGTGTTCGGGCATAACATGAGTAAGAGGTGCATGTATGCCAACCAAAAAGAAACCCCTGCGTGACCTGCCTAAAATCCCCAAAGAGCTGCTGGAGCAGTTCGGTGAGGGCCTGATGACTGCAGAGGCTATCGAGGATGCGTCTGCGGCGTTCAAGAAGGCCTTGATCGAGCGCGCCCTGCATGCCGAGCTCGGCCACCACCTGGGTTATCCGCCGGGCGCGCAGCGCCCAGAGGATGAAACCAATCAACGT